>CAYVQI010000012.1:0-20217 GCA_964454155.1 uncultured Alteromonadaceae bacterium | reverse complement strand
ACGAGTGCTTCCTCCATTAAGATTGGGCCGTCTGCCATGTCGTATGATGGCAATAGCCTTGTTGTGACGCTTGATGAGCGATCAGCGCCATTTCGTCGCCCTATTCGAGGTAAGGTTGTCGTCGATATCCCAGAGACGACTTCCGAGTGTTATGCACTTCACACGGGCGGCGAGCACCGTTGGTGGCCCATTGCACCAACGGCGTCTTTGCGCGTTGAGCTTGATGCACCTCAAGTGTCATGGAGTGGTTCGGCCTACGTCGACACCAATGGTGGGACGGTACCGTTAGAGCAAACCTTTGATCACTGGCATTGGTCGCGCGCCGCGATTGACGATCAACACTGTCGTATTGTCTATGAAGCGCATGCGTCTGACGGCGAAACCTGTTTGATGACGCTGTTTGGAAACGCGTCAGAAGGGCTTGCGGCTGAGCATTCTGCGCCACGACGCGATTTGAATGTTGGGCCGGTCTGGCGGGTGGATCGACCTGCGCGCAGTTATCAAGGATTTACGGTAGGAAAAACCTTAGAAGACACGCCTTTTTATACCCGTAGCCATCTTCTGGATGCGTCCGGGAATAGCGTGATGCACGAAAGCTTGGACTTAGGGCGCTTCTCGTCTAAGTGGGTTCAGCGCTTGCTGCCCTTTAGAATGCGCAAGATTTTGTATTGGTTATCGGATGCGCGCGGTTTGCGCATCGCGGTCCCGTTCTCCAAGAGTCTCAAATAGATCGAGCATCCACAGCGTTCGCGCTTTGAATGGGTCTGCCGTAATGGGCGGCGCAGTGGCACCGGTCTCCACGACCGCGTCGATCAAAAACTGATTCTGAGGCAGTGCAGGGGTGTTTAGAGCGTTACTGTGAGGTTGTGCGAACACAACCGCGGATGAGAGCAGACCAAGCTTCCTTCTTGTACCCACAATGGCGCGTTGGTCAATTGAGTTGTAGTTATTCTCAATTACTTTGTCGCCAATAGCCGCGTAGAGCTTACGTGCAGCACGGATGCCTGGCTGGTATTTGCGGGGCAGTTGCGCAATCCCGTGATCCGATCGCGTATAGAGCCAGTCGGCACGCTCGAGCAATCGTTTGACGACCCTACCAACACCGTCTGTGTACGCTGGGTTTGCAAGCATTTGGGCGGGATCCACACCCTCCGATCGCAACTCGTCGAGCGGCAAATAGATTCGACCAAGCCGAGCGTCCTCGCCAACGTCGCGGGCAATATTGGTCAGCTGCATTGCAGTGCCAAGATCTGCGGCGCGCGCGAGTGTCTTCGCATCCCGGACACCCATAAGCACCGACATCATGATGCCGACAGCGCCTGCGACCCGAGCGCTGTAGTCATAAACGTCTTCTATGGAGTGATATATTTTGCCGTCAGCATCCCAGGCAAAACCCTCGAGGAGGGCGTTCAACAGTGCCCGTGGCATATGGTAAGTGTGTACGATCTGAGTCAGTACTCGATCGGTCGCCTTGTATTGAGGCTTGACCTCATAAATACGATCAAGACGATAGTGAAGAATTTCTAAGGCTTTCTTAGGGTCTTCACCCTCATCGACCATGTCGTCGGCCTCGCGGCAGAAGGCATAGAGTCCGCAGGCTGCGTGCCGCATCACCGACGGCAACAAATGAGATGCGAAGTAGAACGAGCGTGATCCGTTAGACAGCTGCTCTTTGCACAGACCCATGTCTGTACTGGGCGTGGGTAGAAACTTATTGGCTTGCATGACTTGGCGCCTTAATCAGGTTATCGATCACCTTCGCAGATGAAAGAACAGCCGGCATACCAGCGCCAGGATGCGTCCCCGCGCCCACCAAGTAGAGACCGTCAACTTCCTCACTCTTGTTGTGAGGGCGGAAATAAGCACTTTGAGTGATTCGAGGTTCAAGCGAGAACCCAGCACCTTTGACCGAGTTAAGTCGGTTTTGAAAGTCGAGCGGTGTCAGCATGAGAGACGTTGCGAGATTGTCACCTAAGCCGGGGATGCCGGTCTCTTCCAGGCGGTCTTGGACGGCTCGACGAAAAGTCTCTGCGTGAGTCGTCCAGTCTGTGCCGGAGTCCAGGTGCGGTACCGGAACCAGCGCGTAAAAAGCATCGCAGCCTTCCGGTGCCATTGAGGGGTCGGTTGCCGTGGGGCGATGCAGGTAAAGACTAAAGTCTTCAGTCGGCTTCTTGTGTTTGAAGATGTCTGTCAGCAAACCTTTGTAGCGCGGTCCGAGAATAATCGAATGGTGTGGGATATCGGGATACTGCTTTTTGGTGCCGAAATACCAAACAAACAAACCATTAGAGAAGTGTGCCTTGTCGATGCGGCGTTCAGTCCACTTACGCTTTGTTGTCTCAGAGAGGAGGTATTTATACGTCCATGCCGAGTCGGCGTTGGAAACCACAAGGTTGGCGGCAATATGCTCGCCAGACTTCAGTCTGACACCGGTAACTTGTCGATTTTCTGTAGTGATCTGATCGACTTCAGCATTGAGATGAATGTCGCTGCCTTGACCGCGAATGAGGTTCCCTAGCGATTCGACAATTCGCCCAGTCCCGCCCATTGCTGACCACACGCCACCGGTCACTTCCAGGTGTGAGATCAGCGAATAAAGGCTGCTGGCGGTGCAGGGATTCCCACCAATCAGCAGTGGGTGGAAGCTCACAGCTTGCCGCAATTCCTCGTTCTTGATGTACTTTGATACGAGCTTGTAAACACTTTGATCGCCTCGCAGCCTGATCAGGTCGGGCGCAAAACGTAAGAGTTGGGAGAACGTACTGAAAGGCTTATCGAGCAGATCAAAGCCGACTTTGTGGCGCGCTTCGCTGGCTTTTAGGTATCGTTCGTAACCTTCAGCGTCTTCAGGATTGTATTCGCGTATTTGACGCAGATTTTCCGACTTGTCGTTTGAGTAGTCGAAGATCCGACCGTCATTGAACCGAATGCGATAGAAAGGATTCATGAGTCGAAGATCGACGTCATCGCTCATTGTCTTACCGCAGAGCGCCCACAGTTCCTCAAACAACTCTGGAACTGTGACGATGGTGGGGCCACCGTCAAAGGTGAAGCCATCTTGTTTGTAGGTATAGCCACGTCCGCCCAGGGCGTCGAGCTTTTCCAGTACGGTGACGTGATAGCCTTTGGCCGCGAGACGAATAGCCGCGGCGAGGCCTCCAAAGCCGCTGCCAATGACAATGGCGCGCTCATGAGGTCCGGCCTGCTGAAGAGTTTCGAAGTCTGGATGCGCTGTGTTCATTTTTATAGACGCCGTTGACTGTCAATTAACCTTGACAGTCTATCACCGGTTTTCTTAATGCACACCCGTTAATTCAAGCGATCGAGAAAGTGTATAAATTCCTCAAAAATGCGCTGAGGGTCAGCCTCGTGGATCAAGTGTCCTGCATTACCCAATGTGACCGCTGTAGACCCTGGAATATCGCGTGTTGCTCTGTGTGCTCGAGTCGCCGGTACGATGTGATCTTTGGCGCTCCCAATGAGGTGAACTGGCGTATTGACGTGTGCAAGATCGCTGGCGAGTTTTCCCAATTCCCATCCCCCCATCATCCGGAGCGTCCCTTCAATATGTTCTGGTTGACAGATTAGTTGGGAGTAACGCTTGATCATGGGTTCCGATATCGTCGCACCGGTATCACGCAGCGCCCGCCGAACATAGGCCTTACCCGTGCCTCTTCTGGCGAGGAAGTGGACAAATCGCGACGACTGGCTAAGGCCCCGTGCCGCTTTGATCATCAAGGGTTCAATGAACGCACCAAAGGGCAATAGCGCACCGTTAATCGATAGAATGCCTTTGGGCGCTATGGGGGTGTCGAGACTCATCCTGATGCCAACGGCTGCGCCGGCAGAGTGACCAATAACGTAGTCGGGCGCGAGATCCAGTTGATCGCAGAGCTCAGCGACCGCTGAGGACATGGCACTGAGTAAATGTTTGCGTTCGCGCAGCACAGGCGTGAATCCCTGCCCCGGAAGATCAATCAATAGGCAAGTAAATTGACGGCTTAATAAGGTTGCCAGTCCAGCCATTGAGTGTGTTGAGGCGCCCGTCCCGTGCAGCAGTAATACCACTGGGCCTGCCCCGATTCGCTGAGTGTGCCACACGATCTCACCACAATGGACGAACTCGCTGTAGTCCCTGAGAGGCCAATCTGCAGGTATGCGGTCTGGACCCATGCGTTGATTATTCCTCGTTTAAGGCCCGAATTGACGCATTAATCGATTGTGCGGACGCATTGGGTAGAGGAAGGTATGTCGCGTCGAGCGCGTTCGAAAGCTCGCGAGCCCGAGGGCTTGGTCTGACGGCGGTATCGACCAGCACGCCACGATAGCGTGTGGCCGCGACTTTCTTGGCGACCCTTAATGCATCTTCGGTTCCCGCGGTTCGACTCTTCGTACCATCGCGTGCGACATTTGACGCCCCGTCAGTCAGTAGCACGTATGTCGGTGTCGCCCCCATTGCCTCGACCGTCGTTGCTACGTCGTAAATTGTCTGAAGCGCCGCCGCCATTGGCGTACCACCGCCACCGGGCAGTTGCGCAAGCGTGCGCTTAGCCCTAACCAGCGAGCGGGTCGGTGGAAGAAGGAGGTCTGCTGACTCCCCTTTAAAGCTAATGAGTGCCACTTCAGTCCGATGCGAATAGCAATCGGCGAGCAATAGCTCTATCGCTCCCTTGGCTTCTGCCATGCGCTGATGAGCGCTGCTGCCTGAGGCATCAACAGCAAAGATCATGACGCTGGATTTTCGCTGCTCGAAGCGTTTGACCCGAATGTCTTGAGGGTCAATGTATAGGCTTGCTTGCTGGTGATTGGACGTATCCCATCGTGCGCGAACGGCCTGGAAGGGCGCCGCCGCTCTGAGGGTCGCGGGTATGTCAATGCGATGTCCGCGTTTGAGCTCTCCGCGTCTCACACCGATCGGTCTTCCACGGTGCTTGTCTTGTGCTATCTGTCCAGAATTGCCGGCCTTATTTTGCCGCATTCGGCTCCGCTCGGCACGCTTTAACAAGGTGGCTAATAGGTCTGTGGGGAGCTCAGCAATCGCGGATTGGACCGTCTCATCGGCCTCCTGATGCTCGCCTTGTTGCTGCGCGGAATCGGGCTGCTGACTTTCCTCGGGGAGGGGGGGAGTGTCTTCAGGTGGCTCAGGCTCCTCAGGCGGTGCTGGAATGTGCGTGGCCCGCGGGAGAAAGATGAGCCTAATAATCGGGTGAATAACCGCGTCGTCGGTTTCAGACGTCTCCAGCAGCAGAGTCAGCGCTTTGCATGCGATCACAGCGAATCGCAGCACTCGAATGGAGTGAATACCCATCGATGCCGCCAACTGAGTGAGGAGCAATAGGGTCTTGTCATCAAGCGCCACGGTGTCCATACGTTCTTGAGCGTGCTTGATATCGCCTTTGGAAAACAGGGGTTCATCCACGCAGCGGATGCTTATCTCATCAAGGTTTATGCTCAGTGACAGTCTTTCTAGGAGCGCCGCGGGGGGCGTTTCTTCGTCAATGCCTTCATCGAGCGCGATGACCGTGATCATCGCATTAGAGGTTTGACTCAGACCATCGCGCGCCACCTTTACGGTCCCAGTATCCATTGCGGCACACCAATGGCCAGTAAACTCTTTTGGCAGGCGCTCCGCCATTGGCAAAACAATATGCCTGTTGTGGCACTCTGCGAAAACACCTTGCGCGAGCACTGGTTTTCCCAGGCGCATACTCTCGGTAATGTCCATACCACCGATGAGCCGCTCTGTCGGCGTGGCGCCCGGAACCCGTCGCGGGGATTGATCAATGCGCGAGTTGAGGTTTTCGAGCCAAAAGTCTCGGACGGGACCCGGTTGCGCGACGACTCTGACGCCGCCGCCGGCATGTCCGAGCACTGCAATAAGCGCTGCCGCTAAGTCAGCGTCGCGCCACAGACCTGCGCCGTTGGGCTCAGGAGAGTGAGGTTGCGATTGCGCGTTCGACACGAGCGTCGGCACTGGACTCGTCCATTGGGTCGCGCCGCAGGCGATGCCTGAGTACAAATAGCGCAACCTGTTTTAGATGTTGAAGGGTCGCTACATCTTGACCCTTCAGCGCCGCAAGCGCCCGTGCACTGCGGATCAGCGTCAGCTCTCCACGGAGCCCATCAGTACCGAGTTCGAGACACAAAGACGCGGCTTTTTCTAAAATTTCGGTAGGAATATCGACCGCGTCAACCGCCGCACGCGCGGTATCGATTTTTCGTCGAAGTGCGCCTTCTTTTCGCGAAAAGCGTTTGCTGAACCCTTCGGGGTCATGATCAAACGCATCGCGGAGCTTAATAATTTCAACGCGTGTGGGAATGTCTCGGGGTGTTCTCACATCCAAAGACAAGCCGAACCGGTCGAGGAGCTGGGGGCGGAGCTCACCTTCTTCTGGGTTGCCACTGCCGACTAAAACGAAGCGCGCGGGGTGTCGAACGCTCAAACCTTCTCGCTCAACGACATTGATCCCACTGGCGGCGACATCGAGTAAAGCATCTACAATATGATCTTCAAGTAGATTGACTTCATCAATGTATAAAAAGCCGCGATTCGCGGCAGCGAGTAAGCCCGGTTGAAACGCCTTCTCTCCGTTGTGGATGGCTTTTTCGATATCGAGCGCACCGAGGACCCGATCTTCTGTGGCGCCGAGAGGAAGGTCGACCACTGGGATCGCAATTTTATGGCTCTTTAAGGGGGTCGTTTTTTGACACTGGGCACACAGACTTTTACTGGGTGCCTGCGGATCACACTGGTAGGGACAGTCTTTTACCGCTGCGATTTTGGGTAGCAGCTGAGCGAGCGCTCGAATAGTGGTTGATTTGCCCGTTCCGCGTTCACCAAAAACGAGTACGCCCCCAATGCTCGGATCTACCGCAGCAATCGACAAGGCAAGCTTCATGTCGTCTTGCCCAACGATCGCCGTAAAGGGATACGCTACGGTCATGATTTGTCCCCAAAAAAAATAGGCCCAGTGCTTGTGAGCACTACAACACAGCGCTTGTGTGTTGGTTAAATGTCACTTTATTTAAACACATTATTTGTCAAATTTTATGCATTTTTTCTGAATGGACAGGTCTAGACCTGCTTGGGTACGTATAGAGTTCGAATGCGAAAGAGCAAGTAAGATGGCGCAACTTGAGCAAGCAATAGCCAGTGAGGGCGAGGTCGTTGAAGGTCAATGCGGATATCCACTTTATTGGTACTTTGACACGCAGGCAGACGGTCGCCCCATTGTTTTTATACACAGCATTAATGCAGCGCCAAGTGCCATTGAACTAAAGCCGCTCTTTCAATATTTTAGACCTGCCCGCTCAGTATTTGCGCCGGACCTGCCGGGATTCGGTCGCTCCACTCGCGCTGTGGGTTCTTTTTCTGCGCCGGACTTTGCTCGCGAGATTGCCGCATTTGTTGCGCGAATATCTGATCGCGGTCAGCCCGACATTGTTGCCTTATCGCTCGGCTGTGAGTTCGTTGCACGCGCTGTCCTTGAATTTGACATGAAGGTACGGAGTCTCACCTTCATATCGCCCAGTGGTTTTTCAGCCCGAACGCCACCCTCTCCCAAAGTGCAACAACGACTAAAGCGGTTGTTTAACTTTGCGGGCTTGGGACGCGGGGCTTACAAACTATTGCGGACAGAGCGCAGCATTCGTCATTTTTACGGTATGAATTTTTTGGGTCAGATCCCCGATGAGTTGGTGCGCTATGCGTTAAAAACAACGCGCCAGGGAGAGGCCCACCAGATGCCACTTCAGTTCTTGTCCATGGGGCTGTTTACACCCAACGCAGTGGACGCGCTTTACCGACGTCTGGATGTTCCGGTGCTGGTTCTTTTTGATGAAGACCCGAATGTGTCGTTTGAGCGTTTCGCAGAGTTTGAGGGTGATAGTCGTTGGCGGTTTCGTCGTATTCATCCCAGTATGGGTATGCCTCAGTGGGAGTGCCCCGAGCAGACGACTGAAACGATTGAGGCGTTTTACGCCTCTCTTTAAGCAGTGTCTTTAACTATCTGTCTGGCAGCAAGCGTGCCTGACAAAGTAGCCATGGGGACGCCGGGTCCCGGATGCACACTGCCGCCCGATAAATAAAGTCCCTTTACGCGACTTTTTGTCGACGGCCGGGTGAAACTTGAAAACATGCCGTGCGAGGCAGCGCCGTAAAGTGAACCCCCGCTGGCTGGAAATCGATGATGCCAATCATCGGGGGAACTCACGACGCAGTTTTGCTCTGAAAAAGTAATATTTGCACCACCGCGTTTTACGACGCTTAAGGCATGTTCTCTTTGTTCATCGAGCTTATTGCGAGTCCACGCCTTGTGGTCGCCATCGGCTGGCGCGTTGATGAGCAATAACAATCGCTCGGTACCTGCTTTGAGCGGTGCGCCATTAATGCGGTCCTGTGCGCACACGTAGACCGTGGGCTCATTGCAGATGCCGCGATTATCAAAAATCGTCGAAAATTCCTGCGCGTAGTTTTGCGCGAAAAAAACATTGTGGTGATCAAGTTCAAAGCCTGATGTCTCGGCGTTGATGCACCACGTAATCGCAGAGAGCCCACGTTGATGGCGGGGTCTGACAGGGACAGAGGTTGAGACGTCTGCGCCCAGCAGACCATCACTCAAGGCCGCAGTATCGCCATTAAACACAACTACGTCGGCAGAATGAGTTTCCCCGCTGGCGAGTGTGATGCCTGTTGCCCTGCCGTTGACGCAGTCAATGCGCTGCACAGGGGAGTCGTAGTGGAATCGGCCGCCGTGTTCCTGGGCAAGTTCTGCCATTGCGAGCGCGAGTGCTCGCATGCCGCCGTCGACACACCAGACACCGTCTCGCTCTACATGTGCAATTAACATCAGGGTTGAAGGCGTCAGTAAGGGCGAGGAGCCGACATAGGTGGCATATCGCCCGTAGAGCTGCTGGAGTCGAGGGTCGCTGAAGTACTTGCCCAGTGCACTCCAGAGTGACCGGTGAGGTGCCACGGACAATGCGTTAATGCCACCGTCGCGAATCAGCCGGTAACCCAGTGTTATTGGCGACGGTTGTGTGGTGCTCATGAAGTTGTCTTTCAGGAGTCCATGAATCAATGCACCGTCACGACAAAACCGGCGATAACCCGCTGCGTTTTCCTCATTGGAAAAGCGAGCGATGGCGTCTGCAGACTGGTCGGTATCGTGAAAGAGATCTAGGTGACTTCCGTCCGTCCATGCATGGCGCGCCAGTCGTCTGCTTTGTGTCAGTTTCAGTCGATCGTCGAAATGAGCGCCGCCCCGACGAAATAACTGCTCGAAGACCCAGTGCATGGTAAAGACGGTTGGTCCCCCATCAATACTCGAATCACCCACCTGACGTTGATGCATCTTTCCGCCGGGCTCGTGCCGACTCTCAAAGACATCGACCTGCCAACCGGCGCTCGAGAGCTCAACCGCTGTGGCCAGCCCGCCTGCGCCTGCGCCAATGACAATCGCTTTTTTCGACATCAGGTCGGTTGCACTGAACGCGAGGGGGACATGACGGCGCGTTGGTGGTAGACGATAAGCACCAAGCCGGTGACCAGCGGAATGGCCCACAAGCCCGGCGTGAGTGCGATTTCAGGTACGAACCGGACCGCACCAAAGGCAAAGAAGGCCGTGTAAACCGAAATCCCGGCCCCCACTAAAGACTTGATGTGTTCTTTAATGCGCGTTTTTGCCGAGGTGGGCTGCCGGTAAATAAACCATAGATTGGTTCCAACGGTCGCAAACCCAACTAAGGCGATCCCCATCATCATCGGTTGAGCGAGTTCAACGCCGCGGAGAAAACAGTTTGCAGACGTCGCGACAAGGACGAACTGCATGACTAAATTGTGCCATGCGGCGTTTTTGTGATGGTCGCGTTTGTTCTTCATGCAGAGCCATCCGTGCCATGCCAGGTTGATGGTCAGTGTCGCGAGGTAGAGCATCATCCAACCAAAAATACCCGCAATCATTTGTGAGTTTGCGAAGAGTTCGTGATTCGACAGGTGCGGGTGTGTCGCCAGCGGGTCAGACAAGGTCGTGATCGCGATCCCTGTTGCCACGAGACCCGTGGTCAACATGCTGATAACAAAAATAGTGCCTGCTTGGCGGTGGAGCGTACCGCCTTTTTTACCGGCGATAGGTATCCAGACAGAGATGAGGCCCACAGTTCCGGTGATGATATGAATGATCACCAGTGTTTCGAAGATGCCATGGGTCGACAGGCTCATATCGGGTCTCCATACTGTGTAACGTCGATACTATTGGATAGTTTTCGTGGATGAAACACTTTACACACCACCGAAGCCCAACTCGTTACCTGCAGTCATTGCGCTAATTCGTTCACTTTGGAAGGGTGATGGTAACTTACTGGAGCTTTTACCGGCTGAGGCGTACCACTTTGACATCGGGCATTTGGGGCGCTCTAGGCGCGGTACCGTGTTGTTTAACAAGCCGTCGGCCGTCAAGGAAATTATGCGTGACCAGCAAGGCGTATTTCCCAAGAGCGACTTAATGGTCGGGGCGCTCGACCCGCTCATTGGTGAAAGTATGTTCGTGACCGACGGACCGAAGTGGCGTCGACAGCGCGCGATGATTGATCCGGCGTTCAGCTTGATGCGGCTCAATGTGGCTTACGGGGCCATGTGCGCGGCGACTGATGATCATGTGGCGATGATCTCGCGACTTGCGGATACGCAATCCCCGTTTTCACTCGACCTCGCCATGAGCCACCTAACCGCCGACGTCATCTGCAGGACAGTCTTCTCTACCCCCTTAGCCTCGGATATTGCCGAAGAAGTGTTTGATGATTTCACGCTGTTTGAAAAGTCAGTTGCGCAGGTCGATATCTTGGGGATGATTTTGAAGCCGGCGTGGTCAGAGACAAAGCAGGTGCCGGAGGTGCTCGAAGCGTGTCAGCGTATTCGGCATCATATTGGTGGACTGATTGATACGCATCTGGACAGTCATGACGGTGAATTTAATGACATTGCATCGGCGGTGATTGAGGCAAAAGATAAAGACACGGGTCTGCCGTTTACTCGTGAGGAGTTGATTGATCAATTGGGTGTCTTTTTTCTCGCTGGACATGAAACCACCGCCAGCGCGCTCACCTGGGTATTTTATATCTTGGCGGAGCGACCTGAGTGGATGGTGCGATTAAGAGAAGAGCTTGATCCCGTCATGGTTGATGGCGCGCTGTCATTTGACGATACGAAAAAGTTGCCGCTGACTCGGGCCTTTTTCAAAGAGGTGTTGCGGTTATATCCACCGATTACTTTCGTACCCAGAGTGGCGCTTGAAAATGTGGAAATTGAGGGGAAGCGTCTGCCACGAGGGGCTTTGGTGATGATCGCTCCTTGGACACTCCATCGACACAGCAAATACTGGGAGAACCCCCACGCCTTCATTCCGGAGCGTTTTTTGCCAGAAAACGAAAAGTCGTTAACGGCGGGTGCGTACATTCCGTTTGGGCAAGGTCCGCACCTGTGCGTGGGGGCGGGTTTCGCGCAAGTCGAAAGCCTACTGATCATGTCTGAACTGATCACTAAATTCGACTTTGAGATGATGCCGAATCAGCAAGTTGTTCCCGCGGCACGACTAACCACGCGGCCAGCGGAGCAGGTCATGATGCGCGTGCGACACCGCAACTAGCGTTTGTTTGCTCGAGTCTGGCAGACAGCTTTTGGTCAAAAATTGCCACTTCACCGTGGCAGGCGTCCAGGTCTTCTTTGCTCAGCAATGGGATGAGCTTGCCTTCGTTTGTCGACATGACAACGCAGGGTAATCCAATCGGTAGAGCCTTCAATTGCGCTGTCGCTATGTCATTGCGATGAAGCCACTCAATGTCCGTATGCAAGTCGCGGTAGACTCGCCACGCGCGTTTTCCTAGGGGGTTGAGCCCGTGAGAGATGTCGCACAGCGCACAACTTCGCGTTTGGGTTAGTTTGCCCAGGGCATAGGTGATCTCGCCCAGTACTGAGAAGTCTGCGTCGTAGATAGCGATGATGCGATAATCCATGTCACGTTTACGCGCTTCTCAACGTGTCAGATCGAAGGTCGGGTCCATCGTGGCTCCAGCCGGGTGCCCGTACCACGTAGCTCAGCTTGTCACGCCACGTATTGGCGCGTCTAATATCGCGCCACATGGCCGCGTACTCACCGAACGAAACAGCGACCACCTTGTGCGTGTCGATATTTTTTGTGAGTCCATAACGGACAGGCTCCTCACTCAACTCCTCTGAAAAGGTACCAAACAACCGATCCCAAATGATGAGTGTCGCGCCGTGGTTGCGATCCAGATAACGAACGTTGGAGCCGTGGTGTACGCGGTGGTGGGAGGGTGTGTTGAAGATAAACTCGATCGGCTTTGGAAATTTATAGAACGCTTCTGTGTGAAGCCAGTACTGGTAGATAAGGCTGACGCTCAGCATGGTGACGATCATTGCGGGGTGGAAGCCAAGTAGTGCCAGAGGAATCCAGAAGGGGTACTTGAGGACGCGTTCCCCGACACCCTGCCTGAGTGCTGTACCGAGATTGTAGTATTGCGAGTTGTGGTGCGAGACATGGCCAGCCCAAAGCAGTCGGATTTCATGATTGCCACGATGGAACGTGTAGTAGGTTAGGTCGTCTAAAAAGAATAACAGCACCCACCAGTGAAGGCTGGTATCGACAATGCCCTTTAACGGCGATATTGAATAAGCGGCAAACATCAGCGAAATGCCGAGAAACTTTGGAATTAAATCGACGAAGACGGTGAGGAGCATGACACGCATACTGGTCCAGAAGTCGACACGCTCATAATGTGTTGTGTTGGTTTGATAGGCCCAAAGCAGCTCGATTGCAAGCGCACCGAAAAAGAAGGGCAATGCCATCATCACCCAGTCGTCTTGCATTACCGCGAGTACGTCGTTCATTTATCGTGCTCCAAGCGTGCCTTGATTACTTTTTTGCTGAGGCGTTTGCGATTGTGCTGATTGTAGCCGAATATTTAGAGGTTGGTTTCGACCGATCTATAATTCTAACAAGGAGAAGAGCGTGGCCGATTTATTAGCGATGTCAACGGCTATCATCGATGGGCATGCGGCACCTGGCGAGCTGGGTCCGCTTAATCGGATTAACCACCAGTTATCGGAGCTTAGCAGCGAGTTGGCTGTGGTTGAGGCCTTTTCACATTGCATCGTTTTTAAGACAGATGATGGTCTAGTGACGTTTGATACTTCCAATGAGCACGGTGGCAAGAAGTGTGTGGGAGCCATTCAGTCGTGGACAAAAGATCCCTTTAATACAGTGGTGTTTACGCACGGCCATATTGATCACGTTGGAGGCTGTGGCGCGTTTTGTTCGGCCTACGAGGGTCGCAAGCCCACTATTGTTGGACACGAAAATGTTGCCGCGCGCTTTGCACGCTACCGAATGACCAACGGTTATAACCACGTCATTAACGAACGTCAGTTTGGACAGTTTAAGCGTCGAGGTTATGACCTTGCAGGCGAGTCGCAGTTCTTGCCGTTAAGTACACCGTCACCAGATATTACTTATCACAACGATCTGGCGATGTCGGTGGGCGGACTTGAAATCCAGCTCAATCATGCGCGGGGAGAAACCGACGACCACACGTGGGCTTGGATACCCAAGCACAAAGCCATTTGTGCGGGCGATTTTTTTATTTGGGCGTTTCCCAATGCAGGAAACCCGCAAAAGGCGCAACGCTATCCGCGTGAATGGGCCGCGGCCCTAAGAGACATGGCTTCTCGCGGGGCTGAGCTCTTTTTGCCCGCACACGGACTGCCGATCTGCGGTGAAGCACGTATTCGTAACGTGCTTAATGAAGTGGCTGAGGTGCTCGAAACAATGGTGAGTCAGACGATTGACCTTATGAACCAGGGCGCCTCACTCAATGACATTATTCACTCGGTTAAGGTCAGCCCGGACCTGCTAGCAAAGCCGTATTTAGCACCCACGTATGATGAGCCTGAGTTTGTGGTGCGCAATATCTGGCGTCTTTACGGTGGGTGGTACGACGGTAATCCCGCCCAGTTGAAGCCTGCACAGGACGCGACCGTGGCTGCGGAACTCGCCGCTCTCGCGGGTGGCGCCCTGAGGCTTGCAGAGCGAGCGCAAGAGCTTTCGGATACTGATCCTCGGCTTGCCTGCCATTTGGTGGAATTTGCCGTGCAGGCAGCGCCGGATAACAAACGAGTGCACGCCCTTCGCGCCGAGGTGTATCAGCATCGACGTTCAGGCGAGACGTCGCTTATGGCAAAAGGTATCTTTGGGTTTGCCGCCAACCAGTCGCGTCAACTGGGTGATGGCGATTGAGTTCGCTCCTACGGCGACGGAATCTGACGTCGCCAGGCCCCACCTTTGATTGACGCAGTGATGACCGCCGTATAAACCAACATGCCACTCACTGCGCCAATGAAAACGCCGGTCATTCCCCAGTTGAGGGTGTCGAGCAGAAAAAATGCGACTCCGATGGCCACCACTGGGCGGGCAATCAAGGCTGTGACGGGGCCGCGCATCGCACCTGCGCCTTGTGAGGCAAAATAGAGCGCCCAACCCACGCCATGCAGTGCGAGGCAAGGACCTACAACTTGGATGAAGCCCTTTGCTGTGCTGTAAACCATGGGGTCATCGGTAAAGATCGGTATCCATATGTGTGGGAATACAGCGAGTAGACAGCCAATAACGCCCCCCAAAACGAACGACATGCCAGCGCCGGTCCAGCCAATTTTTTCTGCTCTGTCCGCATCGCGAGCGCCAATGCTCATTCCAACTAACGAGGTCATCGCCGCGCCGATGCCAAAAATCAACGAAGACATTAAAAACTCGATACGCGAGCCAATACCATATCCAGCGAGCGCCTGTTCGCCAAATTGTCCCACGAGACCTGTGAGTACTAAAATGGTTGTCACTGTAGAGAGTGGTGAGAGTGAAGCGGGAAGCGCAACACGACCGATGTCGTAAAAGTGTTCTCGACTAAACCGACACTGATCAAGGCGCAAATTTGCTTGAAGGGGCGCGCGAATCAACCGATTGATAATCACGATGGCCATCAGAGCACAGGTGGCAATGACGGATATTGCTGCGCCCAACAGACCCAGTTGCGGCGCACCAAAGTAGCCTAGAATGAGTGCCCCTGAGAGTGGTACTTGCATCACTGACCCGATGATCATCATCCGGGCGGGGTACTTCATGTCACCCAATCCCCGAAAAATAGCGCTTGCGACGCCCATAATCCAGATGCTGACACTTCCACCAAAGAGCACGGCGCTGTAGGTAAACGCGAGTTCAAGGATGTCTCCTGAGCCGCCGAGTAGCGACAAGAAGAAGCGGCCTGAGATCAGGAAGGCGATCAGGAGTGCGACCGGGCCTGCGACCGCCAATACAAGACCGTGCCACATCAGTTGCTCGGCTCGGGCCTTTTCGCCTGCACCCAGCGCTCGGGCGATAGCGGATGAGACCGCATTACCCAGCGCACCCGCAGACAGCATTTGCATCAGCATGAGCATAGGAAAAACTAAGGCCATGGCCGCAAGAGGGGTGCTGCCAAGCTGTCCCACGTACCAGACTTCAGTGAGGCTAACTGTTGATTGAACAATAAATGCCAGACTGCTGGGCACCGACAGTTTGACCAACAAGGGCAGGGCAGGGGCAGTGAGGAGATAGTGTGTGCGTTGATCCATAGCGCGCCATTACGGCCTATGTCGTTCGTGCAGACAAGCTTTATTTAGCGCTGGTGGCAATACTGTCGATAAAGCGCTCTGCGCGCCAGGCGTCGTCGACCCAAAGCGATGCTTGCAGAACATGCTCAAAATTAAAAAAACATACCAAGAGTTCAATTTACGGTCATAAAGCATCGATTTTTGTCGACGAATTTGGCACTGTATCGGCCGCTCTATTCACACATATTAATAATCTGTCCATTGGAGATGGTTCATGCCTCACGCAGCATACATTTACGAAGCCCTGCGAACGCCTCGCAGTAAGGGAAAGAAAGACGGCACGCTCCACGAAGTGAAGCCTGTGGATTTGGGGGCTGGTCTACTTCGGGCTCTACAAGCGCGCCATGATCTGGACACCAGTTATGTTGACGATGTTGTCATGGGATGTGTCACCCCGGTTGGCGAGCAGGGCTCAGATATTACGAAAATGATTGTTCAGAACGCAGATTGGGATGAGTCTGTTCCCGGCGTTCAGCTCGATCGATTTTGTGCCTCAGGGTTAGAAGCCGTGAACACTGCCGCACAGAAAGTGGCGTCGGGTTGGGAGGATTTGGTCGTTGCGGGTGGTATTGAGTGCATGTCTCGAGTACCCATGGGATCAAACGGGGGCGCGATGGCGAGCGACCCAGCCTTTGCGCTAAAGACCGGTTTTGTGCCCCAGGGTATCGGCGCAGACATGATCGCAACCATTGACGGTTACAGCCGTGAAGACGTTGACGGTTATGCCGTGGAGTCTCAACGCCGTGCCGCGCAAGCCAGAGACAACGGCTGGTTCGACCGGTCGGTTGTACCGGTTAAAGACGCTGCGGGTATCACGATTTTAGAGCGAGATGACTTTATTAAGCCTGGCACCACCCTGGAGGGTCTGTCGCGACTCAAGCCGTCGTTCGAAGTGCCCGGTCAAATGGGGTTTGATGACATTATTCTCACTAAGTACAACGAGTACAGCAAGGTCAATCATGTTCACACGCCTGGAAACTCGTCGGGCATTGTCGATGGCTCAAGTGCCGTGCTGATCGGGAGTGAGAAGGCTGGGAAAGACTTAGCACTCACACCACGAGGACGCGTCGTTGCAACCACTGTGTTGTCTACCGACCCCATTATTATGCTCACGGGACCGGGACCTGCGGCCAAAAAGTGTCTTCAAAAGGCGGGTCTAACGGTTGGCGATATTGATTTGTGGGAAATCAATGAAGCGTTTGCGTCAGTGGCCCTTCGTTATATGAAGGACCTGGGGATCAGCCACGAGATTACTAATGTTGTAGGCGGTGCAATTGCCATGGGGCACCCGCTCGGTGCAACCGGTGGATGCTTGGTTTCTGCCATGTTGGACGAGCTTGAGCGACGCAATATGAAACGCGCCATGCTTTCACTGTGCGTGGGCGGTGGTATGGGTATTTCCACGATCATCGAGCGCGTTTAAGCGGTAACGGGAGTTAATATCAATGAGTTTTCATTACGAAAAAGACAGCAACAACATCGTGACCGTCACTATGGACATGGACGGGCCCGTTAATTCGATGAGCGACGCCTTCCTTCCTGAACTAGAAGCGACACTGGGCAACCTGGAAGCTGATGCTGACCTTGCTGGGGTGGTTTTGGCGTCGGGCAAGTCAACGTTTTTCGCCGGTGGTGACCTTAATATGCTGTGTGCGGTCACTGAAGAGACTGTCGAAGCGTTTTTCGAGGGTATGTGCGCGACGAAAGCCGCTATGCGCCGACTTGAAATGCTGCATGCGCCGGTATGTGCGGCCATCAATGGTGCGGCGCTTGGTGGTGGACTGGAACTTGCTTTGTCGTGCCACCATCGAATTGCCTGGAACGACCGCAGCGTCCAACTTGGCTTTCCCGAGGTGACGCTGGGACTTCTTCCTGGTGGCGGTGGCAATGTGAAAGCGGTTTACCTCATGGGGCTCATGGCCGCTAATGAATACATCGTCGAGGGAAAACGTGTGGCCCCGGAAAAGGCACTCGCATCCGGTCTTATCGACGCAGTGATTGAGGACAAAGATGAACTTTTGTCGGCGGCTAAGCAGTGGTTATTAGCGAATAAAGACGACGAGTCTGCTCGCACTCAGCCCTGGGATACCAAGGGTTATAAAATTCCGGGCGGGAACATTCGCAACCCGCAAGTTGCGCAGATGGTGACCATGGGTGCACCGATGATTCGCAAGAATACACGCGGTTTGCTTCCTGCGCCTGAGAAAATTTTCGACGTTGCGGTTCAGGCATTGACCGTCGACTTTGAGACGGCTATGCGTATTGAGAGCCGAGGTCTCGCCGAGCTCGCACTGACTCCGCAAGCAAAAAACATGATCAATACGTTCTTCTTTCAGATGAACAAGGTCAATGGCGGTGCATCACGTCCGAAAGAGGTCCCACCGCAAAAAACAGAGAAGGTCGGCATTTTGGGTGCAGGCATGATGGGGCAGGGAATTGCCTATTCGTCAGCCATGGTCGGCATTGAGGTGGTACTTAAAGACATTAGTCTAGACGCGGCCATAAAGGGCAAAGCTTATACTCAAGCGCTACTTCAAAAACGGGTCGATAAGGGGCGCATGACCGATGAAAAGATGGCTCAGGTCTTATCATTGATCCATCCCACTGCGTCGGACGAGGACTTGGACGGATGCGATTTAATTATCGAAGCCGTGTTCGAGAATATGACGCTGAAGCATCAGATGACTCGAGATCTAGAGCCGCGCTTGGCGGAAGGCGGTGTATGGGGATCAAATACCTCGACGCTCCCGATTACTCAGTTGGCGCAAGCGAGTCAGAATGCTGAAAAATTCATCGGCATTCACTTTTTCTCTCCTGTCGACAAAATGCCCTTGGTGGAGATCATCATGGGCGAGCAAACAGGTGATCTGGCGCTGGCCAAAGCGTTTGATTTTACCAAGCAAATCAAGAAGACGCCGATCGTGGTCAATGACTCCTTAGGTTTCTTCACTTCGCGAACCTTTGGAACATACCTTGACGAGGGCGTTCGGTTGCTCGTTGAGGGCATGAAGCCGCTTCGTATTGATAATCTAGGAAAGGCCGTTGGAATGCCGGTTGGTCCATTAACCGTCTATGACGAGGTGAGCTTGGAACTCTCGCGTAAAGCGTCGCAGACCTGGAAAGAAATGGGCCTTAGTGTGGGTGATGACGATCGCTCGATTACGGCCGGGGTTGTCGAAACAATGGTCGGCGATTATGGGCGCGGGGGTCGCTACCACGGTGGTGGCTTTTACGAATACGGCGCTGACGGCTCCAAAGAGGTCTGGTCGGGACTCGCTGAGCTCTACGGGGCAACAACCTCGCCCTTGTCCGATGCAGATGCCAAAGATCGCTTACTCTTCCGTCAAGTGATTGAGGCGCTTAAGTGTCTTGAAACGGGCGTTCTACGGACCGTTGCCGATGGGAATATTGGTTCGATTATGGGTATTGGTGCTCCCGCATGGACCGGCGGATTGCTACAGTTCGTAAATACTTATGGCCTGCAAAACTTCATTGACCGATGCGCGTCGTTGAGCGCAGCCTACGGCGAGCGCTTTCAAGCGCCGGCGATTGTGGCCGAAAAGCTGGCCAACGGAGAGACGTTTGTTTAATACTGACGCTCGCGTAACAAGCATAAAGGGTGCCTTCGGCACCCTTTTTTTTAGGCCAGCGTTAAGGGCCCAATGAGATCACCAGACTAAAGGGATAATAACAATGCAAACATTTGCTGTGACACTGGGCCGAGGCCTGCTGGGGCTTTACTTCTTACTGCCTGGAATTTCCAAGGTAACCGGATACGCGGGAACACTGGACTACATGGCTCTTCACAATGTTCCACTGCCAGAAGTGCTCTTGCCGATCACGATTGTTTTGCAAATTGTGGGGGGTCTGATGCTCATATTTGGCCTGCGCGTTGGGCAAATTGCACTGATGTTCGCTGCACTTACACTGGCTATTAACCTGGGTATGCACGACTTTTGGAACACCTACGAAGGCGTTGATGCGGGGCGTGAGACACAAAACTTCGTGAAGAATTTAGCGATATTTGCGGGACTTTTGGTGATGAGCGGCGCTGAGGATTTGCCTCAGCACCGCTTTTTTGGCCGCGGTTAGAGCGGTTTTACAGTCAGTCTTCGAGACTGAAGGTGAGTCCAGCTTTGGACGTCAGCCGGGCGATTAATTTATCGCCCATGGCCGGCGCAGGGGTATAAATTCCTCCGGGCAGGTCTGCGCAATCTTGGATGATGCACAGTGCACTTTCAGCAATCATCTTTGAAGTCGAGCCATAGCCGGGGTCCATGTCACCGGTGACTGACGCCTTAAGAGTGTCGCCCTGAGCGGTGGTGCCGAGAAAAAGAACGTCGTAGTGTCCGGCCTCTCGGCTCTCCTTTGAGGGGCCCTCGCCGGGTTTGGGGGCATCATCGCCTCCGAGTGGATTGCTCGTTGCCATCATTTCAGCGACCGCTTTCCCTTGGTCGCCGCGGCCTGTCACCATCATCTCGTCGTATTCGAAGTTCTCGCCG
>CAYVQI010000011.1:29593-40062 GCA_964454155.1 uncultured Alteromonadaceae bacterium | reverse complement strand
TGGTACGAACTGCTGAATGAAATTACACAGCAAGGTGTTGTTTCTCGATTCACTGCTGACGTTGCAACTCCCTCGGGTGACATCGCCAGCCGCGAAGTGGTTCGTGTTGGCGCGTTTAATATCGTCGATGTGAACGGCAACTACCTGTCCTACGGGAATGACAAGCTTGCTGAACTTCCACGCCAGCCCGGCGGTAGCGCTGTTGCCGACGCAGCAGCCCTTGCTGATGCAACTGGTGGACTCAGTGCGTTCGGCATCGACCCTACAGGCCCTACTGGCGGCTCATTCCTCGCGGCAATCATTGATACGCCAACGCTCGAAGAGCGGTGGCATCAAGGTGGTTACGTCGGTTATGCAATTACTACCGTGGGCGCGTTTGCCTTCTTGTTGGCCATTGTTCGCGTCATCATGCTAACGATGATGGGTGCGGCGGTGAACAGCCAGCTTAAGTCAGGCGAAGCGAAAGCAAATAATCCGTTGGGTCGTGTGCTTCTGGTCAGCCAAGAAAATCCGAACATTGATACCGAGACGCTTGAGCTGAAGATGGCGGAAGCGGTCCTTCGTGAGACGCCTAAGCTAGAGTCCGGCTTGACCCTGCTGAAAATTATCGCGGCGGTTGCACCGCTCATGGGTCTGCTCGGAACCGTGACGGGTATGATTATTACCTTCCAGGCCATCACGATCTTTGGTGCAGGAGATCCTAAGGCCATGGCCGGCGGTATTTCGAGCGCACTGATTACCACGGTTCTGGGTCTTTTGGTTGCCATTCCAACCGTCTTGTTGCACACCGTTGTCAATGGTCGGGCCCAGAAGATCATGCACATCCTCAACGAGCAGGCAACGGGTATCGTTGCTGCGCGTGCTGAGGCTGCGGGTAATTAGTCGGTAAATCGGACGGAGTAACAGCCAATGGCAGAACTGCTCGATACCATCATGGCGTTTATGGACAAAGGCGGCAATGTTCTCTGGATCATTGCTACCCTCGTTTTCTTCATGTGGACACTGATTGTCGAGCGCTTCATTTACTTTTTGGGCGGAGGCTGGAAGTCTGATCGACTGCTTGCGGTCGACGCCTGGGAAGATAGAGCAGAGCGCAAGTCTTGGAACGCGAAACAAATCCGTTCGAAGTTACTATCGGAAAGTCGCAGCGTTATTAACGATAATATGGCGTTAATAGCGACCTGCGTTGCCCTGTGCCCGTTGTTGGGTTTGTTGGGCACCGTGACTGGAATGATCGAAGTCTTTAACGTGATGGCGGTCACCGGTGGTGGTGATGCCAAGTCGATGGCGGGCGGCGTAGAGCGCTCAACCATTCCGACGATGGCGGGTATGGTCGCCGCGCTTTCAGGTTTGTTTGCCAATACGCAGCTCCAACGGATGGCGTTACGCGAGCAGCAGCTTCTTGAAGACCAATTGACATCAGACCACTGAGTGGCCGGTTGAGGATTTTTAAGTGAGAAAAATTGGAAAACCACAGGCTGAAGAGGGTGCAGAAATTGATCTGACACCCATGCTGGATGTCGTGTTTATCATGCTGATCTTTTTCATCGTTGTTGCATCCTTTTTGAAGGAGGCGGGCATCGAGATTAATCGACCTGATGACAACCAGCCTCAGGACCCGAATGATTCTGTCAGTATTGTTGTCGAAATTTCCGCCGATAATCAGTTGTGGATGGAAAACCGCCGCGTCGATGTGCGCGCTGTGCGGGCTAATATTCAACGACTGTTGGCAGAGGACCCTGAGGCTCCTGTCACTATTAAGGTGAGCAAAGGAGCAACGTCGGGTGTCGTGGCGGACGTCGCAGATGCGGCACGAGAGGCCGGCCAATACAATGTAAGTTGGGCGACGGACAAGGGCTAAGGTATGAGTTTAAGAGATCAAGCCGGCAGGTCCGCTGGCGCACAAGAAGAAAATCAGATCGATCTGACGCCGATGTTGGACGTGGTCTTTATTATGCTGATCTTCTTCATTGTGACGTCATCTTTTGTGAAGGAGCCTGGTGTCGAGATCGACAAGCCCGGTGCCGGAACGACTGAGGCATGCCCCAATGGCACCATAATCTTTGCCGTCGATAACCAAGGCAAAATTCACTACAACAAAAACGAAATTAAGCTTGAGCGCGCTAACTTTTTTGCCAAGGCAGCGAAAGACGAGACACCAAGAGCGAATATCGTCATTCAGGCCGATGAGGAAAGCCCGGCATACGTGGTCGAGCAATTATTTGATACCTTGCGCAGTACATTTTCTGCGCCCCCCTGTGTTTCGACATTAGATGAGTAAGAGAATGCCAGCAACATTGCGATCAATCGTTGGAGCGGTTGTAGCGATTCCTATCGCTATCGGCCTGTTTTACGTCATGCAGAGCTTAGTCACGCGTGACTTCGAACAGGAAGACGTCAAGGCCAGAAAGATCGCCGATATCGTCGTTCCAGATAAGGTTATTGAAACCAACTTAAAAGAAGTACTTCCAGAAAAAGTCGAAGATCCGGACGAGCCTCCACCCGATATGGAGCCTTTGGATTTTGACACTGATCTCGATATGAGTACGGCGAATATGGCGCCGACGGTTGCGATGAATGTAAGTATTAATGCGTCCGGACTGTCTTCTGGGGACGGAGAGTATTTGCCAATTGTGAAGGTTGCGCCGATTTACCCACGTCGTGCGCAGACTCGCGGAATCACCGGTTTTTGTATTGTGACCTATACGGTAACGACAACCGGGGCTATTCGTGACCCGTTCGTGGGCAACGAAACTGATTGCTCACCCAAAGGAATTTTTGAACGCGCATCGATCAAGGCGGCACTTAAATTTAAGTACAAGCCTCGCGTCGTTGACGGAGAGCCCATCGAAGTGGCGGGTGTGCAAAATAAATTCACTTACGAGCTCGAGGGAGGTCGTCGCTAATGGCTTCATTGCTGAAGTGCTTTCGGCACACGGTTATCACCGCGTTTACGGCGGTTTCTGTCGTTGCGGTGTTGGTGGTTGCCGATCAGGTGGCAGATCTGAGCTTCGTCGCAGACGCCTCTGCTCAAGATGCACCTAAAAAGAAAGAGCGCGAAACGCGAAAGACACCGGCGCTTAGGAATAACATTTACGAGAAGCTGGCCGAAGCTCAGGTGTTTGCCGAAGAGAAGCAGTACGTTGAAGCTGAAGAAGTGCTCAATGAGATGCTGGATGCCACGAGCAAGAAAAGTAAGCTCAATAAGTACGAGCTCGCAAACGTCTACAACACCTACGCTTATCTCCGTTATGCCGTGGAAGATTACGCCGGCGCTCTGAACTATTACAGAAAGGTCATAGACCAGCGCCCTGAAATTCCGCTGGCACTTGAGATTGGTACGTTATACACCGTTGCGCAGTTATATTTTCTGCAGGAGGAGTGGCAAAAAGGTATCGACACCCTCAATCAGTGGATGGCCGCCAGTGATAACCCGAGTACCAACGCCTATGTGTTACTTGCAAACGGTTATTACCAGTTAAAGGATTACGACAAGAGCCTGTTTAATATAGAAACAGCGATTGAGCGTGATCAGGCAGCAGGGAAATTGCCGAAGGAGCAGTGGTATAACTTGGCCCGGTTTATCTATTTCGATCGGGACGAATACCGTGAGGCGCTCGATATTCTCGATATTCTCATCATGTACTACCCCAAAAAGTCATACTGGCTTCAGGCGTCTGCGCTTTACAGCGAGTTAGGCGACGAACCACGACAGCTCGCAATGCTCGAGGTCTCTTACGAGCAAGGCTTACTCGATCGGAGTCAGGACATTGTCAACCTTGCATCAATGTACTTGAACGCTGAGGTCCCTTACTGGGGTGCAAAAGCCATGGATATTGGTTTCAGCGATGGGATTGTGGAAGAGGAGTCGAAGAACTACGAGCTGGCAGGTGCAGCGTGGCGTCAAGCGCAGGAAGTTGAGAAGAGTCTGCCAATGCTAGAAGCCGCAGCATCGACCTCTGAAAAAGGCGAGCTTTACGCGCGATTGGGCAACGTTTACCTCGACGTCGACAAGAATAAGCAGGCGGTTACTGCGTTAAAGAAAGGCTTAGACAAGGGCGGGATTAAACGTCCCGATCAAGCGCGGCTTGCGCTCGGTATGGCGTATTTTAACTTGGGCGAATTCAATGCCGCACGTCGGGCGTTTCGTGATGCACGAAAGGACAAGCGGGCCCGCGGCTACGCGGATCAGTGGCTCAAGTACATTACCAGCGAAGAGCGACGCCTTGAGGAGCTTGCAAAAGATCTTGGGTGAATGTCTTAGGGATGTACAAAAAGAAAAGGCCGCTTAAAAAGCGGCCTTTTTTTTAGAGGGAAAAGAAATTTAAACAGGAACTACGTTCTCTGCTTGTGGTCCTTTTTGGCCAGCTGTGACGGTGAACTCAACTTTCTGACCATCGGCTAAAGTTTTGAAGCCATCGCCGTTAATAGCGCTGAAGTGAACAAACACGTCGGGTCCGCCTTCTTGCTCAATAAAACCGAAACCTTTGGTTTCATTAAACCACTTAACGGTACCTGTAACTGTAGACATACTGTTTTACCTATCGTTTAAAAATGTAACAGTGCATAACGCACTAACTCGGCCAGAAATCACAAAACAACCTCTGAGCGGACTGACACTATAGGTGCTCAAGAGCCTCACGTCTAATGAACCTTTTATGGCGTTGTCACTTTTTAACCTATTGACAATAGCTTTATGGAGTTTGTTGCCCCCGCTTTTCCAATTAACGTTCCCATTGTCATGAGAATATAATCGTCTTTCGTGATATATCCTGCGTCACTTAAGAACTCCATCGTACGTGACTCGATGTCTTGGGGATCGAATGCCGTAAGATCAAAGTAAAGCGGTATGACGCCTCGGCACAGCGATAGTCGTTGTAGGGTTTCGGCATTGCGGCTCAGCGCAAATATGGGCAGTCCAGAGCTCAACCGTGACATTAGGGTCGGTGTGCTCCCCACCTCTGTGTGCGTTGCGATACCTCGCACCCCCGGGAAGTGATTGGCGCCGTACATTGCAGACAGTGCAATGGTCTCCTGTGGCGATTTAAATTCGCGATCTTGTCGGTAGCGCGACTTGCGCGCGACCGGATGGCTTTCTGCGCCGACTGCTGCGTTGGCCATAGCACGCACTACCTCTACAGGGTATGAGCCGACGGCCGTTTCTGCAGACAACATAACAGCATCCGTGCCATCCAGAACAGCGTTAGCCACATCAAACACTTCGGCACGCGTGGGCATGGAGTTGCTGATCATTGACTCCATCATCTGGGTCGCGGTGATGACCATCCGGTCCCGCTTGCGGGCTCTTGAGATGAGGTCTTTCTGAATACCAATCAGCGCAGCATCGCCAACTTCAATGCCCAAGTCACCGCGTGCCACCATCACGCCCTCGCAGGCGTCGATAATACTGTCGAGCAAGTCGTTATCAGCCACCACTTCGGCGCGCTCAATCTTAGCGATGATCGCTGCGCTAACCGCAGCGTCCGTCAATAACGCTCGTGCCTCTTCGATATCGGCGACCGAGGCGACAAAGGACACAGCCACGAAATCAGGTTTGATGACCTCCATAGCGCGGATATCGGCCTTGTCTTTCTCGGTCAGCGCAGGCGCTGCGATACCGCCGCCAAGCTTGTTAACCCCTTTTCGTGAGCTCAACTTGCCACCCACGAGAACCGTACAATTGATATCGGTAGCCGTTGCACTATCGACGCGCAACCGCATTTTTCCGTCATCTAAGAGGAGTATGTCGTCGACGACCACGCTCTTTGGAAGATCCCGATACTCAATACCGACGCCTGAGGCGTCACCATTTTCGGGGTCAATCGAGAGGCTGAGTCGAAACGCGTCACCCGCGGTCAGGTCTACTTGCCCTTGTGCGAAGCTTGCAACGCGTATTTTAGGACCTTGGAGGTCTGCAAGGACGCCGACATAGCGGT
This sequence comes from uncultured Alteromonadaceae bacterium, assembly GCA_964454155.1. Lineage (GTDB taxonomy): Bacteria > Pseudomonadota > Gammaproteobacteria > Pseudomonadales > Halieaceae > Luminiphilus. The sequence goes on along the minus strand of CAYVQI010000011.1, from coordinate 34,126 downwards.
CCTGATGCCGCGCTTGTTTCCGAATTGTGTGGGCGGCACGTTGATGGTGCTCTGATGAGCCATGGCTGAAATTTAATCGGAAAACATCGACTCCAGCCGCGATCAAACGGCCAATCATCTCTTCACTGTCGCTACCAGGGCCAACTGTGGCGACGATTTTTGTTCTGCGGTGTACGCGTAGGGCGTTGTTTAACACTAAGTTTATTTCCCCAATAGTTGAAGTAGCGCTCGTGTTTGATCTGGAAAGTCGGAAAAAGCGCCATCGACGCCTAAGTCGATGAAGAGCTTTTTATGGAGCGAGGCGAAGTCTACACCGGGTAAAGATTCAGAATCTGCTCGTAGCGTGTAGGGATGTAAAAAAAGACCAAGCTTTTTTGCTGCTTTGAGCATCACGCTTGGCGCGCCGTGGTCATCCTCGAGAAGACTGACGTCTGGGCCGATGCCATGTGCATACTCAGCAATCTGGTGAACCCCCTCTGAAGTATGCATCATCTGAACATCTCCACGCATGCCGAGAATCGTTTCCGTCAAAATCAGTTGGACCCTAGGCCCTTTGAAAATGCCATCGGATTGGACGCGTTTGAGTGTTACGGGATCGAAGCACTGAATCACTGTTTCAGGATTGTCGCCCAGTCGGTCGTACTCTCTCAGCACTGCCAATACCGACGTATAAAGGTCGACGCCTTCAGACTCGTGAAATTCGGGTCGCTTTAATTCGATATAAAGTCCTGCGCATTTTCCTGTTTTGGCATTTAGAGCATCGACCAACTCGATTTCTTCCGCCAGGGTAGGGATCTCGAAGTGAATTGCGTCACCGTTGTATCGGTTTGGAAAAACCGCTTTGCCACTGTGGTCTGTGCGCTCATGCGCCGTAAGCCGTTTGATTTCGGCAAGCGTAAAATCGATGGCATAAAATAAACCATCGTCCCGTTGCCTGCCGTCAAAGATAGACTCAACGTTAGTTGTGAGTTCCAAAGTCACGTCATGGAGCACTATTGGAATGCCGTCTGCGGTGAGGACGACGTCTTGTTCGAGGTAGTCCGCGCCCTGCTGATGCGCCAATTCAACTGCTTGGAGGGTGTGCTCGGGTAAATAACCACAGGCTCCTCGGTGTGCAATAACCGCTGGATTTGCCATTGTCGACATGTCGAGACTCACTCCCTCACCCGGTCAAGACGCAGACAAAGCCCGTTTAATGGGCCCGATGTCTCGCCTTTTTATATCGATGCTTGCTATTGTCGTTGCCGCATAGTTTACCCGCTTTACTGGGGTTGTCGTTGGTTTCTTGGTCATCTGGCCTGTCATTGCGCGTGCTTAGGGTTGCAATGAGAGATGGGCTGACCACACGGCATCGCGGTATGAAGTGGGGCTGGGGTTTTAGAAATAAACCCTGTATTTTTCCAGCTTAAGTGGGCAGTAAGCCTGAGCGTCGTTTGAGTCAAACGGGTGTTAAATTAATTGGAGATTGTTAGGTGAGTGATCGTCCGACTAGCCAAAGAGCATCTAACCCGCCACTGGGTTATTCGAAAGAGTGCCATTTGACCGAGGCGAAGCAAATTCGCTTGGTTGCGGAATTTCATGCGAATCGTATTCGGCCCAGCCGCATCGCTTTCCGATTAGGTATCGATATTGCGTTGATTGATGCCTTAATTGCGGGCGACTATCAGCCGCAATTCTTTAACGAGCAGCTGGTGTTGGCGCAAAAACGCCGACGTGATCACCGCGTCCGTTCGTCAGAGCGTCTGCGTGGACAAGCAGCCTATGAAATTAGAGCTAAAGCACAACGTGACTTTGACGCATCGCTTGCGCAGCTTTAAACACATTTTGAATAACAGGAAGACCACGGAGACCCTATGACTGGATTAGAGCGTTGGCATCATGTGATGCGTGAGGGGGATATGAACGCCCTTTATGACCTCTTGCACCCTGATTGTGTATTTTTGTCGCCCGTGGTCCACACGCCTCAGGTGGGACGCGACATTACCTACGCGTACCTACGTGCTGCGAATAAGGCCCTCTCCGAAGACTTCCAATACGTTCGTGAAGTCACTCAAGGAAACCACGCCATTTTAGAGTTTACGGTCATGGTTGATGGTGTTTTTGTAAACGGCGTAGACATGATTACCTTTGAAGGCGATCAGATCATTGAGTTCAAAGTGATGGTTCGCCCCCTTAAAGCGGTTAATGCTGTTTGGAAGCAAATGGCGGAGATGCTTGAAGCGCTGAAAAAAGTGGGTTAACGAGTCGTGCACGGATGTAAAAAAAGGGGTTGTCCGCATTGAGGACAACCCCTTTTCTGTTGCTTTCGTATCAGAAGGAGACGCTGGCCTTTACACCAAGGTTGCGACCCGCAAGTGGCACTTCATTTTTAACAAACGAGGTGTGGCTGCGAGCGACTTCATCGGTTAAGTTGCGTCCGAATGCACTGATGGTCAGTACGGCTTCGTCACCTAGATCGATACTGTGTGACAGGCGCGCATTAACCAACGTGTATCCTGATGTCGGTGTTTCAAAACTGCTTACTGAGTTTTGGCTACCCACGTCCTGAAGCTCTAGCATCACACGTGACAAACCTCGGCGGTAGTCCACAGCAAATACGTTTCTTGACGGCGTAACGCGCGGCACACTGCCGCCTCGTGCGAAGTCAGCTTTAACCTGGTCGCGCTGAAGACGAACTTCCAGCTCGCCACCGGCAACATTAAAACGTCGTCCAATCTCGATTTCATAGCCACTGAAGGTCGCATCGTTCTGCATGTACTCGGCAAGCATGAGGTCACCGTGTTCGTGATGCTCTTCTTCGTGATCGTCGTCGCCTGCTTCATGCGCCTCATGTTCTTCTTCGGACTCATCCCGTAAGTAAATGTAGTTGTCGACGTTATTTCGGTAGATCGACGCGTTCGCGAACCAGGTGTTGTCGTCGTAGCGAAGATTGAAATCAAGGTTATTGGAGCGTTCCATATCGAGGTTGGCGTCACCCACTTCATAGCGAGCCACAGCTAAGTGCTCACCGTTCATGAACAATTCAATGGCAGACGGGGTTCGATTGACGAGAGCAATGTTAAGCGACGCGTTTAGAGAATCGGACAGTTCTCGACCGATCGTGACCGCGCCACTAAGCGATTGGTCTTTGAAGGTAAAGGACTCAAGCTCGAAGCTGCCGTGCTCATCATCGTGCTCCTCTTCCCCCTCATGCTCGTCGTCGTGGTGCTCTTCCTCATGCTCGTCGTCATGATGCATTTCGCGAATCATTCCTTCTCGCTCAATATCATCCCAGCGGGCACCAAAGTCGATATCAAAACCTGCTCGTTCAAAGCCAGCAAATACACCGAGTGTCGTTTCGCTCGACTTAACCGGCTCCATGAAGGCTTCCTCGCCGAGAATAGCGACTTTTTCTGTGACTTGGTTCAGTACTAAGCGTCGCGGATGTTCTGCGCTACCCAAGTTAAAGACCATTTGTACTTCGGTCGAGTCGTTGGTGAATAAAGTGGGTTCCTCGGAGTGACCTTCGTGCTCATCCTCATGCTCGTCTTCATGTTCACCCTCTTCGTGGTCTTCTTCCGCATGCTGCTCAAGGAGCGTGTAGTTTGTATCCCGGACGCTAAATCGGATGCTGTTAAGAAGGGCACCGTTCAGATTGAGCTGACCTTCGAGGGTAATAACCTCGGAGTCTGTTTTAGAGACAATGCGCTCATCTTCGTGCTCGTCATGACCTTCCTCACCTTCGTGATCGTCATCATGATCTTCACCCTCGTGATCGTCATCATGATCTTCACCCTCATGGCCTTCTTCATGATCACTATGCTCGCCGTGAAAAGGAATGCCAAAGGTGTAACTCAGGTCCTGATACGAGGCGCCCACGTAACCCCAGTCGCCCGTCTTTGAGAGTCCAAATCGGTGGGTCTTGGTTTCGAAGTCTGAGTTCGCAAGCGTGCCCATATCCTCCTCGTGCTCGTCGTGCTCGTCCTCATCATCATGTTCGTCGTGCTCTTCATCGTGAAGCACTGCGCCGTTGGGTATCTCGTAATTTTGCGCGTCAAACCCACGAAAGCTGTAGCTGAGGTTGAAGCCGGCAATATTCTGTCTAAAGCCTGCGGTAAATCCTTCGCCTTTGTTACCTGTTTGCTGCTCAGCAGACAGTGTGACTAAAGGTTCCTCAATATCGGTGCGCGCGATCGTATTATCGACGATATTGATGATCCCACCGCTTGCACCGTTACTGTGCAGCAGTGCTGCAGCGCCGCGGACGATTTCAATTTGTTCAACGTTGCTCAGATCTACATCGATCGGGTGGTCCGGTCCAATGCCCGCAACGTCCCTGACGACCATGTTGTTCTGCAAGACCTTAACCCGGTTGCCTGACATACCGCGTATGACGGGTTGTCCCACTGCAGGACCGAAATTATTCGATGAAACGCCAAGCGTCGTGCTTAAGTGTTCGCCCAGAGATTGGCTGAGATTCTGAGTGATATCATCACCCAAAATGACCTTCACTGAGCTCTCATTTTGTCCTTGAACTTGATGTGTGAAGGATGA
>CAYVQI010000011.1:25923-29493 GCA_964454155.1 uncultured Alteromonadaceae bacterium | reverse complement strand
AAATGACCTTCACTGAGCTCTCATTTTGTCCTTGAACTTGATGTGTGAAGGATGATGTGACGACGATTTCTTCTAACGTCGTCTCTTGTGCGAATGCGAGTGGTGCGAATATAAGCGCCATCGCTGAATAGGCAAAACGTGCCATAAACTAGCTCCTAGATAATAAATGAATCAAAAAAATGGGTTTGATTCAGATACGTGGCGGAGCTCTGCTCGAGTAGCTGTTAAACGCTGGTGCGACGGGACAGACGGGACGATCGCCGATTAGTGCCTGTGCGGTGTGCTTTGGGACCGTTGTGTTCGATGACGCATCTGCCGCGGAAACGACATTACAGCCGTAGCATTCCACGAGCTCATGTGAGCTATCCGGTGCTAGTTCATGGGATGAGGCGTGCGCAAACGACCCAACCACCAATAAGGCGGCCAGCAATGTCGAAATAAGCAGTCTCAGCTTCAATGAGGTTTCCTTTGCTCTGTTGGCTTGGCTTCGGTGTCAAGATATGACGAAAGTGCGCCGCCGTTATATCCTGTCCAACGTACCAATAAGTTAGTGTAAACGAATATTAAGCCAATACACGACGATTTATCCCGTAATTGTGTAGGCTAGCGGCCTTTGATCAGTGAGAAGTCGATGCAGCGAGTAGTGGTAGGAATTAGCGGCGCCTCCGGCGTTATCTATGGGGTGAGGGCGCTTGAGATGCTCTCGGAGCTGGGTGTTGAAAGTCACTTGGTACTCTCAAAGTCAGCAGAGCTGACCATTCACTACGAGCTTGATCGCTCGGTGGCTGAGGTCAAGGAGCTGGCATCAGAGGTCCACTCTGTCCGTAATGTCGGCGCTTCGATTGCCAGTGGCTCCTTTAAAAGTTTGGGGATGCTAATCGCGCCCTGCTCTATTCGCACGCTTGGCGAAATTACGTCTGGCGTCACCAGTTCCTTGCTCACGCGATCGGCCGATGTCGCGTTAAAGGAGCGACGCAGACTGATTTTGATGGTGCGCGAAACCCCCTTTCACCTTGGGCACCTGCAGAATATGGTCACCGCGACACAAATGGGCGCGGTGATTGCGCCACCTCTGCCCGCTTTTTACGCCAATCCGAAGACGATCGACGATATTGTGAATCACAGTGTGGGTCGGGCATTGGACCTGTTTGACTTAGACGCCCCGAATACACACCGCTGGACTGAGAGTTAATGGTCAACCCCCAGCCGAAACGGCACAGTCCGCTCATTTGGCTGGTTTTTCTTGTCATTGTCATTGATTTAGTAGGCTTTGGTCTGGTGATTCCGTTGCTGCCCTTCATGGCACCGGCCCTGGGTGGGGACTCTTCCGACATCGCTTTTATCATGATCACCTACGCAATCGGTGCGGCACTGATCGCACCCTCGTGGGGAAGGTTTTCTGATCGAGCGGGTCGTCGTCAGGCGCTCGTATTAGCGCTTGTGTGCAGTTGCGCGGCCTACGTGGTTACGGCGCTCGCTGACACGCTTTGGCAGGTTTATTTAGGGCGTGCACTGTCGGGTTTAGCCGCGGGCAGCTTGCCTGTTGCGACTGCGTTGATGGCAGATCTCAGCCCACCCGAGCGGCGGGCAAAAGCCATGGGATTGGTGGGAACAGCCTTTGGTCTGGGGCTGATCGCAGGTCCCGTGTTGGGGGGACTGCTGACTGGCGATTCGCAAAGCTTTGCTCTTCCCTTCTATACGGCAGCGGTGATGTCATTGGTGGCGGCGGCCTTTGCACAGACGATGCTGCCTCCGCAGATGGTGAAGTCGACGGGCTCTCGGTCTGAGTCGGCGGTTACCCAATTGCCTGTCTCGGTCTTGGAGCCTCGGCGCAATAAGCTGCTATTGATGCAGTACGTGACGCACACCTGTTCGGTGAGCGCCATTATTTATCTTTTTCCGTTATGGGTGGCCTTCGCGTTTGAGTGGGGGCCCAAGGAAGTGGGTTACTTTTTTGGCGTGGTGGGCGTGGCAATGATCATGTTGCAGGGCGGCCTTCTCGCCTTACTGACAAAGCTCTTTGGCCACCTTAATGTTTTGCGGGTTGGCTCGTTGGTATTTGCTTTGTCACTGTTTGTTGTCGCGGTATCGGAGACCACACGCTGGATGCCTTTAATGATCTTGCTGGCGTTTTCTGGCTCGACCGTTTGTTTACCGTTGTTGAATGCGATTTCCTCCGAGATTGTTGAAGCCAATTACCGAGGGCGGATGATGGGGATGACGGCCTCTGCCTCGTCGATAGGCCGGATCGTCGGACCTTTGTTTGCCGCAGGTCTGCTCAGTTCTCAAGGGTTCAGTATTGCCTGGTTGGGCAGTGCTTTTATGGTACTGCTTTTGGTGTTCTGGTCGTTTACGGCTGCCCGTCAGTTCAAGCAGTTGGAGTTAAGCTAATATGAAGTTGGTTGTCACCTTTCCGATTCCCCAAGCGGCAAAAACAGTACTGTCTCAGCAGGCGGAACTGCAATGTTGGGATGTTGAGGACGCTATTCCGGTGGACTTACTGACCGAGTGGTTGAGCAATGCCGATGGGGTGCTGACGACGCTCACCTGCCCCTTGGGTGCCGGTGTTTTGGCGAATGCGGCGCAGCTCAAGGTTATTTCGACGGTGTCAGTTGGCGTCGATCACATCGATCTTAATGCGGCTGCAAGACACGGCATTTTAGTTGGCCATACCCCCAACGTCCTGACCGACAGCACTGCCGATTTGGCTTTGGGTCTGATGTTGGCGGTTGGACGGCGCATTGCGGAAGGTGATGCCCTTATTCGAGCGGGCGCGTGGAGCGAGGGCTGGAAGCCCAATCTTCTATTGGGCACTGATCTGAGTGGCGCAACGGTAGGACTGGTCGGAATGGGTCCCATCGGTCAGGCCGTGGCGAAGCGGTTGCGGGGTTTTGGCTGTCGTATCTTGGCCTGGAATAGGAGTCAACGTACGGTTGAAGGCGTCGAATTTGTTGACCTCGATGCACTGCTCGCCGCCTCTGATATTGTTTCTTTGCACACGGCCCTGACCGCTGAAACACAAGGCATGGTGGGTCGTTCTCAACTTTCACAAATGAAGGATGGCGCTATTCTGATCAATACTGCGCGCGGCGCGCTGGTTGATGAGGCGGCCTTGAGTGACGAGTTACGGACAGGACGGCTGCGCGCAGGGCTCGATGTTTATACCGAAGAACCCTTGCCCAACACCAGCGCGTTAAGAGGGCTCCCGGGCTGTGTTGTGTTGCCGCACGTTGGAAGTGCGACTCAGCGGACACGCCAGGCTATGTTCCAGCTTGCGCTGGCGAACCTCATGGCAGGTGTCACCGACGCCGAGCTGCCTGCAGCTGTTAGGCTCTGATTGCATCATCTAGGGGAAAAAGAGCAGTTTTATAATCATACCGATAATGGCGAGCGTCAGTACTTTCCGAATCAGCGTCTCTCCATGAGACAAGGTCAGCTTTGCGCCTACGATGCCGCCTGCAATGTTTCCAATCCCGGCAATGGCACCGACGAGCCAAAGCACTTCACTGGTCGCGGCGAATACGAACACTGCGAGCAACGTATAGGTAAAAATAATGAAGACTTTGAGGA
>CAYVQI010000011.1:0-25823 GCA_964454155.1 uncultured Alteromonadaceae bacterium | reverse complement strand
GCGAATACGAACACTGCGAGCAACGTATAGGTAAAAATAATGAAGACTTTGAGGATGTTGGTGTTCACCAAGCTCAGGCCAATGACGCGATGCATAATGGGCAGCACCACAAACCCCATACCGATTTGAATAAACCCCCCCCAAAACCCCGCAGCAGCCATTAATACATGCCCCAGAGCAAGGTTTTGAGGCTGATCTTCATGGCTGCCCACTTTTTTCGCTTGAGGCGCCTGCATCAGGATTAAGACGGCAACCATTACGATCGCCAATAGTCCTTCGAATTGCTCGTTATTGAGCTTAGTACTGAGCCAGGCCCCTAAAATCGCTGGAGGAATAGCGACTAACGTTAACGTGAGACACAGTTTAGCGTGTGGAATGCCGTGTTTTAGGTAGGTCACCATGGCCGACGCGTTATGTGCAACGATCGTAATGCGGTTAGTGCCGTTGGCGACCGGGCCCGGCATGCCTAAAAACATCATGATGGGTACGGTCAGAATAGACCCGCCACCCGCCATGACATTGACAAGCCCTGCGCCGAAACCCGCAACGACAAGGATGGCGATTTCCCACCAGACTAAATCCATCATGCGTCGGGCGTTCTCATGGTCACAAACTCTTCTGCTGCGGTTGGATGAATACCAATGGTGCTGTCAAAGTGTGCTTTGGTAGCGCCCGCTTTCATCGCAACCGCCATCCCTTGGCAGATCTCGCCTGCATCGGGTCCGACCATATGTAGACCAATGACGCGGTCTGACGCGGTATCAACAATAAGCTTCATTAACGTGCGCTCGTCACGGCCACTGAGCGTGTGCTTCATGGGCCTGAACTCGGACCTGAACACACTTACGCTTAGACCTTGTTCCACCGCTGCTTCCTCGGTGAGTCCTACGGTGCCGATGTTGGGCTGGCAGAACACGGCGGTCGGTATGACTTCATAGTCCATAATACGAGACTCATTACCAAACTGTGTGTGAGCAAAGACCATGGCTTGTGCAATCGCAACGGGTGTCAGCTGCGGACCGCCGGTCATATCGCCTAAGGCAAAGATGCTGGGCTCGTCAGTTTGGAAGTCACGATTAACCCGCACATAACCTTGAGCGTTTAGCGCAACCTGCGTTGACTCGAGCCCCAAGCCGTCAATATTGGGATGACGCCCAGTCGCACAAAGGACAGTATCCGCGGTGAGCACGGTACCATCAGTCAGTGTCGCTTCAATGCCGTCTGATACTCGCTGGAGCGACGTCACGTTCAGGTTGAAGCGAAGATCAACGCCTGTCTTTTGAATTTCTTGGGCGGCAAAGCGACGAACGTCACCGTCAAAGCCACGCATGAAAAGCTCGCCCCGATAAAGCTGCGTGACTTGCGACCCTAAGCCATTAAAGATCCCCGCAAACTCAGTGGCGATGTAACCACCACCAATCACCAGGAGCCGTTCGGGGAAGGTTTCAAGATCAAAGATTTCGTTCGACGTGATGGCCAGCTCGCTGCCAGAAAAGGCGGGCTTGGTTGGCCACGATCCCGTGGCGAGTAAAATTCTTTCTGCCTGGTACTCAACGCCGTCGACATCGACGGTGTGAGGCCCCACCACCCTCGCCCGGCCGTCGATCACTGTTGCTCCTGATCCGTCGAGTAAGCGCTCGTAAATACTATTGAGTCGGCTGATTTCACGCGATTTGTTGTCGCGTAGTGTCGGCCAATCAAACGTGGCATCAGTCACGCGCCACCCAAACCCCGAGGCGTCTTGGAATGCTTTGCCAAATTCACTGCCATAAACGTAGAGCTTCTTAGGGACACAGCCCACGTTGACGCAGGTTCCGCCGAGGTAGAGGTCTTCGGCCACAAAGACCTTTGCGCCTAAACTCGCAGCGACTCGGGAAGCTCGGACGCCACCCGAACCTGCACCGATGACAAATAGATCGCAACTGGTATCCTTACGACTTTCCGGCATGTTGAGTCCTCCACGCTGATTGGCAGCGTCTTGCGTGTCTCGGCTTATCGATGAATCCAATGCAGACTCATTTCATGACTATTGTACCGCGATACCTCGATCAATCTGCTGATTGGTCGTTATCAGTGAAATTCTCTTTTTGCTTCATAGTGATGCTCCTGTTTTCTGTTGAGGCGAGGGCGATCAACAATGCGCGTGTGATTCTGCACGACGGTTCTGTGATTTTCGCCAATATTGTCGATTACCGAGTTGACCAACTGACACTCGATACGAGTTTTAGTAGTGAGCTGAAGATCGACGCGACGCTTGTTAGAGACATTGAAGCATCGCCAGATGATCGATCTTTGTCATTATTACTTCTGAAAGACGGTCGCCGTGTTGAGGCGGCCCCACTTATTGTGACAGGTGGAATTTTGGCATTGTCCGATGGCGAGGTGATTAAGCTTACAGACATCGATAAGTTGAATCCGGAGCCTTGGGAAATGGGTCAGGGCTACGCCTGGGAGGGTCTGGCCTCAGCGGCATTCACTGTGGCCCGTGGTAATACCGATTCTGACCAATTGGACGTGGCCATTAACACGCAGTTCGACAGCACTCGTGATCGTTTCACGTTGCGTGCAAGCATCGAGCAGGACCAGGCGAGCTTGGCCATTTCAGCCGATGCCGACCCATCCGACAACTTAACGCGGTCTCGTGAGTCGTCCGCGGACAATTGGCAGGTGGTCACCAAGTACGATTATTACCTTGAAGATTGGTCAAACCATTACCTAGGCGTCAATGCCTCGGTTGAAGCGGATAAATTTACCGATATTCGTTTACGCAGTTATCTGGGGCCTTATTACGGACGCAAGTTGTTTGATGGTGCGTGGGGAAAGCTCGATAGTGAGTTGGGTTTTGTCTGGGTCGATACGGACTTTTTTGATGCCGACGACACGGAGTATCTCGCTGCAAACTGGAACATCACCGGGGAAAGTGAAATTTTAGGCGGTGATTCAAAAATCTATTTGACCCACGTCGGTATTTTAAACGTCAGCGACGATAACAGCCTTATTCTGGATACTACAGTTGGCTTCGGTTTCCCGTTTTTCTTTGGTTTGGAAGCTGCCGCAGAATTTAGATTGGATTACGATGGTGCGGCTGCGGCGGGTAAAGAGTCGATCGATCAGTCTTATAATCTTCGGGTGGGCTACCGATGGTAACGTGTTATCAGCCGGGGTCGGACCGTTGAGCAGTCGGAGCAATGCCGTGTCGTTCTTGCCGTTGGGTGGTTGCGGCGAGATTGGGATGAATTTGAACCTATTTTCATCCAATAACCGTTGGCTCATGGTGGACTGTGGTATCACTTTTGAGCAAGCAATGGGCGATCACAGAGGCCGTCCCAGTATCCAGATGCCTGATCCAAGTTTTATCGCGAACCAACGCGACAAACTTGACGGGTTGATCATCACCCACGCGCATGAAGATCACTTCGGTGCCGTACCTTACCTTTGGCAAGCCCTGCGCTGTCCGGTGTATGCCACACCTTTTGCTGCGGCCGTGCTTCGCAAAAAATCGGCTTGGCGAGGTTCGCCGTCGCCCGAGCCACTCATCGAGGTGCTTCCAGGTGAAACGCATACGATCGGGGAGTTTGATGTCACTTGGCTACCCATCACGCACTCAACACCCGAGACGTGTGCATTACTGCTGGAGACAAAAGACTGCCGAGTGCTCCACACGGCGGACTGGAAAATCGATACGCGTCCGGTGATAGGAAGTCCATGGTCTCCAAACGCCTGGTCTTCCATCGCAGAGCGTGGTGTGGATGCCGTCATTTGTGACTCTACCAATGCCACGAAACCTGGACGCTCACCGACGGAAGGCGAAGTGGGTGACGCGCTTGTAAAGCTGGTCTCGACGCTCAAGGGTCGTGTCGTGATCGCCTGTTTTGCCAGTAACGTGGCTCGTGTTCAGAGCTGTTTTCGTGCAGCTTTTGTATCGGACCGGCGTGTCGGTTTGCTCGGTAGATCATTGGATATTATGGTTCGCTCGGCAAAGAACACGGGCGTGTTTGAGCCAAAAGTGCCCATTATAGACGCCGAGCACCTGGGCTATCTGCCTGAAAATGAGGTGCTGGCGGTAGCGACTGGAACCCAAGGTGAGGTCGGCGCGGCGCTGCATCGATTGATGATGGACACTCATCCACACCTGTCATTAAGTGAGGGTGACACGGTCATCTTTTCATCCAAGACTATTCCTGGAAATGAGGAAAACGTGCATCGCTTGATTGAGGGACTCAAAGACCGAGGTGTGGCTGTCGTTCATGCCGACGAGACCGCATCTATACTTCACGCGTCAGGCCACCCGTGCGAGGATGAATTAGCCGACTTATACCGAGCCTTAAAGCCGAAGCTCAGTATCCCCGTCCACGGGGAGCAGCACCATATGCAAGCCAATGCCGCCATCGCTCGAGCCAATGGCGTGCCGTTGACACTCACAGGCCTGAACGGAGACCTATTTTACCTGTCGCCATCGCCCGGTATCCGCAGGCGGTGGGCCACCACGGGACGCCTCGAAGTGAACGAGAGAGATCGGAAACTCGAGCCCGTAAAGGCGGTGTAGCCGACGCGTTACTCCTCAGCGACGGGGCTAATGCGAATAACGGTGCCGCCTTCTTCATTAATCACGGCGACGGATCCGTCGCGCAGTGCTCTCACGTCGCGAACGCGCACCTCAATATTGGGGAAGGGTTCGCTCAGTACTGGGGTGGTGCTGGATACGTCAACAGCAACAATACTTTTGGACTTCAATCCACCGACCAATAACTTTCCGGTCAAGCTGGGTATGGCGCCGCTGGTATAAAGTGCCAACCCAGATGTCGCAATGCTGGGCACCCAGTAGGTGACCGGCTGTTCCATACCGGGAGCTTCAGTAAACGGCGAAATAATGGCTCCAGAGTAATCAACGCCGTAGGTGATTGCGGGCCAGCCGTAGTTTTTCCCTGGCTCGACACGATTGAGCTCGTCGCCGCCCTTGGGACCATGTTCCGTCATCCAAATGGTTTCGCTGGCTGCATCGACAATAAGCCCTTGAGGGTTCCGATGCCCATAGCTGTAGACGAAAGGGGCGTCTTTGAACGGATTGTCTGACGGCGCTTCTCCATATTCGGTCATGCGGAGTAGCTTACCCAGCTGACTCGTTGTTTTCTGTGCGTCCTCGCGCAAGGTGTAGCCTTCGCCCACACTTAATAAAAGCGTGCCATCTGACAAGAAGGCCATGCGTCCGCCAAAGTGTCCGCCACCACGCTTATTGGGCGTGACCTCAAAGATCACTGATAGGTCTTTGAGCGAGCCGCCTGCGATCACAGCGCGCGCAACGGTTGTTCGATTGCTTTCTTCAGAGCCTGCCGCATAGGCGAGAAAAACGGTTTGGTTGTCCAAAAAGTTTGGATGCAGCACGACGTCGAAGAGACCTCCTTGGCGTTCGGCGTAAACGCTGGGTACGCCGTCGACGGCCGTCATTTCGCCAGTGACTGAGAGGTGCTTAAGCCCACCGGGACGTTCGGTAATGAGAAAGCCCTGATCGTCGGGCAATTCAGCGATAGACCAAGGGGTGTCGAGGCCTTCTGCGATGATTTGTGTCTGCAAGCTTGCCAGTGAACACGGGCTGAGTGTCGCGATTAGTGCTGCGATGGCGGCATTGCGAAAACCATTAGTAAGCATAGCAAGTGTTCCTAAACTGGATTGTCGAGTGACTATAGCGCAACATCCCAATCTCTGTAGAGTTATGAACTGGATGAAGCTATGAGGTTGATTGCAAACCTTCTGATCGCCGTGCTGACGGGATACACACTGAGTATTTTAATTAACACCTCGGTGAGCGCGGCGACACTGGTGGGGTTTGGTATTGAGGTGTCGCTGAACGATCGCTTTGACATGATAGTGACCGAATGGATGGGCTTGGCCACACTGTACTTACCGATTTATCTGGTCGTTCAAACTGCTGCTTTTCTAGTGTTGCTGCGTCTGGTTCGATCGGGGCAGTATCAGCTTTTGACATTACGCGGGCTCTATACCGCAGTGGGGGCCCTCTCGTTGATGGCGGTTTATCTCGCGTTCGATACGGCTCTGGGACAAAGTGGTGTCCTGGTGGCTTCTGGCCGCACTGCCGCGGGATTGCTCGCGCATTCAGCGACGGGCGCGGTATCGGGATTAATCTTTTGTTTGCTCAGGGAGCGCTCCTCTGGCGCAACCGCTTAGCTGCATTGAAGGAGAAGCTTGCCGGCATGGGTACCTGATGCCATGTAGTCCTGTGCCGCCAATGCCTCGTTTAGTGCAAACGTCTTGTCCATAAGTGGGGTCATCCGCCCGGCCTCCACCAAAGGCATCATGTGCTCATTGACTTCACCAAAACAGCGCGCCTTCTCTTGCGGGGTTAAGCGTCTGAGTGTGCTGCCGCTCAGAGTTGCGCGTTTCATGAGCAGTTGCGTGAGGTCAATGGTCGCCTGACCTCCGCGCATGAGACCAATGCAGGCGATTCTTCCATCGACGGCGAGACACTCGAGATTAAATTGTTCGAAGTCGCCGCCTACCATGTCTAGGACTACATCGACCGCGCCCATGACGCCGTGTGCCTCACATTGTTCTGCAAGTGTGGACTCTTTGTAGTTCAAACTGATGTCAGCGCCGATGGTGTTCAGTAACTGGCATTTTTCTGGCGACCCAGCCGTCGCAATCACGCGACAGTCCATCGACTTGGCGAGCTGAACGGCGATGTTGCCGATCCCACTGACACCCCCGTGAACCAGCAGAGTTTCCCCGACTTTGAGGTCGGCACGGACGATCACGTTATACCAGACGGTTAGAAACGCCTCGGGCAGACAGGCCGCTGTCTTCATATCAATGCCCGCGGGTATGCGCAGTGTGCAGTCCGCCTTTGCAATCGTCTGCGTGGCGTAGCCCCCGCCATGCACCAAGGCACAGACAGATTCTCCTTGAGTAAAACCACTGTCGGCGCCTGCGTGCCGAACAACACCGGAAACCTCGAGTCCCATGACCGGGCTCGCGTCTGGCGGCGGCGGATAAAAACCCATGCGCTGGAGCACATCAGCACGGTTAATGCCTGCAAACGCAACATCAATAACGACCTCGTCAGCCGCGCAGCGTAAGTCATCGCCTTCTTGAAGGGTCAGTGTTTGGGGGTCTTCGATGTGAACATAGTGATATGACATGGTAGCGCTGAATCGTCCTTAGAGTTACTGTTAAAAAAACATAACATCAAAGGCACCGCGGACGTAACTGCGGATGACCACAATGTCAGAGGTAAATATGGCTAAACCAATGTTTCTTCGAAAGCTGAAAAATCGCTTTTTCTTTGCTATGGCGAAAGTCATTGCGGGTAAGGCCAAAGGGCAATACATGGCGTTCGTTGGCAAGGCGAGTTGCGCGCGGTTGTGCGACCGAATTGTGGAGTTAGGACATACGTCGGTGCTTGTGGTCACTGATAAAGCGCTTCGTGACTTGGGGCTTGCTGATGAGGCTGTTGCCGGCCTGAATCGTGACGGTGTGACGCTGGCTTGGTACGACCAAGTCGACCCCGATCCTACTTATGCACACGTCGAAGCCGGTGCGCGAATATTACGCGAGTCGGGTGCAACTGCGATTGTTGCGGTAGGAGGTGGCTCATCGATTGACTGCGCCAAGGTCATTGCCTTGAGAAAGTACAGCGATGGCGACATGACGAAGTGGCCAGGTATGGGGAATTCGCCTGACGAAGCCGCACCACTGTTTGTGATACCCACCACCTCTGGTACCGGTAGTGAAGCCACTATGGGCGCTGTGATTACTAATCAAACCACACACAAAAAAGAGATTATTGGCGGTGAGGCGATCCATCCAAAAGCGGTCGCTCTGGACGCGTGTTTAATGGTGGGCCTACCAAAGCCGATCACTGCGGCAACCGGCATTGATGCACTCACCCACGGTATTGAGGCGTATATCTCGACGTGGGAGCGCGGTAACCGAACAGAAATGGGTCGTATTTCGGTGCAGGGCGTTTTCCGATGGTTGCGCTTAGCCTGCGATGAGCCTGGCAATATGGACGCACGCGAGGGCATGGCATTGGCGGCCTACAATGCAGGGGTTGCTATTAATCAGGTCAACGTGGGTAATGTGCATGCGATTGCTCACCAACTGGGCGCCAACTTTGGTGTTCCGCACGGTCACGCTAACGCCCTCGTACTGCCCCACGTTCTCACCCTTTATGGGGAGACCGCCGTGGAGCGGTTAGCGGAGCTCGCCGTGGCCACCGGCGTTTCTGATTCGGGCCATCCAGAAACACGTGCCAGAGCATTTATTGCCGAGGTTGAGCAGCTTA
This sequence comes from uncultured Alteromonadaceae bacterium, assembly GCA_964454155.1. Taxonomy (GTDB): domain Bacteria; phylum Pseudomonadota; class Gammaproteobacteria; order Pseudomonadales; family Halieaceae; genus Luminiphilus. The sequence goes on along the minus strand of CAYVQI010000011.1, from coordinate 17,524 downwards.
TTGCCGATGTTGGGATTTTGCGGACCGACGCGCGTATTAAGCGTGATGCTTTCGATGCAATTGCCGAGGCGGCAATGGACGAGGGTGATGGTTATTTTTGTCCACGGCAGCTTGAGAAGTCAGAAATTCTCAATGTTCTTGAGGCGATCTCAGAGTAAGCGGTATTGCTAGCCATTGGCTTGCAATGCTGACGGCTTTTTGAAAATGTTCTGAGTCTCCCTCTGAACAAACAAATCCGTGACTTGCATGATCCAAGTGCTTGTAGGTGATTTTGCGACTCGATCGATGCAACCGAACCGCGAAGCGTGCACCATCGTCGCGGATAGGATCGCGCTCAGCGGTGATAATTAGCGTTCTTGGGAAGTGATTCAGTGACGTTCGCCGGCCAGGGAAAATACGCTCCAAGACAGGGTCTGCAGGCGCCATTGAATCGAGGTAAGTGTCACAGAACCATCGCATGTTTCGCGCCGGAACCAGACCTGACGTCGCATGCTCTGTATGCGAGGGTAGATCACTTATGTAGTGTTGCGTCGCGGGGTAGATCGCAAGACAGCCCGCAATGCCGTGGCGGTGTTGAAGTGCAAGCGTCGATGCAATTGCAATGTTACCGCCCGCACTGTCGCCCGCTAAAATAAAAAGACCGTTGTTAGGCGCAAGATTTTCGAGATTTTCAATCACCCACTCTGTGGCGTCCAAGCAATCATCGTGGGCGGCGGGGAATGTGTACTCCGGTGCGAGCCGGTAGTCGATTGACACCAAGCTGCAGCCGCTACCAACACTTAAGGCGCGACAGAATCGGTCGTGCGTCTCCAGGCTACCAATGACAAAGCCACCACCGTGCGCGTAAATGACCATGGGCTTATCGGGTTGCCCGTGATACATGCGCAGACCCACTTGACGTCCCTCAAGCTCAACGCACAAATTACTGACGGACACCGCCAGCTGAGGCGTCTCACCCCATGCCTTCTGGTGCCGCCGGAGGTAGAGGTGGCGCGCCGCCTTTGCAATCAGTCGATTAAGCAGCGACGTCATCTGCGTGAATAAACTGTGAGTTGGGATTTGCGCGGTAGGTGTAGAGCCCTTCTGAATTGATTTCGCGCGTCACATTACCCCGCTGCAAGAGGTAGTTTAAATGCGCGATCGTTTCTCCGGTCGCCAAATGCACCTCGTGTTCCTTAAGCTCTCGATTAAACAGGTAAGTAAAACACTCGGGTACAGTTTTTGACTCAGCCAGATTTTTGTAGAGAAGCGCCAGTGACTGTCTGTGGCTGTCAATGATTTGATTGAGTCGTGTTTTAGCGCCTCTAAAAGGCGACTGGTGGGCGGGAAGCACCAACAGGTCTTCCGGTAAAATATCCAACAGCCGTGTATTAGAAGAAAGCCAGTATTCCAAGGGGTTGCCGTCGGGTTCGGTGGGGAAGACCGAGACGTTAGGTGTGATTCTTGGAAGGATTTGGTCCCCAGCAATGATCAATTTAAGACCTGGGCAGTACAGACATGCGTGTTCCGGTGAATGGCCCTGGCCGATGACGACTTGCCAGTAGTGATCACCAATATTGATGGTTTCAAGATCAACAATCCGACGATAGCTGTGGGGCAGTGGCGCTGACATCTTGCCAAACGTGCCGAACCGTTGCTGATACGTGTTTAATTGCTCCTCGCTAAACCCTGCGCGCTTGTAAAACTGAAGTGCCGTACTGGGGAGATCGTCTGAGGTGTAGCTGAGCAGTAGGCTACCGTTGAGGTATTCACTTCGCGTCATCCAGACTTCGCAGTCGAATCGCTCGCAAAGCCACCCGGCCAGACCAATGTGGTCGGGATGGAGGTGCGTGCAGATGACTCGCAAAATAGGCTTGTTTTGCATGAAGCCCGTGAACAGCGACTCCCACTGCGCTTTGGCGCTGTCGAGTTTTAAGCAGGTGTCGACCACAGTCCACCCATCGGCTTCTTCCAACAGCCAAATGTTAATGTGGTCGAGACCGCCAGGCATTGCAAAGCGCACCCACCAAACGCCGGGCGCCACTTCTAGCGGTTGACCATACTCTACTGGCCTCTGCCTACCCCACGGATAGACAAGACCTCTATATTCTTCGTTCACCATAGCGATTCGGTATTCCTGTAATTAAAACGAGCCTTACCCGATCGGGGTACGGCATAAGCGCGTGCGCTTGTGGAAAATACAGCGACTAACTGGAGATGATACCGTGAATGCGACCCTAGAAACGAATCAACTGCGACAACTTGATCAGCAGCATCACTTGCACCCATTTACTGACTTCCGTGATTACGCAGAAAACGGTGGCCGAATCGTTAGTCGCGCCGAGCATGTTTACATTTATGATTCTGACGGTAACAAGATCCAAGACGCCATGTCTGGCTTGTGGTGCTGCAGTTTGGGCTACAGCCAAGACGCCATTAAGCGAGCGGTTGCTGATCAGCTAATGGAGCTGCCGTTTTATAACAATTTTTTTCGGTGCTCTAATCAACCGGCCGTTGAGCTGGCAACCCGACTGAGCGCTATGGCGCCTGCGAACTTCAATAAAGTGTTTTTTACGAATTCGGGTTCAGAGGCAAATGACACTCAAATAAAGTTCGTTCATCGCTACTACCAGCTGCTGGGTAAGCCTGAGAAGCGGCTCATCATCAGCCGTAAGAACGCGTATCACGGCAGTACCATCGCTGCAGGGTCGCTCGGTGGCATGAGCGCGATGCATGATCAGACCGAGGGTCTTGATTATATTCATCACATTGAGCAACCCCATTGGTTCGAGCTCGGTGGCGACAAGAGTCCTGATGAATTTGGTCTTTGGGCGGCGAACGAGCTTGCTAAAAAGATTGATGAGCTTGGTGAGGATAAGGTGGCTGCGTTTATTGCTGAACCTATTCAAGGCGCTGGTGGTGTGATCATTCCTCCCGATACCTATTGGCCTGCGGTTCAAAAAATTCTGGATGAACGCGATATCTTATTCATTTCGGACGAGGTTATCTGCGGGTTTGGCCGAACTGGAAACATGTTTGGTTTCGAGACTTACCAGACCAAGCCCGACTTGATCACGTTTGCCAAGGCGGTAACCAATGGGTACATGCCGTTGGGCGGTTGTCTGGTTAGCGACAAAGTCGCAGACGTGCTTTTGGGGCATGGTGGCGAGTTTGCACACGGCTTGACGTATTCGGGTCATCCCGCCTCTTGCGCCGCCGGCTTGGCAACCATGGATGTGTTGGAGCACACCGATATTGTTCACCAGTCTGCCACGATCCTTGCGACCTACTTCCACGCGGCACTGCAGACACTGAGCGATCATCCTATTGTGGGTCAGGTCCGTGCGAAGGGTTTGTTAGCCGCAGTTGAGCTGGTCAAAGATAAGTCGAGCCGTGAGCGTTTGGCACCCGAATCGGGCGCCGCTGTTTATTGTCGTGACCGTGCGATTGAGGGTGGACTGATGGTACGTCAAACAGGGGACGCCATGATTATGTCACCCCCATTTGTGACGACAACCGGCGAAATAGATGCACTGATCGCAACGCTTGCAGAGGGTCTTGACAAGACCGCTACGCATTTTGGCGTAAAATCGTAAGTTCTGGCGATCTTAAGGCCTGAGTCGGCCGTATTAGCACCATGATATTGATCGAAAAAACATGGTTTAACGCCCTCTGGTTCCAGACGACCTGGTTTAGTTGTGTGCTGGGGCGTGAGGACTGGATGCTATTGACGGCGGCCCTTATCGCTTTCCATTACGCTGCCGTTTCAAATATTCGTTTGGAGTTACGCCGCGTTTTGCCCGCCACTGCATTGGGTGTTGGTGTTGACGTCACACTCGCTGCCACGGGAGTCTATGACTTTGGCGGGGTCTTTTTTCCACTTTGGATGGTCTGTCTTTGGCTGGTGTTTCCGACGGTGCTCCCACGCGCTATGGCCTTTCTGGCGGCTACTTGGTGGCGCCCCGTTGTGTTAGGTGCGATTGCGCCACTGAACTATCTGGCGGGGGCAAAGTTTGGTGCGGTTGCACTTCCGCTTGGCGATGTCACGAGCATGATGATTTTGGTGCCGTTGTGGATGGTGATGCTGCCGCTCATGGTGCGATTTAGCCAGCGCGAGGCCACCGTGGCGTGAGAGCACGGGTGGCCGCAGCGACACTCGTCTGCAGTATGGTGACATCGGCCGTTATTGTGGCCCAGCCTGCGAGTGATACGGTTGATGTCTCGGTATCGCCTATTACAGCGCTCGAGTCATTGCGCCCGCTGTCGTTGGTGGGACGCTCTGAACTCAGGGTGGCCTTTTTTAAGGTGTTTGACTCGGCCTTATACACGAAGTCAGGTGAGTGGACGAACCCCAAGCACTCCTTTCGGTTTTTGTTGACCTATCGCCGCAAGATTTCTGGACGTTTTCTCGCAAACCAAACAGCAAAGGAGTGGGATCACCTTGGGCTTATGGATGCGCGACGAGCGGCTTGGGAAGCACAAGTGCTCGAAATGTGGCCCGACGTCTCCAAAGGCGACAAGATCACGTTCGATGTGGATGAACGTGGCATTAGCCGATTTTATTACAACGGAATATGGGTCGGTGCCATTGAGGATCCAGATTTTGCGCCTGCGTTCATCGCGATATGGCTATCCCCAGAAACGTCTCGGCCAGCGCACCGAGAAGGTTTGCTGGCCGGTTCTTAGGGTGTAAAGCGGGTGGTTTAGTCCCAGTTTATACCTGTGCGGATTCCAATCGTTCTTGGACGCATGGGACCGAAGAAGTGCGAGGGTATGATGCCTCCGTTGGCGTTGTAGCCGTCCCAAGTAAACTCGTTAAACACGTTTTCAGCGTAGGCCTGAACATACCAATTGCTGTCAGACTCGTAACCGACGCGAAGGTTGGCTATCGCATATGATCCTATGATGCCCTCGCGATTGCCCTCCCATGCGCCGCCTCGCTCACTTTCGTAAGATACCTCGAAGCTGGTCGCAATCGTTCCGTTGTCAACAGGGACGTCTATGTCGAGTTTCGCGGCGCCCGTTAATTTGGGCGCCCAAAATATTCGACTTCCTTCGCAGCCTCGTCCATCGCCCTCTTGATCGACGTCGATACTGCACAGAGATTCATTGACGCTATCGTCAAGGTTGGGGTCCCCAAGACCAGTCACGTCGGTATTGAGGTAGCCCATCGATAGGTAAAAGGTCGTGTACTCGTTAATCGCCACGGTAGTCGATGCCTCGACACCCATTCCTTCGGTCTTACCGGCGTTTAAAACTCTCGCAGAGAAGGTGTCTCCTACATCGACATATTGAATAACTTGCGCATCGGTATAGTCGTACATGAATGCCGTCAAATCGAAGTTACCCGCGCCATCGAGGTAGCTCGTTTTAAAGCCAATCTCGTACGAGTCCATTTGCTCTGGCTTGAATGTTCCAGGGCGGAAACCGTCTGCTTGCGTAATGCCTGTTTGAGCCACTTCAGGCGGTACACCTTGAGCGTCTTCGATCCAGAAACTACCAAAGCCGCCAGATTTGAACCCTTGGGTGTAGTTTGCGAAGAACATGGCGTCGTCATTAGGTGTCCAGGTGAGAGCAAACCGCGTTGTTGTGTCGCTCCAGGATTTCGAGTCTTCGATGTACTCAGTGGTCGCAAAGCCATAGGTGAAATAAGGACCTAAATAGCTATCAGGCTCTGGCACCAAGATGCCAAAGTCTTTGTCATCCTTCGTGTAGCGCACCCCAGCTGAAGCCACGAGCTCGTCGGTGACTTGGTAGTCGAGGTTCACGTAGGCCGCCCAACCGGTGTACTTGCCCTTGAGCATGCCGGTTTCGACAAGGTTGCCATCAGAGCTGGGGTAGAAATCGGTGTAGTAGTCAGAGCAGCCACTGTAGAACTCATAGCCGTAAGTTTCGGCGTAATAGTTGAGGTAGTACTGGCACATCAGGTCCTCAGAGCCTATTGCGTTGAACTCGGCATCGAGGTCTTCGTCATAGTAGGAGATACCGGTGTACCAGCTCAGAGGACCATCACCATTGCTTGTGAGGCGAAGTTCCTGTTGAAAGTATTGTCCTGACTGCTCGAACTGGAAGTTATTAATGTTGAGCGACGTGCCGTCGTAATCCTCAGAATAGTAGTAGTCGTGGTCTTTGTAGCCTGTGTTCGAGTTGAGCGTTGCAAAGCCTAGGTCGTACTCGACAAATACCCCGATAGTAAGAAGGTCGCCGATATCGGCATCGCCACGTTCAAGATCGGAGTCAATTTGCTGGTTGTTTCCGTTGACCGTTGTATCGTCAACGATGTATCCGTCGAGCGCGTCCCAGATGTCGCCACTATCGATCGCGCGATACATCGAACCTGACTGCTTTCTATCTTCCCAGTCAACAACGGTGTCGATAGAGAGTGCGTCCGACTCATAGCGGGTCGACCAGCGAATGGCCTTCTTGTTGTGGTCGATTTCGTTGCTGCCCGAGAATACGTTCTTTACGAAGCCCTCTTCGTGCGAACTGTAACCGGCTAAACGCATAGCAAAATTATCGCTTATTGGGATGTTGACGGCACCCTCAAATACCGCGTGCTCGCGCTGCCCGAAGTCAAAGTCGATATAGGCATCACTTGAGCCTATTTCCGCTTTACGTGTGTGCACACTGAATGCGCCACCGATCGAGTTGCGTCCGAACAAGAAGCCCTGGGGCCCGCGCAGGATCTCCGCCCGCTCAACGTCAAACAAGCTCGTTACAGCTGAGCCGTTTCTGCCCTCATAAAGGTCGTTCTTAAAGAAGGCTGATGAGGGATCGCCCCCGACACCAAAGTCCTGCGTTCGCACACCTCGGATACTGACGGCGTCGATATAAGAATCTTGCGAGTTACCACTGACACCTGGAGTGTAAGCAATAAGGTCCTTTACATCGTTAAGGTTTGTCTCTGCAATAAAGTCACCAGACAGAGCTGTGATCGCGAGGGGCACGTCCATAACACCCTGCTCTCGCTTCGTGGCCACAACGATAACTTCTTCGAGCGTTTGTGCGACCGCTGGTCCTGTACTGATAAGTGCTGCTGATACAGCTAGGGGCAGCAAGAGTTTGGTGTTGGGTTTTGTGCCAAAGACCTTTGACATAATGGTTTCCTCGGGTGGCGCTGAGCAGTCATCACGCAGTCTGCTCGTTATTTTTGTTAAGAAGTCGGGCGATTTAGTTTATCGCTAAGGCAGTATACTCCGGCGTTAATCTAAGGGAACCCCCAAGCGATTAAGCTCACTTGCCATAGGGCTGAGCTCAGCCTCGTATCGACGCCAGCGGCCAATTGACCGCGTGTGTGCGGGCTCTCTCACCTGCACCGAGCTTGCGGTGGCGACACCTGCGCTACTTTCGTGGAAATTTAGGCAGGCGTCTTCCCACTCAAGTCCCAATGCCGCAATTAATTTCCGGGCATTGGGTTCTAGATCTCGTGCGGTGTCCTCGTAACTCACATCGATGATTTGCCCCGGGAACTCAGCATGAAAATGTGCCATGAGATCGCGGTATCGTGCGTGATGTCGTGCCATTTCACCTTGGTCGTAAGAGTGAAGGTAGGCATCGGCAAACAGCTGCTTGAAGCTGGCAAAGCAAGCGTCCATCGGGCCTCTTACAAGGTGGACGATCTTCGCGTTGGGAAGTGCCGCAAGAATCAGTGGCAGATTGAGATAATTGACCGGGAGCTTATCGACAAAGAAGGGTTTTTTGATGCGCTGTTTAGCCGTTGATCTTAAGTACATTTGGCCAATTTCCGCAGGATCGATGTCAGCTGCCGCCAAAAAGAGGTCGCGTGAGAAACGTTTGGGGTCGTTGTGTCGGGTTGCACGGCGCACAGCGAGTCCAAATTGCTGCAGCTCGCCAGCCGAAAAGACTTGCGAATGGCTAGTGATTACACGCTCGATGAGCGTTGTGCCTGTCCGCGGCTGACCCAGCACAAAAATAGGTGATGAATCCGCAATGCCGGGTGGTCGCGCCGATAGCCAGTCTGCCGTATACGTTGCCTTGATGGCATCAAACATCGCAATTTCGTCGGCCTCATTAAACTCTACAGTCGCGCGCCGCGCGCGAGCACCCTCGCTGAAGGCACTGAACGCGGTGGGCCAGTTGCCCAGGTCCTCACTCTCTTTACCAATGGCATAGTGAAGAAAGCCTTGGGCGCGTTTTGACTGTTGCCCGGATTGAATCAATGCCTGCATCTGAATGACGTGGTCGTCGCTCCCCGCTCTCTCAGAGTTGGCAAGTCCCCAATGGCACTGAGCGTTGCTGGGTTCTAAAGAAATGGCCCTTTTGAATAGCGCGACCGCATCGTCAATTTTCCCGAGAAAAACTCGGACGTTCCCTAAATTCATCAGCGCAGACGAGTTGTTGGGTAGCATCTGATGTGCGCGCTCAAAAAAGCGCTCTGCGGCTTCATATTCTCCCAGTGAATTCAGTACTGTACCGGTAAGCTCTATCACCACAGGATCATTTGGCTGTATGCGCCTTACTTCGTTTAAGGCTGACTCCGCAGCCGCTATTCGGCCTTCTCCGACATTTAACTTAGCCAAATGCGCCCAAGCCGCTGCATGATTGTGGTCGAGTTTTACGACTGACTTAAACGCTTTGTGCGCTACCTGTCGCTGTTGCCCCTCAAGCGCAACTAGGCCAACCAGAAAGTGGGCGGGCACCTGCGTCTGGTCCTTCTCAAGCGCTTGTTTACAGGCCTCACCTGCTGTGGCGAGGTCCCCTCGATTCAGTGCTGCAAAGCCATCAGCCAGTGTGAGCGCCAGCACTCTCAGGCACCTCCTTGGTATGCGATAAGCGGATCGGTATCCGGGTCGCCAGACCAGTGCGAGAGTGCTTCCATAAACAAGAAGAAAAGCTCTGCTTGAGAGCTGATATCGAGCTTGGCATACGCATGCTTGCGATGCAGCTTTACGGTTTCAATAGAAATGCCTAGTTTTTCCGCGATCAATCGTGTGTTGTGACCTAAGAGCACCAGTTCCACGACTTGACGCTCTCTGCGCGTCAGCACACTCGCGCCAAAGGCGGCAAGCGATCGATGCATTCGCTCGCGAAGCGTCGTGTGTTTTTGGGCCTCAAGCACCTCGAGGTAGTGTCTTTGACATAACGCTGCGGTCAGTTCGTAAATACCAGACAACCGTTTTACGTCTGACTTTTTAAAGCGTGCACCGCTGGTGGTTAATCCGATAGAGATATTGACGAAGTTATCGTTGGCGAGGTGCACCAGAAGGCCGCATTCGTCTTCATAACCGCAGTTTTTGTACCAGTTTTTGTAGTACTCGGAGCTGCGAAAACTGGAGGGAGCTAGGTCGGTGAGCCGAAAGACGCCAAACTGTTTGTCATAGGCCGCAGCCCGATAAAACGGATCGAGTAAAAATGGGCCGTTTAAGTAAGTGGCTAGCGCGCTTTCGGGATGACCCGCAAGTGGTCGTGCAAAGCTTATGGTGGGCAGCTCTTCTTGTCCGTAAACTATCACTGTCGCATCGTCAGCACCGGCAAGGTCGCAGAGAATATGTGCAATAGCGGGCACAAAATCGTCGGTCCCAAGCTGGGTGATGGCACGAGCGAATTCGGTGGTAATGGCTGATATTTTGGACATGTTTTTATTTTAAATTAATCAATGAAAGAGTGTTTTTGGTCCAGCTTCGAGGGCCAGCGAGCACAATAGCACTGACAGGCGCAATCGAGGAAAGGAAACGTGACGAGTGACGTGGTAAAACACTGAACGAGGCGACGCTTGGCCGAGTTAGCGATATGACCATCGCGATGGGTGTGTGGCTGCGTATTGATCGAATGCTTGCCGAACAATACGTTGTGTGAGCAGTGCAGTGAGTAAAGGACAGCAGTATGGATTTTGAACTGAGCGAAGAGCAGCGCGCCTATGTGGCGAGCGCCCGAGAATTTGCACGGTCCGAGTTTAGGCCTCACGCAGCGCAGTGGGACCAGGCCGCTATTTTTCCAAAAGACGCATTAAAAGCAGCGGGTGGTTTGGGATTCATGGGAATGATCGTGCCGGAGGCGGCGGGTGGTCTTGGGATGACACGCCTTGATGCGAGCTTGATCGTGGAGGAGTTGGCAAGAGGCTGTACCACGACCGCGGCTTTCCTCACCATCCACAACATGGCGTCTGCCATGATCGGCAAATATTGCCAAGCTTCTGTGGTTGATATGTGGTGCCCTGGTTTGATGTCGGGTGAACAGCTTGCGTCGTATTGTTTGACAGAGCCGGGCGCGGGTTCGGATGCTGCGTCACTTAGAACCACTGCAAAACGAGACGGCGACCTATATCGCCTTTCGGGCACCAAAGTTTTTATTTCAGGGGCGGGTGATACAGATGTTTTAGTCGTTATGGCCAGGACCAAAGACGAAGGCTCTCGCGGCATTACCGCTTTTTTAGTGCCTGCCCATCTCGACGGAATCAGTTACGGAAAAAAAGAAGACAAGATGGGTTGGAATGCGCAACCCACACGGCAAATCAATTTTGATGATGTTGCGGTACCGGTGGCCAATCGGCTGGGTGAGGAAGGTCAGGGCTTTGCCATTGCAATGGAGGGACTGGACGGCGGACGTATTAACATTGCGACGTGCTCGGTCGGTACCGCTCAGCAGGCGATTGTTGATGCGACGGACTACGTCCAAAACCGAGAGCAATTCAACACGCCGATCGCCAATTTCCAGCACACGCAGTTTCAGATCGCTGACATGCTCACTGAACTTGTCGCGGCGCGTCAGATGATTCGGTTGGCGGCGAGTAAGCTCGATCATCAGGATTCAAACGCGACCACGTACTGTGCCATGGCAAAACGATTTGCCACTGATGTGGGCTTCAAAGTGTGTAACGATGCGCTGCAGTTGTTTGGTGGGTACGGCTACATCCGCGAGTATCCGATGGAACGCTACGTAAGGGACACCCGTGTCCACCAAATTTTAGAGGGCACCAACGAGATTATGCGGGTGATCATATCGCGACAAGCGCTCATGGATGGCGCACTGGAGGTTATCCAATGAAGGTTAGTCCGAGCGAAAAGGTCCAGTTGGTGGTAGAGAACGGAATTGCCACAGTGACGATCAATAATCCGGGTGCGAATACTTGGGATCTTGAAAGTTTGCCCGCGCTTGAGGCGGTTGTTCACGCGCTTAACGACCGATCAGACGTCCGAGCGTTGATTATCACCGGTAACGGTGAGAAGTTCTTCTCTGCTGGCGCAGACCTTAATCAATTCGCGGGCGGGGATCCCGTTGCCGCGGGCGCAATAGCACATGCGTTTGGTCGCGCTTTTGAGACCTTATCAGACTATCGCGGTGTCTCGATCGCTGCGATAAATGGTTATGCCATGGGTGGTGGATTAGAGGTGGCTTTGGCCTGCGATATTCGAATCGCGGAACGCCACGCCTCACTTGCGCTGCCGGAGGCGAAAGTGGGTCTACTCCCCTGCGCCGGTGGTACACAGCGGCTCGCCCAATTGGTCGGCGAAGGCTGGGCTAAGCGGATGATTCTTTGCGGTGAACGCCTTGCTGCCGACAAAGCCCTGTCAGTAGGTCTCGTGGAAGAGGTCGTTGAATCGGGCGAGGCGCTCAGTACCGCCATCGCTCTGGCGACAAGCGCCGCGGGCCAAAGTCCGACGTCCATTGCGGCCTGTAAACGACTGATCCACTCGGCGAGAGACGTCTCTATTGGCGCCGGTTTGATCGCGGAGCGTGATGAATTTGTGGCACTTTTTTCAACAGAAGATCAGAAAGAGGGCGTGAATGCTTTTTTAGAGAAGCGCGCCCCAGAATGGAAAAATAAATGAGTGACGTAGTGTTAGTTTCAACCATTGGCGAGGGTGAACGCCGGGTCGGTCGTTTGACCCTGAATACCCCTCGGATTCTCAACTCGCTTGATGCAGAGATGATCGAAATCATGCTGGCGAAGCTGCTTGAATGGGCCGAGGATGACTCGATTGCCGCGGTTTACATCGACGGCGAGGGAGAAAAGGCCTTTTGTGCGGGTGGAGACGTGCACGAGCTACGCCGGTCGTCTATGGAGAATCCGGGCGGTCCTTGCACCTATGCTGAGAACTTTTTTGCGCGCGAATATCAAATGAACTATGCACTCTTTACCTACCCCAAGCCCGTTATCTGTTGGGGGCATGGTGTTGTGATGGGCGGTGGCATGGGCGTCATGGCCGGCTGCAGTCATCGCGTGGTGAGTGAACGTACACGCATTGGTATGCCTGAAATTACGATTGCGCTGTTCCCAGATGTCGGTGGCAGTTACTTCCTGAACCGAACGCCCGGCATGATAGGGCGATTTTTGTCACTGACCTCCGTACATATCAATGCGACTGATGCACTTTACGCGAATCTCGGCGATGTATTTCTGGCGCATGAGCAGCGTCACAGTGTCGTAGAGGCGCTTGCGAGCGGCCCTTGGTCCAGCGATGCAGCTGCGAATACTGCGATTGTTGACGAGATTTTAGGTATGGAGGCCACGGTCGATCAGCCGCTGGGCGTGATCGAGCCGCTGATGCCCCAGATCAATGCGCTGATGGCAGGCGATGATCTCAATGATATTTCGGATCGATTGCTGGGGTATGAAGGCGACAATGTCTGGCTTCAGAAAGCGCGTGATGGCTTTGCGCACGGCTCTAAACTGGCCGCCTGTTGGATCTTTCGACAGCTCAACGATTCAGCGAATTACTCGCTTAAAGAGGTCTTCGATACCGAGCTTCGCTTAGGCGCTAATATTATGCGGCATCCCGAATTTGCCGAGGGTGTCAGGGCGCTACTTGTCGACAAAGACCGCCAACCAAAGTGGCAATTTGCCACGGTTCAGGATGTGCCAATGGACGTGCTTGAATCTTTCTTTTCTGAGCCTTCAGGCGCACCCAATATGCACTATCCCTGGTAGTAAGTACTTGCACAAATCACTGGAAATTACATGAAGACAATCGGTTTTATTGGTCTGGGCAACATGGGTGGCCCCATGGCTAAGAATCTTCTTAAGGCAGGCTGGTCGGTCAACGCCTTCGATTTGTCGGCGCCGGCGTTAGCCGACGTTGTCGGTGCAGGCGCGCGCGCCGCTGTGTCTGCTCGTGACGCGGCGACTGGTGTTGATGTGGTGTTATCGATGTTGCCGGCGGGGCAACATGTCGAAGCCGTGATGCTCGGTGATGAGGGGTTATTTGCTCACCTCCCTGACGGCACCCTCGTCTTGGACGCGAGTACGATTGACGCGATGACAGCGAGAAAGCTGCATGCGGCAGCAAGTGAGGCGCAGCTCGCTTTCATGGACACGCCTGTTTCGGGTGGTGTTGCTGCGGCTCAAGCGGGAACGCTTGCGTTTATGTGCGGCGGTGCGGTTGATGCGTTCTTGCGTGCTAAAGCGGTCCTTAGCGCAATGGGGGACAAAAATAAAATTTTCCATGCGGGTTCGGAGGGAGCCGGTCAGGTCGCCAAGGCCGCTAATAACATGTTGCTCGCGATTCACATGATTGGCACCTGCGAAGCACTTGCCATCGGTGCCGCCAACGGGCTCGATCCAGCTGTTCAGTCAAAGATTATGAAAGCAAGCTCGGGCAATAATTGGTCGTTACAAGTTTACAACCCGTGGCCCGGTGTCATGCCGGGCACGCCAGCCGAAAACGACTACGTGCCGGGCTTCATGGTTGACTTGATGGTGAAAGACTTGGGTCTTGCCGCGGAGCTTGCGAGGCAGTCTGAGGTCGACGCCGAGTTTGGCGAAAAGGCACGCACCATTTATCAGGCGCTACAAAAACGCGGATTCGGACGTAGTGACTTCTCTATTGTATTGAAGTCGGTGCTGAATTCGCTCGACTAAACGACGTCTTCTCCACTGGCCAAAAGCGGTGCGGCGTCGAGATCATCGGCATCCATCATTGCTGCAACACGCTCTAAGGAGGCCACAATCGAGTGTTGCTCCCACGACGCCAACCGGCTGAAGCGATCCACAAAGCTGTCTTGTAATGGTTTAGGCGCAGAGCTTTTGAGTGTTTGTCCTGCTTCAGTCAGCGTTACGATGACTCTTCGACGGTCCACAGAAGACCGCACACGATTCACGAGGCCGTTGCGCTCTAGGCGATTTAAGATCGTGGTCACTGTCGCTAAGCTTAAGCTCACTGCTTTAGCAATGTCTGAGACGGTTGGGTCCTTTAGGTCTCCGACGGCTTTAATAATGACCAGTTGAGGCGTGGTTAATCCGGTCTTTTTGCCCAGCTTTCTCGAATGTAAATCGGTGGCGCGAATGATGCGCCTTAGCGCCACGAGAACGTGATCTGGTAAGTCCATCGATTGCATATCGAAAAGCTTCGCTTTTGGGGGCGCATAGTTTAATACTTTGAACCCAAAGTATTCAATTGAACGCAGGCACATTCTGTCATCTTTGGCGTCTTTGTGGCGTAATACTCAGATGGAATTTAATCAACCGTTTCTTCAGTTGCCTTGGCGCTTTAACGCAGCGCGTCTTGCCGAAGAAGTGCGATTATTGCCGTCTGCTTTTTGGTTAGACCATCCTTCAGGTCTGCCTGGGAATTCGGCAGTTCCACTCGTTTCCGTGAATGGCGAAATGAACCACGCGTTTGATGGTGCCATGCAACCGACTAAAGCACTGACGTCCAGTCCTTATCTTCACCATGCGATTGCGTCCTTTGGTGAGGTGGTGGCGCGTTCGCGGTTGATGCGTTTAGAGCCTGGTGCACAAGTCGCAGAGCATGTGGATTTTAATTATCACTGGGTCAGCCGAGTGCGTATTCACGTCCCAATCATTACTAATCCGGGTGTCTTATTTTATTGCGGTGACGAGTCGGTGCACATGGTCGAGGGTGAAAGTTGGCTGTTCGATTCGTGGCGACGTCACCGCGTGGTGAACGACAGTAGTGTCTCGCGCGTGCATCTTGTTATTGATTTGGCCGGTTCCTCGCGATTTTGGCGCACCGTTCGTGAGGCATCGGAGCTGGAAGCAATAGACGTGCCCTTCGACGAGAGTCCCGTTTCAACTTTGCGCACGGAACAGTTTCCCGTCGCGCCCGTAATGGCGCCGGGTGAGATGCTCGCCATCGTCGAGCAACTGCTGAGTGATTGCGAGGCCAATCCGGACAACAATCCGGAGATAATGAGGCGTTACCGCCACCTCCTTCTCGATCTCGTTCATGACTGGCGCGAGATCTGGAGTCTCCATGGCTTTGCCGAGACCGCGTTTGCGCACTATCGGCAGATACTTCAACGGACCGCATCGCAACTGGCGCCCGATCCAAGGGTACTGGTCACGGCATCGAATAAGGTTGGGATTAACCCGGTGATTAACCAGCGAATTTTAGCGGCTGCGCTAAGGCCTCGGCGCGTAGCTGAATTCAGTCCCGCGGGTACCCCAGCAGCCTGAAGTCGTCAGCGTAAAACGCCTCGAGCTCTTTAACAAAAGCGGTATCTGAATAGAGTGCCGGCTTCTCATTTTGCGTCACGTTTTGTGGTTTCGAAGGTTCCGCTGAAACCCCTAGGTGACGACAAATTTGCGCTAAGTCAGCGTCTAAGGATTCGTAGCGTCCGATGAACGACATGGCGACCTGCCCGTCTTTATCGGTCAGGAGGTCAGTCTGAGGTCTGACCAACACGCGCTTTCTGAAGCGTTCAAATTGAAATGCGCGCTTCGACCAGGCCAGCGGATCCTGTGAGTAGCTGCTGTCCGTTCGTGCTAAAAACGCACACACTGACCTAAATCGTTCAATCGGATGTCTCACAAAGGCAACACGGAAATAAGACTTAGTCGTTGTTTCACCTATCGAGTGACACAGTTCCTGATAAGAAATATGACCGTGCCCGATATTGGCAAGCGCTGGAATCGGAGAGTGCATTTGGGCGGTGAGCATTTGCTGCTCCCAATCCTCGTCACCAAGAAACGGCCTCAATACCGCTCGAACGGCATGAGTTCCCGTTTTAGGCACCGCAAAAAATATGAATTTACGCGAGCTTGAGAAGATCACTGCGTTCAGTCGATCTGATATTCATTGAGTAACTCGCTACCTAGCGCCTCTTTGAGTGGTGCCAAATAGTGCTCAAAGTTCTTCCACTGCTCAAGCCCAGAGGTGTATATGGGTTGCCGCACTTGCTCCGCACTGGGTGTCCGTACCGTACGTTCTGTTTTATGAAACTCAAGGCAGGCAGACTCAAATTCGAGACCACAATAGTCCAATATTCGGTGTACCTGAGTTTCTAAATCAGCAACGACGTCCTCGTGGTTTACCCGTAATACGTGTCCGGGTAAGACGGCATCCCAGTGCGCCATCAGCCGAACGTATTCCTTGTAGTACTCGCCAATTTGACTCAGCCCGTAAGAAAATTCCTGTCCTTCACCAAACAGCTGCTTGTAACCGCTAAAGCAACAGGCCATAGGATGGCGCCGAGCATCGATGATTTTTGCGTTTGGCAGGATCAGCTTGATGAGTCCAATATGGAAAAAATTGTTAGGCATCTTGTCGATAAACAGCTGGCCTGATCCGCGATAAATACGTGTTTGATCGATAAATTGCACGCCAAACTGAGCGAACAAATCGTTATCGAGATCGCCTAAAATAGCCGGATAACGTGGAGTCCCGTCCTGATCTGCGTCGCGACCCCGCAAACGCTTTGCAAGATCGAGAATATTATGCAGCTCCATGGTGCCATCGACCTGCGAGTGAGAGGCCAGTATTTGCTCAAGCAGCGTCGATCCAGCTCGCGGTAAGCCGACGATAAAAATCGGGTCGATATTTTGCACGCCAACGTGTTGTCGACTTTCAAAGAGCTCACTTGTGCAGACGTCAATTTGCGCTTGCACCCGTTTTCTGAGCTGTACCGGGTCGTAGTGCGTTGTTGGGAGCTTGAGCGAATTCCCTCGATCGTAATAGCTAAAGGCGTCGTCAAAGAGATTTTTGTCTTCAAGGGCCTTTCCGAGTGCAAAACAAATTTGCACTCTGTCGAGCGTCGATAGCGCATCGCTCTCCTCTATTTTTTGCATGGACGCTATTTCATCATCATCGAAGCGATACGATTTTGTATTTGCAAGCGACCAGTAACTGTCACCGTGTGCGGGCTTTAGCGAGATACATCGCTGGAAGGCGGCAACGGCATTTTCTCGTTCACCAATCGCGTTGAAAATATGACCCTGACTGATAGGAATGAGATGGTCAGCGGGGGCGGTTTTGGCGAGTTGGGCGTAAAGGTCTTTGGCTTCCTCAATATTTCCCACGGCAAATGCCGCCGCTGCATACGCTCGTTTTATTTCACCGGTGTCGGTTGGCGCGTCTTTGTTCAGTGAAGCGGCAATGTCAAAGGCCGAGTGAAAACGTTGGCGTCGCATCAACACGTGAAAGAGCTGAAGTCGTGCAGGGATCATTTTGGGCTGAAGCGCGACCAGTGTCTCGAGTAAAAACTGTGCCTCATCCAAAATATTCTTCCGGGTGAGGACCTCGGCCAAGAGCCGCATTCCCTCCGGGTGGGTCTTGTTGTCTCGTAAAAAGTGCTTAGCAAGGCGCTCGGCGTCTTGCACTTTGTTGTTGGCGAGGTAGCTAATGAC
>CAYVQI010000010.1:0-41183 GCA_964454155.1 uncultured Alteromonadaceae bacterium | reverse complement strand
AGCACATCGCCACTTGGCTCCAAAGACGGTTTGACACGCGAGACATTAACCCTGCGACTGAGGTGCTGCCGGTGAATGGGACGCGAGAGGGTTTGTTTGCAATTGCTCAGACTTTTGTCACGCCCCAAAAGCGCGGCGCAGTGGTCATCCCAAATCCTTTTTATCAAATTTACGAGGGAGCCGCCCTACTCGCAGGTGTTCAGCCAACGCTCATACCCTGCCCCCCGGAGCTGGATTATCTGGCAAATTATCGCGAACTCTCAGAGGATGAATGGGCACAGTGCGATCTGCTCTTTATGTGCACACCGGGAAATCCCTCAGGCGCGGTCATTCCTGAAAAAGAACTGCACTTTCTGATCGAAAAAGCCGTGGAGCACAACGTGATACTGGTGAGTGACGAGTGTTACAGCGAGCTCTATTACGACGAAGCGTCGCCCCCGATGGGTCTCCTGCAAGCGGCAACAACGATGGGGAATTCGGACTTTAAACAGTGCCTTGTTTTTCACAGCCTTTCCAAACGCTCGAACTTACCCGGTTTACGTTCGGGCTTCGTTGCTGGCGATGCTGAGTTGATTCAAGAGTTTCGCCGCTATCGTACCTATCACGGCTGCGCAATGCCGCTGCACCATCAGCGCGCCAGTATCGCGGCCTGGTCTGACGAACAGCACGTCGTGGAAAACCGTCAGCTTTACCGCGCAAAGTTTGACTCCGTAACGCAGCGACTGTCGTCGGTATTACCCGTCTCAATACCCCCCGCCGGGTTTTATTTGTGGCCTAAAACGCCGATGAGCGATACCGCTTTTGCGCGCGAATTGTTAGAGCAGACAAACGTCGCCGTACTTCCTGGCAGTTTCTTAGGACGAGAAATCAACGGCGAAAACCCCGGCGCCGATCACGTGCGCATGGCCCTAGTCGCTACACACCAAGAAACTCTGGAAGCGGCGGAGCGAATTGCAACATGGCTGTCGCGGGGCTAATGCCTATGAGTCGTCACTTATCAAAACAGGCGCGCGTCGACTTTATAGACCAAAGGCTAAATGAGCTATACCCCGAGCCACCCGTCCCATTGGACCACAGTAGTCCTTACACACTGCTCGTTGCGGTTTTGCTCAGCGCGCAGTGTACCGATGAGCGAGTCAACCGCATCACTCCCGCCTTGTTCGAACTGGCTAACAACCCATTTGACATGGCTCAGCACAGTGCGGAGGCCATTAGAGCGATCATAAAACCCTGTGGTCTGTCCCCTCAAAAGTCAAAAGCAATACGCCGACTGAGCGAAATATTGATCGAAGAGCACTCGGGGGAAGTTCCTGCTGATTTTGAAAGCCTGGAGCGACTTCCCGGCGTCGGTCATAAAACTGCAAGCGTTGTCATGGCACAATCCTTCGACGTACCGAGCTTCCCAGTGGACACACATATTCACCGCCTCGCTCAGCGGTGGGGTCTGACTCGCGGCCGCAACGTTGTAGATACCGAACGCGATTTAAAAAAGGTATTTCGTCGTGAGCGTTGGAACGATCTGCACCTGCAGATTATTTTTTACGGTCGCGAGTTCTGCACGGCACGCAACTGTAACGGGCTGGTCTGCGAAATTTGTACAACGTGCTATCCCAACCGTAAACATCCAAAGAAAGTTAATAAACCGTAACACCAGCAGGTATTTTCATGGCAACAATCATTTACGGCATTCCGACCTGCGACAGCGTGCGCAAGGCACGGCAATGGCTCAACGCGCAACACATTGAACACACGTTTGTCGACGTGCGTGAATCGACCCCCTCTAAAGCGATGATCGATGAATGGCTCGCTCGATTGGGGGCAGAAAAGCTCGTTAACAAACGAAGCACCACCTGGAAGAATATGTCTGATATTGAGCGGCATGAAGCGCAGTCCGGTGATACGGCGGCCGTACTTATTGCGAACCCCACACTAATCAAACGCCCGGTGCTCTCACACGGCAGCCTCCTTGACGTGGGCTTCAAAGCGGACACCTACCGCGTTTATTTTCAATAACCCGTTGTCAATCAGGAGCGATTATTATGGCCGATAAGATGCATGGATTCGGACTTGGCGTCATCTCTGAGAACACCAGGGGTGCGATACTGGATGTGTTTTACCCCACACCCCTTGGCGATGTGACAGGCCCACTGTCAGACGCACTCAGCGGCGTTCGTGGTCGACTGGATCGCAGTGACTTGAAGACCCTCGCGAATAATGCCCGAAGTGCTGGAAATGACGCACTGGCGGCGCTGTCAGATCGGCTTAGTGAAAGCCCTGTGTCTGTTGTTGCATCCTCTTTGGTAGCCAATGTCGCCCCCGTGTCGGTAGAGGACGCCTACCTCAAGCTTCATATGCTGTCACATCGACTGGTTAAGCCTCATGGCACTGATCTAACGGGCGTATTTGGATTGCTACCCAATGTTGCATGGACCGACGAAGGCCCTGTTGACCTCAGCGAGCTGGCTGAGCGGCAATTAAGTGCCCGTCTAAAGGGCCAAGTACTCGAGGTCGCAAGTGTCGATAAATTCCCCAAAATGACAAACTACGTGGTCCCTGAGGGCGTCAGAATTGCTCACAGTGCGCGCGTTCGCCTGGGCGCTTATCTTGGCGCTGGAACAACGGTGATGCACGAGGGCTTCATTAATTTCAATGCTGGAACAGCAGGCCCTGGAATGGTCGAAGGCCGTATTTCGGCCGGCGTTATGGTCGGCAAAGGTTCTGATTTGGGGGGCGGCTGCTCAACCATGGGGACCCTGTCCGGCGGTGGCAACATGATCATCTCTGTCGGCGAGGAGTGCCTGATCGGCGCCAACGCGGGTCTGGGTATTCCCTTGGGGGACCGATGCACCGTCGAGGCCGGACTGTTTATTACAGCGGGCACTAAAGTCACCGTGCTTGATGACGCAAAGCAGGCCGTTGAAACCACGGCAGCTCGATATCTAGCGGGACGCTCGGATCTTTTGTTTCGACGCAACTCGCAGTCAGGTTCGGTAGAATGTCTGACGAATAAAACAGCGATCGAACTCAACGAGAGCCTCCATGCCCATAACTGATTCGGAACACCCCTCTGTCGCGTTGACCAAAGAACTCATTAGCAAGCAGTCGGTAACCCCTGCCGATGACGGTTGTCAGCCTTTACTCGCAGAGCGCCTGGCAAAATTAGGGTTTAATTGCGAATCATTACCCAAAGAAGAAGTACTCAACCTCTGGGCGACGCGCGGCACTCACGGACCCACCTTAGTTTTTGCAGGACACACCGATGTGGTTCCGCCTGGACCTCGCGAGCACTGGGACAGCGATCCTTTTGTTCCTACCGAACGCGCGGGCTTTCTCTATGGGCGCGGGGCCGCTGACATGAAGGCCAGTCTTGCCGCAATGGTGGTGGCAACAGAATCTTTTGTCGCAAACCATCCGCATCACACCGGTAGAATCGGGTATCTCATTACCGCAGACGAAGAGGGCCCTGCGATTCACGGGACGCGTTACGTTGTCGATACGCTACAGCGCCGAGGGGAATCCATTGACTGGTGCGTCGTAGGTGAGCCGTCCAGCACATCGACTTTAGGCGACATTATTAAAAATGGCCGCCGAGGGTCGATTAATGCAACCCTAACCATCAAAGGTAAGCAGGGCCATGTGGCCTATCCACATCTAGCCGATAATCCTATGCATAAGGCGTTTGCAGCACTGACGGCGCTCTCGGAGATAAGCTGGGATAGCGGCAATGACTACTTTGACCCAACGCAGCTCCAGTTCTCCAATATTCATTCAGGTACCGGCGCAACCAACGTCATCCCAGGAGAGCTCGTCGCTGTTTTTAACCTTCGGTTTTCTACCGAGATCACCGCCGATGAAATCCAGTCCAAATGTGAAACGGTGCTCGAGGCCACGGGCATCGATTATTCGCTCGACTGGCAACTGAGTGGCAATCCTTTTTTGACTGAGCCCGGCGATCTGGTAGACGCTGTCAGAGAGAGCATTATGACCGCGACGGGGGTCAGTGCTCAGCTCAGCACCGGTGGGGGAACTTCCGACGGACGTTTTATCGCGAGTATGGGCAGCCAAATTATTGAGCTGGGCCCCATAAACGCGTCTATCCATCAGAGAAATGAACACGTCTTGCTCTCGGACATACCGAAACTCGCTCGTATTTATGAGGGCATTATGGAGCGACTTCTGACCTAGAACGTCATCGCGTCGCCCTGGCTCATGAAGTCAAAGTCAGCGCTGGGTACCAGTGTTACAAGACCTTCGAGTAGAACGCGAAAGTAAGCTTCGCTCGCGCGAGACCAAACATCGACGTTACTCGGCGAAATAAAGCGCCAACGGCAGGCAGGATTGAGAGACACGGCAGCTTCCAAGAGCTCGGTTATCCCGACGATCTGTCCTTGGAGGTAGTCGCTGGCGGATAGCGAGCCGCTTTCATTGTCGCCTCCTGAAAAGTCGAAGGGGTGAAGTTCGCAAAGAATGTGAGCCGGAGCGACGTTTTGGCGAAGCCAATCGATCAACCTTGCCCGACCCTCTACCGTCCTTATATCGACAGGGAGATGATCCGCAAGACCCTCGATATTTGGATTTCCTTCACTGTTGGCGCACACCAATCGGTAACCCGAGGCTTTTGCCGCAGTCGCGACTTCTGTCGGCAAGTGACGCCCAACGTATAAGACACTCTTTTCCACGTCTCCCCCCTTATTTTACAATGACGTCAAAACGGACGGTCTTGCCAGTGATGCTGTGTGAGGGCTTGTTCACCCCTAACGATGGCGCCTTGACCGGACGCTTGATCACTACGCGATCAACGGGCTGTGACACCGCCCAAGCCAGCAGTGCCTCAGCGTTCGGCGCGCCCGGAGCATCGGTAAACAGCGCCTGGACTGTCGCCAAGTCTTTTTTTACGGCGGCCGACTTTCCGCGCTCGGGAAACATAGGGTCAATGTAGATCGCGTCGAATCCCTGAAGAGCTCGTTCGCAACTGTCCCCAGTGACAACCGTCATATGATCTGCAGCCTCAACCACCTTTGTATGTGCACTGAGCAGCGCGAGCTCACGCGCCTGATTTAAAAGGAACCCCAGGGGCACAGACCACTCGGACAAAACGACATCACATCCAAGGTCCGCCAGTACAAATGCATCTCGCCCAAGGCCAGCGGTTGCATCAAATACGCGCGGTTTTACATCATGCTTTACCCCAACTGCACGACCCAGCGGTTCATTGTGACCCGACTTTCGGCGGTACAACATTTCGGGGGCCGAAAAATCAATGCTGACTCGGCCCAATCTCGGTCTTTGAAGCCGCTGAAGCCATGACCTGTCTGTATCGACAACCAGTGCAACACCCGAATCAAGACCTTCAATCGAATGCACATACGTCAGCCCTAGGTCTAATGCCACAGACTTTGCAAGAGACTGAACGGCATAAGAGGCAGGCGTTACCAGGCACGACATTAGCGATTTCTCACGCCCAAAGACAGCGTATGACCTTCAAGCTCAAGGGTAAAACCAACATTGTGCGCACTCTGACTCAAACCGTGTTTGTCCGTCACCTCAATGAGACGCTCATCGGGCTGTCCTGCGGACC
Source organism: uncultured Alteromonadaceae bacterium (assembly GCA_964454155.1). GTDB lineage: Bacteria > Pseudomonadota > Gammaproteobacteria > Pseudomonadales > Halieaceae > Luminiphilus. The sequence continues at coordinate 35,605 of CAYVQI010000010.1, read as the reverse complement.
ACGGCTCAAAATGAATCTTCGTTAACCGGCCTTCATCGACACGTAGACCGGACATGTCGAGAAGCTCATCACACGAGTGACCTAAAAAATCAGCTGGGGTTGCAGGGACATCGCTGTCAGGCAGCAGCGCCAAGAAATCGCCCATATGTATGCCCTCAGGCGGAACACTCTCCACTAATCGGGCAAGCTTGATGGTCACGTCACCCACGATATAGCTCAAAACAGTCGGATTGATCCCTTCGGCCTGTGATAACTCGTAGTGGCTACCAATATGAAACGCAGAACGCAGTGTGGGCACCGATCCAAACTGCGACTTCTCGCGCGCGACCGCGTTGTCGATTAAGACCAACAAGAAGAAGGTCAGTAAGTCGACGTTGGGGAAAACCCCTAAATCTCGATTCCAAACATAATACCCATCTCCCGTAGTGGTCCGCGCAAAGTTGACTTCGATTCCCTCGCGCTTGAGCTTGGAATATGCCGAGTTCATAGAATAAGACAGGCTATTGAGTTGACTCGCTTGTTCAAAGGGCCGAAACAAGGAAAAATCGGCAATATCAAACAACACGACGGCTCGGCTTTCCTCGTGACCGAGACTGTAACGCTTGATCATGGAATCGATCTGAGCGACGGCCTCATCGTCCTGCGTTAAGGCTTGATCTAACTTAACAAAACTTGGCGCCACCCCGAGCTTACGGGCGATTTCAAAAATTTCATTGTGCGCTTTAAAGCGACTGCCAGAAATCAAATCTCGAACGAAATCCTCGTTCTGTTCTCCGACTCCTGAGGGGTGATTAGGTGACGTGAAATTTCCTAAAAAGTAATGCGGAACGACAATGGTGAGCAAGCCGTTAGGGTCAAACGCCCAACACAGCAGAATACTCTGCCCAAGTCGCCATTGCTTTTTTAGAGTTATTTCAAGTTGGTCTAGGGCCACCTTTCCTCACCGAGCAATTATTCGATTGTTTTCGCGTGCGCAATTCAAGTGCATCTCGAACTTAACCTTCTGCACTGGCATCATACCGACTCAGCAAGCGGAATTCGTCATGGTATCAACTTTATCGACATCAATACTCAGTGAGTCTAACAAGGCTCAGTCCCTGGGCCATATTTGGGCTGGCCTATTGATCGCCCCATTGATCGCACTCACATCGTGCACCGGGTTAGAAAAGTATGACATCACGCTGAATGAGCGAAGCCTTTACTCACCCAGAAGCCTCTTCGAGGACTACCAAATAGCTGACCCCGGACTTGCATCTTGCGTGGCACAAGCCATTGAGGACGGACTGATCTATACATCAAGCGGACTTGAGGTACTCAATTGCTCTGATGCTGGCATTCGATCACTGTCGGGTCTCTCGCAGTTTCAGGCACTTCAGCGAATCAAGCTCACGGACAACGAGGTGCGTAATCTTGTGGAAATCACGAGTCTTAAGCGTCTGATCGAACTGCAACTCGATAATAATCTCATTGTCGATATCGTCCCTCTCGTGAATCTAACGGCGTTAGAACACGTGAACTTAGTGGGCAATGACGCGTTGCAGTGTCACAGTCTCGCTCGTTTCAATGACCAAGTTCAGGTTATGAAGCCGGAGCATTGCTGATGCTCACCTACTGGATTTATCGCGGAATCGCCGCACTGCCACTGAAAACCTCCTACGGCCTTGCGCGAGTCTTTGCGTGGCTGACAGAGTTTGTCTTTCGGTATCGGGTCAAGACCGTCGACAGCAATCTCCGCAATGCGTTTCCCGACAAACCCGAAGCGTGGTACGTGCAAACACGCCACGCCTTTTATCAGCAGTTCGCAGACGTCGCGGTCGAGGCTCTGTACGCCTGGCGTATACCCAAAGAGGAACTTGAGCGCAGAATGACGCTTAAGGGCTGGGAGCCTCTCATGTCGGAAGAAGGCACACCGGCACCCGGGATCATACTCGCCCTGCACCACACCAACTGGGAGTGGCTTACACAACGCGCAAGCTTAGCAGCAAGAGCTCCGTTTGATGGCGTCTACAAGCCCTTGCATGACCAAGGCGCTGACCGATTTGCGCTGGAGTCACGCGGAAAATTCGGGGGGACGCTGGTGACAATGAAATCCATCGGGAAATACGTCTTGAAAGCACGAAGAGCCAATCGAGTATTGGCGCTGCTCGCTGATCAGTCGCCCGGAAAAAAAGAGGTGGCGTATTGGACTGACTTTTTAAACCAACCCACTGCATTCTTTATGGGACCTGCAACGCTTGCTCGTCTGACGCGCTACCCCGTCTATTTCGCGAGGACACGACGGATTTCTCAAGGTCACTATGAGGCAGAGCTTCTCGAGTTGTGTGCGACACCAGGCGCCATGTCAGAGAATGAACTCATCGAACGTTACGCTCAGATGTCCGAAGAGGCGATACGCCTTCAGCCAGAAAGTTATTTATGGTCGAATCGGCGATGGAAGCTTAAGCCCCCTCAGGCGACGCGAGAAACATCGCCGGACGACTCAGATGTCGTCCAACCAAATCCTTGAGTCTGAGTTGCGTAAATGATCTTCACGTTCTGTCGCTCAGCAAGCGGCGTTAGGAGTTCAGCCACCCGATCGACGGAGTTATTTTGCTCAGAGATATGACCTGCGATCACAACACGCGGCGCCAAATCGCCTAAGGCGGTCAGCATGGTGGTCGCTTGTTCATTGTTTAAGTGCCCAAAGTCCCCTGAGACTCTGCGTTTTAAGACCGCGGGATAAGGCCCGCGTCGCAACATCTCCAAGTCATGATTAAACTCGAGCAACAGGAGATCACACCCCTTATAAGCGCCCAAGACGTGAGGCGAGACCCAACCCAAATCGGTAAGCACACCCACACAAGACAGACCAGAGTGAAAGCGGTATTGCACCGGCTCCCGCGCATCGTGAGGCACCGTGACCGCGTTGACCTCTATATCGCCAATCGTGAAGCTGGAGTCGCTGTCGATGCGCACGAGCGAACGTACGGCGTCGAGCTTTCCTGACGCCACGGTACCGTGTGTCGCAAACACCTGAGCCCCGGCGGCTTTAGCCACCGCAGCCACCCCCCCGATATGATCTGAGTGCTCGTGCGTCACCAAAATGGCATCAATATCGGAGATATCGACACCCAGCTGTGGCAAACGTACAAGCATCTCTCGAACCGGGAATCCGCAATCGATGAGAATTGTGGTCTCATCAGTCGCCACCAGCGTTGCATTGCCCTTGCTGCCTGAGCCAACCGAGGCAAGGCGCAACATTACGTGATATTGCCCTGGAGAAGTGTCAGTAGACCCTGTTGCTCCAACTGTCCGATCGACTGACCTTCAGCACCGAGAACGTTAATCGTAACCTGCGACACCGTCTGAGTTGTCAGCTGTATCCGGAACTCCTTACCGATCAGAGGGTCATCGTCCTCACTGCCAAACATCCACCCGAACCATCCAGCACCGTCCTCACCCTCTGGACCCAGATAAGTGACGTAGAACAATCCAGTACTGCGATTCTTGTCGTCGAGTCTAAATCCCGCGTCGGCAAACCCTTTTTCAGTGGCCGCCCAGGCGCGATTGAAGGGAAGCTCGAGGCGCAGGCGTGCACCATCAACGGATTCTTCGAGTGCAATGCGCCCGGCACCGGTCATGGCTTTTTCCGCCATCATGGACACGGGGGCGGACTCCGCACTGTTAGCGATGAACTGAGCAATATTGCGAAGCATGGTTTGCTCAAGGTCGGCGTCGTCAGAGTTTTCTGGCCAGCGACCGACATCAATATCCTTGGCCGTATTTTGTTGCAGCACATGGAGTTCAGACGTGTTGCGTTGCACACCGGAGTCAACCCTAAATCGAAACCGCGCCTCTAAGCTACGGTCTTCGAGTAATACGAATCCGGTATCAATCAATCCGCCCGTCGCATCAACACCCACGACGTCAATACCACTGCTCACAAGAAACGCGCGCACTTGGGGCCACAGCTGCCCGGGAGGCACATTAACCACGGCCCAACTGCGATTACCAAGCCGCTGCAAACGCACCGCATCGAGCTGAGAGCCTGCGGTTAACGGCGCAGGTCGTGGCGCCTGACCGGTTACAGGAATCGTAAGATTCACTGCAACCTCGGGAATCGGGAATGCTTGTTGAATCGCCTCGGAGTCCAAGTCTTGAGGAACCGTCATCGGATCAGCTTCGATCGCTGTTTCATAGTCTCCCGCAAGCTCAGATTCTGTTTCCCAAGGGATGATGCTGCCCGACTCGGGGAGCAAACTGCAGCCTGCCAGCCAGACCATCAACACGGCCGCTAATGTGGTTTTCACTCTACGCATTCTTCAATCGCCTTGGTCAGTTCGCCCCTGTACTGCTCAGACAGCGGCATCAGCGGTAATCTCATAGTAGGATCGATCAGCCCCATGTGGCCCATCGCATATTTGACTGGAATCGGGTTTGACTCAAGAAACAACGTCTTGTGCAGTGGCCGAATCTTGGCATCGACAGCTCGCGCGCCAGCATGGTCGCCACGCAGCGCTAAGCGGCACATTTCTGCCATTTTCGCGGGTGCCACGTTTGCCGTAACCGAGATACAACCCTTTGCGCCTGCCTCCAACAAATCACAGGTCGTGCTGTCGTCGCCTGAGTACACCGCAAACCCCTCGGGCAGTGACTTAATCAGTGATGCTCCTCGTGCAACATCGCCAGTGGCATCCTTTAAACCCACAATATTCTCCACCTGACTTAAGCGCAGCGTTGTCTCAGCCGATAAATCACACCCCGTTCGCGAGGGGACATTGTAAAGAATAATAGGCAAATTAATGGCTTCAGCGACGGACTTGAAGTGCTGATATAGGCCTTCTTGCGAGGGTTTATTGTAGTAAGGCGTCACCAACAATGCGCAGTCGGCACCACCCTCAGCCGCCGCGACCGTAAGCTCAACGGCTTCGAGCGTGGAGTTGGATCCTGTACCGGCCATAATCGGCATTCTGCCGCCCGCATGGCTGACACCAAAGCGAATGACCTCTCGGTGCTCTGGGTGGCTTAAGGTTGAACTTTCACCGGTCGTGCCCACAAGCCCGATTGCCGCAGTGCCATTCTCAATGTGAAAATCGATGAGTCGTTCAAGCGTCCGCCAATCGACATCACCCGATTCTGTCATCGGTGTTACCAGCGCAACTATGCTTCCGGTTATCATCGGTGTACTCCAGCGATAGGAAAATTCGAGATGAGGATCATCATGGTGCGGCAATTATCCATTTCGAGAGCAGTTTCACAACCTGAATTACTGACGCTCAGGGACGTCAGCTTTCTGTTGCTTTTGTTAGTTGTCGTTTTGACAGCGCCCAGTGCGATGAGTTCCGAGTTTGGAGTCCAAATTCAATCACTCACTGCCATCGACCGGCAATATATGGGGGAACAGAGAAAAACCGTTGAAGGACTCGCGAACCGACTGGGCCGACGAGTTTCAGGCATTGCCACGCGCGATCTAGACACACTGCAAGAAATCATCGACCGTCGCTGGGTCGACGCCGAAGATGTCCAAACGCAACAAGCCTTGGGCATCGTTTTTGGAGACCTACTTGCTGAAGAACTGGGCTTTGACTGGGTGATTTACCGAGACAAGAAAGGTCGCTCACGAGCACTGCGCTTTCGCGAGGAAGATATTTATGTGTTTCCAATCACCCTGATCTCTCGACGTCTATCAGCCGGAGCAGCGCTGAGTGTTGCATCATTATTCGAGGACCAACTGCAAAAGCAGCGACCCAAGCTCCCCGGCGCTCGCTGGATGCCCAATTAATTAAAGGCTTGAATACTCGTAACTGCGCTCATACGCGATCACACCATCGGACCACTGTGCTCGGTGGCGCTCGCCAGCGGTCTGTGGATTAGCGTCTTCATAGCCGGCGTCCCCCGGATACAGCATGACCACATTTTTTTCCGCTTGAGCGCAGATTTTTGGAAAAAAATAGGGTGGCACCCTCGACACAACCGCGTTGAGTGTCTGCGTAACAGACGTTGAATGCGCCAAGTCTTGAAGGCTCACCACCGTAGGCGGAGGCAATCGAAGCGCGCCCCGCCGATGCTCCTCAATCGCAACTTGAGGACTGACCCAGCGTGCCTCAACCATTTCTTCGCCATCGACCATGACGGCCGCATTCGCGGGAAGTCGAGCCACGTAAAACCAGGTTGCAAACCGGCGCGCCATTCCCGCCGGCGTTAGCCAGTGCGAAAAACAAATGAGTTCCGACGTCTTCAGCACAACAGCTGCTTCTTCATGCAACTCTCGTACCGCTGCATTGGCGGCTTGCTCCACCTCCTTGGGCGCAGAGTCACCAGCCTCCACCTTGCCACCGGGGAACATCCAAACATCACCCATATTTTTTGCCTTAGGGTTGCGCTTGAGTAACAGTACTTCTGGCCCGTTTTGCGCGTCGCGAAGCAGTAAAATAGTCCCCGCAACAATCGCACCCTCACGATCGTCATTGGGCAGTTCAATGTCAGTAAGCATAGTTACAGGCAAAGCACTGCAGGTAGGTGTGCTTGGGATCTTTAAACTGCGACATCATGACGAGCGGCTCATGAATGGGTGCAAGCCAGGCCAGTGCTGTGCCCACACGCTCGGGTACTGAAACCCCAAAGCTGTTTCCTATCTCCTCGAGTATGAGCTGCTGAGGCGTAATGGGCATGCCGAAACGTTTCGTCTCGTAAGCGTCTAATTGTGCAAGCGCAGCAGCAGAGGAGATTGCATCATCAAGACCACCCAGCTGATCAACCAGTCCAATCTGTTTAGCGTCTCGTCCGATCCAAACCTTGCCACCCGCAAGCGCATTCACCTCGGCAAGGCTCATGTCCCTCGACACAGAAACCAGCGACAAAAAGTCTTTATAAACGCCGTTAATAACCGCCTGAAAGATTCGCTCTGAATTCTTATCCAGCCCTCGACTAGGATCAAAACTACCGGCCATTGCAGTTGTGCCTACGCCGTCCACCGTCGCACCCACATAATCGAAGACACCCTCAATCGTTGGGAAAACGGCAAAAGCGCCAATACTGCCTGTGATTGTGGTTGGCATGGCCCAAATTTCATCCGCCGCAGCGGCGATCCAGTAGCCTCCGGAGGCGGCCGCCCCACCCATGGAAACGACAATGGGAACGCCATCAGCGGCTATAGAATTGACCTTTGAGCGAATCACTTCGGATGCAAACACGCTGCCACCCCCCGAGTTAATTCTCAAGACAATAGCCGCAGCCTCGTGCTCAACGGCGCGCTCCAACTGCTCGACGACCGTGTCACTGCCCGCTGAGCCCTGTGAACTGCTGCCCGGCACCAACGTACCCTCAATCGGCACAACCGCAATCAACGGCATCTCGCTATCAATAGGTTCTCGTATGTCAGCCACGTAACGTTTGAGGCTGACAAGTTCCAGTTCACCGTCTGCGTCCATGGCATCGACGATCTTCAAGATGTGCGCTTCACGTTCATCACCGTGTAAGAGCTTATCCACGTAGCCCTCAGCCAAAAAGGTCTGCGCTAAATCCCCACCGTGTGACTCAAGTCGACTCGGGAAATCATTCACAAAGCGAGTGACGTCACCCAGCTCCTTGCCTCTACCTGCCTCTACAACAGCGGTGTAGTCGCCCCAAAGGCTGTCCAACCATTTGCCCACGACCGTGCGCTCTTGCGCCGACATATCGTCACGCATAAAAGGCTCGACCGCAGACTTATTATCGCCTGCCCTAAAGACATGGAAGTTCACTTTTACGTTATCCAGGAATTGCTTTAGGTAAGTGCGGTAGACGCCAAACCCCATGAGGCTGACACCGCCCTCGGGGTGCAAGACAATCTCATCCGCCTGCGAGGCGAGAAGGTACTGAGACTGCGTAAAGTAATCACCAACAGCGACAATAGGCTTACCACTGTCTGAGAACCGGTCTAACGCCTCGATGATCTCCATCGCTTGACTCGTCGACGGACCCATTAGGTTTTCGAGATTCAATACGACTGAGGTGATTCGATCATCCTGAGCCGCCGCATCAATACCTTCGATCACGGTCGCAAGCAGTGTCTCGCCCGCAAGATCATTTGCGAACAACGCATCCAGCGGTTCTAGCGGCGCTCTACTCTCAACCAGAGTACCGCTTGGCGCGATCAGTAGACCCGCTTTTTCCGGCAGCGGTGTAGGCGTTCCCTCAGACACACCGACCGACAAGGCAACGAGGAAAACACCGACAAACACCAGCGGAACCAGAACCGTGATGGCCTTGCTGATACCGGAAAGAATGCGCCATATGGCCTTTAACAAATCCATGTCTTAGTCCTTAAAGGGGTTCATCCCACGTTTTTCTCGACCGCGAAATCGAAGGTAGGCGGTGCACACACAAAAGAGCAGTACGGTAATGACCAAACCACTCACGACAATGATGTTATTGGGGCGAGCGAAAGTGTCTTCAACTGCACTGATAAAATAAAACAGCAGCAGCAAGCAATACCAAATCAGCCAGACAAGGTTATCCTTCGCGACACCGACGAGAAACACAAGTAACGGTAGCACTGACAGAACCCAAACCGGCCAACGCGCACCGAGTTGCAGCAACTCAAGCCCTCCCTGGAGTACCAAGGCACCACTGAGTACCCAGAGGGCAATCCACAACCAACCGGTCAAAACTCCACGTTCGATCATGCCGGCACCTCCATTAATGCAAAGCGCGCGAGTCGTCGCCCTAGCGCCTGACAAAGCGACGCCTCGTGCTCGGAAAGCTGTCCATCTAACGCCCCTGCTTGCGCCCAATGACTAGGACCATAGGGGGTTCCGCCAGACTGAGTAGCCTGAAGCTCAGGCGCGCTGTAGGGCAAGCCAACATAGACCATTCCATGGTGCATAAGCGGCAAGGCCATGCTCAATAACGTGCTCTCTTGGCCACCGTGAAGTGATGCTGTCGAGGTAAAAACACCGGCGGGCTTGTCGATCAGCGCACCGCTGATCCACAAAGAAGACGTACTGTCGATGAAGTACTTCAATGCGGCCGCCATGTTGCCAAAACGGGTCGGACTGCCAAGCGCCAGCGCTGCACATCCGCTCAAGTCCTCGTGATCGCAATACACAGGACCCTCATCGGGCACATCAGCAATTATCGGCCGCTCTGTTTCGGCGCTAACGGCTGGAACCGTTCTAAGCCTCGCCTCAACGCCTTTCACGTGAGACACCCCGCGTGCAACCTGACGGGCCATTGCTTCTGTAGAGCCATGCCGCGAATAATATAAAATCAACACATAAGGATCGGTCACTGACTACCTCTAAACTGCATCATCATGAGGGCATTTTAGCATGCCGACGCAAAGGTTCAGAGCGCGCTATACTCATCGCGCTCTCAAAGGTGACTCACGATGCGTGCAACGGTCCTCATTTTTTTCTGTCTTAGCTGCATAGGATGCACGTCGGACGCTCCGATGACACAATCAGGCCGCTGGAAGGTCGTGAATTTTTGGGCGATATGGTGCAAACCCTGTCGCGAAGAAATTCCTGAGTTGCGCCGACTTGACGAGCGAGAAGACGTTTCCGTCCTGGGCGTGAACTTCGACGGCAAGCAAGGCAACGATCTTGCCACCGACGTTGCCAGCCTAGGAATTACCTTCCAAAACATTGAAGACCCCTCGGAAGTACTTGGGGTACCGCGCCCAACCGTGCTGCCCACAACACTCATCATTACGCCCTCAGGAGAGCTCGTTGCGACGTTGATTGGACCACAAACAATCGAATCCCTAGAGGCCGTGATTCGCCAAAGTGGTCCTCCTCGGTAGCACCTTTTTTCGAACAAAAAAAAACGCCGGCTAAAAAGCCGGCGAATTAAAGGAGCCACTCAAATCGGGAGATGATCACTCATCTGACCCTCAGATGTTTCCCTCGCGCTGCACCCGCGGCAACGCCATCTGCTGGACATAACTTAAGAACACAACGAAATGAAAAAGTTCCAAAAAAATAAAACTTTCTTTGATTTATTCGCTGACACGCCAGACAGCGGAGCCTGCCTGACCACTTCCCGAGGACACCGTCAGCTCGACCTCCACTAAGTCGGGATCGTCAGCCAGCCCAATGAGCTCACTGAGTAGTAGGTGCGACAACTCCTCTACCGTGACATTCGCAACTGGCAAAACCCAGGTTTCGTCACTGCGAAACTTAAGTACTGTCCCGTTAAAGGTGGCGTGTATTTCATCGGCCTCGTGTGCCAGTGTTTGGTAAGGCGAAAATTCGGGCAGCAACATGTATTCGTCGTATCGATCGCAGAGCGCCTTGATCCGTTTCTTGTAAACGTTGTAGTCCGCCGAAAACCCATTGTTCCCCATTGTTGCAACGATGCGGGCAGAGACAAAATAGTTGTGCCCGTGTAACCGTTCCCGCTCGGTCGCCGAAAAAATGGTGTAGTGAGCGGCGGAGAATTTGTGCGCTTCTTTTTCAATGTGCAGCGTAGTCAATCGTGTCAATGGACATTCCTTTTTTTGACGCAAATAGCGGGATCAACAGTCGCATGATGGCAAAAAAGACCCCACAACCCCGAGTAAGCAATCCTAGCCGATGATTATCGCGTAGGATAACCTGCGATTAAATAAGAGGTCTTTACAAATTCGTATGAACGATACTGCCATTATTACAGGAGCGAGCTCGGGAATAGGTGCGGCCACTGCCGAGCAGTTCGTGGCAAAGGGCTTTTCAGTGATTAACATTGCCAGACGCCCCAGCCCTGTGGCCGGTGTTATCAACGTCGCGGCTGACCTTGGCTCTGACGAGGGTGCACTGCGAGCGGCGACCGAATGCAAAGCACATCTTGTTGCAGATGGCGGGCGCATCACCCTTATCCATAACGCATCACTGATGCTCAAAGACACCGCCAATGACTGTGAAACGCAGGCACTGATGCGTGTAATGGCGGTTAATGTCATGGGTGTAAACACGCTTAATCGTGAACTCATTGGCTCTATGACGGCGGGGTCCAGCATTATTTACGTGGGCTCTACGCTGTCAGAAAAAGCGGTCTCCGGCGCCTACAGTTACGTCATCAGTAAGCATGCCCAGCTCGGTCAAATGCGAGCGACGTGTCAAGATTTGAGCGGCTCAGGCATACACACTGCAATGGTTTGTCCTGGATTTACCGATACCGAGATGTTGAAGCAACATCTGGGGGGCGATGTCGACCTCATGCGTGAGATTGGCTCGCAGAATAGTTTTGGCCGACTCGTAAAACCTGAAGAAATAGCCAACGTGGTGGTTTGGGCCCACGAAAGTCCTGTGGTAAATGGCTCAGTTATTCACGCCAACCTGGGACAAAAGGAACATTGAGTACTGTCACGCAAGCCGCACTGATGGAACGCCGAGAGCGTGTTTTTCTGGTTCTCGCGGGGGTATTCCTCAGCGCAATGACCCTACTCAACATCATTGGCATCACAAAGTTTATTCAGCTCGGCCCGCTCGCTCTGGCAGTGGGCGTTCTTCCTTACCCTTTAACGTTCCTTTGTACAGATCTGATCTGCGAGCTTTATGGGAAGGCGCGCGCGAATTTTTTGGTGACCGTCGGACTTTTTATTAACGCACTTATTTTACTGGTCATGACGGCGGGACAATACGCCCCCGCTGTCGATCCTGCGAATATGCCGCCGTGGCAAATCCTCCAGCTCGGAGCGCCCGTACCGCTGCCCACAGGCGAGCTGCTTGAAGGCAACGTGGAGCTGTTTTCACTGATGTACGCCATGACTAGCGGCGCAGTGACAGCCTCAATGGTGGCGTACATCACCGCGCAATACTGCGACGTTCATTTATTCCACTTTTGGAAGCGCGTCACAAAAGGGAAGCATCTCTGGATCCGAAACAATTTCAGCACCTTGCTCAGCCAACTTGTTGATTCGGTCATGGTCGTCACCGTGACGTTCGGAGCCGTGTTTTATCGCGGCGAGATGACCCTTGAAACGCTGATGATTTTAGTTGCGAGCAATTATGCGTTTAAGGCCACGGTGGCCCTGCTCGATACCATTCCACTGTATATTTTAGTGGCACAGCTTCGACGATACTTACACTTAGCTGAAGGTGAGGTTACCGCTGCACACTGAGACGATGTCAGTAGCCCAGCGTTTTTAGAAACGGGATCGTGGGCGCGCGCTGCTCAACCAAACTAGACTGGTCGATCGAGCGAATAATTCGTTCAGCATCCGCAGGTGTTCGTCGAATACGCAGCCCCAGAAACCGAGCCACTTCAGGCGTAAATGACAGTCCACGGGCATGCGCAAGACGCACGAGCAGCGTCTCAAAATCCGCGTCACGCCAGGCCGGCAACTTGAAGACTGACAAAAGAGAAAGTCGCGATTGCAAATCAGGCAAAAACGAAGTCAATCCCGACGGCGCCGTGCGTGCGGACACTAAAAATGGTGTCGAATTTTGCATACAGCGATTAAAACAGTGAAATACGCCTTCCTGCCAAATGCGATGCTCACTCAGCAGGTGAATATCGTCAATGACCACAAGCGATTCATGCTCTGCCGCCTCAAGAACGGCCGCTGGCGGATATTCAAGGACTGCGTCCATGGGAATATAACGAACCGATTCCGACTGCCCTGCACAGGACGCCTGAAGCAGGTGGCTCTTACCCTCCCCCGCGCCGCCCCAAACGAAAACGCCTTGATCGCGCTCGCCGGCCACCTGCTGAACCGCACTCTCAAGATGCTTGGTCTCTACACGAGACACCCAATGCGCCCAAGTTGCATCAGGATCAATCGAAATGGGTAAGACAAGTTGAGCCGACTGCACCGTCATAAGTCTGAGTTACTCAGCGTTATACGCATCGGTTGAGAGGTAGACCTCTACAATTCGTCGTCCAAAGACCAGTAAAACAGCTGCAACCGGCAATGCAATGAGGACGCCAGTGAACCCAGCTAACTGACCACCCGCCATGAGCGCAAAAATAACAGCCACTGGGTGCAAGCCAATCCGATCGCCGACTAAGATCGGCGTTAAAAGAAAACTCTCGATCAGCTGTCCTATTAAAAACACCAGCGCTACCGTACCTAATGACCAGGGATCGATCCCGTATTGAAAGTAGGCGACAATCATCGCACTGCCCACCCCGATTACCGAGCCCGCATAGGGTATTAGGCTTGCAACACCCGCGGTCGCACCGAGGACCACCGCGTAGTTCAGCCCCACCACCCAAAGGCCGATGCTGTACATGAGCGCCTGAGCCCCCATGACCACCAACTGACCGCGAAGAAACGCCTCGAGTACAGTGTGCGCCTCAGATACCGAAGCTTGAACCGTGGATGCCCAAACCCGCGGCACAAGTTTTAAGAGTCCTGCCATCATTAAATCCCAGTCACGCATGAGATAAAATGCGACCACCGGGATAAGTGCCAAATTGAGCAGTAAGGCAATCAACGAAAGACTCGACGTTGTCACCCGCTGAACCACACCGCCAGTCACTTGACTCACCGATTGCCAGTGTTCTGACAGGCTGGTCTGCCAATCGATCGTTGGCAAAGACACGGGACTGAGACTCAATTGAGTTTGCAGATAGGGCACGGCGACCTGCGAGACCCAAAGGTAGGCATCGGGTATCGCCGCGGCGAGTTGAGAAAGTTGCTGAATCAAAAGCGGCACGACAATGCCCGAAACGACAATGACTAGCGTCATTAACAAGGCAAAAACAATGGCCACGCCCGACGAGCGAGCATAGCCCCGCGCCTCAAGTCGATCGACGATAGGGTCGCCGAGATAAGCGATGAGTGCGCCGACGACAAACGGCATCAAAATATCGCTTAATTGCACGAAAAAAAACACGACTATTAGCGTGACAATAAGGACGGGAAGCCAGCGCGAACGGCTGTTAGTCTCCGACAGTTTGTTGGTCACTGGATCGTCTCCCAAGTCAAATTCAGCTGCTCTCGATTAAGTACTGATTGGACGCGCAAGCCCGATTGATTGGGAATCAGGCGAGCCACTTCTTCCGCGCTAGACACCCCCACCACACGATAAGTGAGCGTATTTTGACCCGTTGATTCAATGCGCAGATCGACCAACTGAGCAAGTTTGGTGAACACAGCAGAAACAGACCGATAGTCGGCAAACGACGCAACACCGTAAACGGTCACAGCGATCGCGCTGGACCTATCGAATTGCTGCAGCGTCACCGCAAGCGAATCCCGCATCTTATCCGTCGCAAGGTCAACGCCGGCGGACCACAGCGAATTGACGTCGCTCTGCCTCAGCTGCAGATGACTCTGCTTCTCTGGACCCACGAAATACCAATCAACAAGACGACTTCCATCACTCAGCTCGATCCAGCGACCGATCAGCGAGTACTCGGAACCATAACGGCGAGATGCTGCGCGAACACGATCAAAATCCCGACTCCAAATCGTCGACACGGGTACCGCCGCTGCATCGGTCAAATCAAGGAGGGGAAATCGCACCTCGAGACCTCGCTCCTCAAATAACGCGAGCGCCGGCGTCAGTAACTCAGCATCGTCAGACCGAGCCGCAAATCTCCTGGAAAACGGTTCATCAAGCGCAATCCAGGCAACCACTGGTGGTCGACGCTGCTCCCAATAAGGTACCGATTCGTCTCTAAACAAACCGCGGACAAACGCGTCATCAAATTCGAAAAACACACCAAGTGCATCATCCACATCGCGATAGCTGTAGAGCAGAACATGCTCTTGCGCGGTAAGCACAGCACGCTCAAAGGCGGGTTCGGCGGTGATCGCTTCATTACCGGAGACTCTCACAAAGAGCCGGCTAAGCCCCAACTGAGCAGCCCTTGTCAACTCAGCATCGCTCCGATCAGACACCGTCACGAGCTCAGAAAAAAAGTCCTCTTGCGCCGCGGTACTGCCCAAGGGCAATGCAAAACCGCAGACGAGAAAAAAAACAAAAAAGATTGTGTGAAAACGTCTCATATTGGCAGTTTACCAGCGAAAGTTCGGTTGGTCGCTTTCCTCTAAGTTTTCCAGCGAGTAATCTTCGGACCGTGAGGAGAGGCACGGTATGACAGACAAGCAAAAAACCCAAGGACTGACTTACAAAGATGCGGGCGTTGACATCGACGCCGGCAATGCACTCGTGGAACGTATTAAGCACATTTCAAAAGCAACTCGGCGCCCAGAAGTAATGGGTGGGCTCGGTGGCTTTGGCGCGCTATGCGAAATTCCTGAAGGTTACCGAAGTCCAGTTCTGGTCTCCGGTACGGACGGCGTCGGGACAAAACTCCGGCTCGCCATGCAACTGGGTCGGCACAAGACAATTGGTATCGATCTTGTCGCCATGTGCAGTAACGACATTGCTGTTGTGGGTGCAGAACCCCTGCTCTTCCTCGACTATTACGCGACAGGCAAACTCAATATCGACGTTGCCGCCGATGTCATTGAAGGCATCGGAAAAGGTTGCGAGCTCGCCGGAGCCGCTTTGGTCGGTGGCGAGACCGCTGAAATGCCGGGTATGTACGAAGGCGACGATTACGATCTGGCCGGTTTTTGTGTCGGTGTCGTCGAGAAAAACAAAATCATTGACGGGCATAACGTCGGACCGGGCGATGCAATCATTGGCATTTCCTCTTCAGGACCACATTCCAACGGCTACTCGTTAATTCGTAAGATTATTGAGGTGACTCAAGCAGACCTCTCACAAACCTGCGGTACGACCACGCTGGCAGATGCCCTGATCGAACCCACCCAGATCTACAATAAACCCCTCCTGGCGCTCCAGCGCGAAATCCGACCTCATGCACTCGCGCACATTACAGGCGGCGGCCTCCTCGAAAACATTCCGAGAATACTGCCAGAGGGTTGCTCAGCAGTATTGGATCCCCAATCGTGGACAATGCCTCCCGTCTTTCAGTGGCTGGCCAATGCCGGAGGCGTCTCCGACACCGAAATGTATCGGACCTTTAACTGTGGTGTTGGTATGACCCTCATCGTAGGTGCGAGCAAAGCCGACGCCGCAATGCAACTTCTTACAGAGCGGGGTTTAGATTGCTGGTTGCTTGGAGACATTAGAGAGGGCGATAGTACGGTGGAGTTCGCTTCTTGAGCGCAGCTTCAAACAAGCGTATTTCCATTCTCATTTCCGGGCGCGGCTCCAACATGGAGGCCTTCCTAGCCGCCCAGCAACAGCGGTCCTTGTCGGGAAACGTGGTTCGCGTCATCAGTAATCGCCCCAGTGCGGCAGGACTCCAGACGGCGAAAGCGCATGGCATTCCTACCGCCATCGTTGACCACACGCTATTCGATTCTCGTGAATCATTTGACGAGGCATTGGCCAATGTTGTCGCCGAGGACCAACCAGACGCAGTCGTGCTTGCCGGCTTCATGCGTATTCTCACGCCGATTTTTATTAACCGGTTTGCGGGAAAATTATTGAACATTCACCCCTCATTGTTGCCCAAGTATCCAGGGCTTAACACCCACAAGCGCGCCATCGAGAATGGCGATAGTGAAGGAGGGGCAACTGTGCACTATGTGACCAATGAACTGGACGGCGGACCACCCATACTTCAGGCGCGAGTACCGATCCGTCAAAACGACACCGAAGTAACGCTGGCGGCGAGAATTCTCGAGTACGAACACAAAATCTTCCCTGAGGCCGTGAACTGGCACTTGGAAGGCCGTCTTTGCCAGCACGCTGAAGGTGCGGTTTTAGATGGCAAAAAATTATCGACTGCCGGTGCCCGATGGAGCAGTCCCGAGTGCGTTTAGGGCTTTATCCTGCGGTCTTTTTGCTGACGCTGATAAGCTCCGGCGCCATCGCTAACGAGTCACTGAACGGTTTTAGTTCACCCGCATTCCGTCAATTTGAAGCCACGTATAACGCCTCAACCATGGGTATGACGCTGGATCTAAAGCGCTCGCTCACCAAAGAAGCGGACGTCTATACGCTCTCGAGCCGCGGGAAAAACGTCCTCATCAATATGAAGGAATCTGCGGAGTTTCGAATCTCAGAGGGTCGAATAGAGGGCATCCGCTTTGATTCAAAGGTCAAAGCGCTGAAAACCACAAAGCGTAGTGTTCGATTTAATCGGGTAGACGGTGTCATCGACAGTATGAAACGCGGCGACTGGACACAGCATCAATGGGCCCCTCACGTATTGGATCGCTTCTCTCAACAGCAGCAGTTGAGGCTGACGCTGATGTCCTCAGAAAAGCCTCCACAGACGCTTAGTTTTACCGTGGTGGATGGCCCAAAAGTCAGCGAGAAGCGCTGGGAGCGCGCCGCAGACGAAGTAATTAAAACGCCGATGGGACCAATCGACACAGTGAAATACCACGCCGTGCATTCAAACCCCAGCAAACGTACCTCTGAAATTTGGCTCGCGCCTAAGCTCGACTTTCTTATGGTTAAAACCGTCCACGTCGAGCGCTCTTCGACAATTACAGTGGGCCTGAAAGCCCTGTCTTGGTTGGACGAGGCACCGTCCAGCTAGATCAAAAGAACCCAGCACTATCAGGTTTTAGGCAGTGTGACGCCTGTCTGCCCCTGATACTTACCCCCTCGATCCGCATAGCTGGTCTCACAAACCTCGTCAGACTCAAAAAACAACATTTGCGCCACGCCCTCGTTGGCGTAGATCTTAGCGGGCAACGTGGTCGTGTTTGAAAATTCGAGTGTGACATGCCCTTCCCACTCTGGCTCAAGCGGCGTCACGTTGACGATAATGCCGCAGCGCGCATACGTCGATTTCCCAAGACAAATGGTTAACACATTTCTTGGGATTCGGAAGTACTCCACGGTACGCGCCAACGCAAATGAGTTGGGTGGAATGACGCAAACGTCACTCTCAACATCGACGAACGAGGCACTGTCGAACACCTTCGGGTCAACCGTTGCTGAGTTGATATTGGTGAACACCTTGAATTCGCGCGAACACCGTACGTCGTATCCATAGCTGGATGTCCCGTAAGAGATCAGCCTTTCACCGTCCTTGTCACGTACCTGGCCCGCTTCAAAAGGCTCTATCATCTTGTGCTGGTCCGCCATGCGGCGAATCCAAAGGTCTGACTTGATACTCACATTAACTCCTAAGTCTTTATCGGGTGGACCTTAATCGGTCATACTAATCGTTGGAGCAGCCGGCGTCTGCGCATCGGTTAACGTTTTCATGAGCGTCTCAGCCGCTTTTTGGTAGACACCTGCAACCGCGCCCTCTGTGTCTGCGAGGACAATCGGCAAACCGGCGTCACTGGTCTCCCGAATTTGCCGAGACAGTGGAATGTCCGCAATCACCTGCGCGTTGTATTCTTTAGCGAGACTGTCCCCACCCCCGCTACCAAAGACAGGATCTTCGTGCCCACAATTTGAACACACGTGGGTCGCCATATTTTGCACCATACCTAAGATAGGCACCGATACCTTTTGAAACATCTCGATCGCTCGCCGTGCGTCAATGAGTGCAATATCTTGTGGTGTCGTGACAACAACTGCGCCGGATAAGCGCGTCCGCTGAGACACAGTCAACTGAATATCGCCCGTGCCAGGCGGCATATCGACCAGCAGAATATCTAATTCTCCCCAGCGCGTAGACTCGATCATTTGCTGAAGCGCACCACTTGCCATTGGACCGCGCCAGACCATGGGCGTTTTTTCGCGGGTCAAGAATGCCATAGACATGGCGCTGATACCGTGAGCCTCAATGGGCACAAAGATTTTCTCGTCTACGACCTCTGGCATCACGCCGTCCTTGATCCCGAGAAGGCGCGCTTGACTCGGCCCATAAATATCCGCATCCAGAAGACCCACGCGGTACCCTAATTGCGCCGCTGCAACCGCCAGGTTCAGGGACACAGTCGATTTGCCCACGCCACCCTTACCCGACGCCACCGCCACCACATGCTTCACGTTACCCACGCCTTGTGTCACAGCGATACCCTCAAAAACCGCGAGTATATCGTAGCGCGACTCCAGTCGGCGATATCGAACGGGTTGTGAACAATTGACAAGCGCTGTTCCGGAAAGTCTCACAAGGCTACAATGACGCCCGTTTTTTTATACGAGCTCGCAGTCTATGTCGTCGCGCAACATTCTGGTCACCTCTGCCTTGCCCTACGCCAATGCACCGCTTCACTTAGGCCATATGCTCGAGCAGGTACAAACCGACATTTGGGTGCGTTTTCAGCGTTCGAGAGGGCACCACTGTCGCTATGTCTGTGCCGATGACGCGCACGGTACCGCCATCATGCTGTCTGCAGAGCAACAAGGTGTAACTCCTGAGGCGCATATCGCGAGTATTAAAGCCCTTCACGAGGCGGACTCCGCAGGCTTTAGCATTTCATTCGACAACTACCACTCGACACACTCGCCCGAAAATAAAGCGTGGTCGGAGACAATCTTCAACCGACTCGATGCAAACAACGACATTACGAGTCGCAGCGTAGTGCAAGCCTACGACCCCGAAAAAGGGCTGTTCTTAGCAGACCGCTTCATTAAAGGGACGTGCCCGCGCTGTAAAGCGCCGGATCAATATGGAGACAACTGCGAAGTCTGTGGCGCAACTTACTCCCCTACTGATGTCATCGACCCCGTATCGGCCCTATCGGGTGCCACGCCAATTGAAAAATCGTCAGAACATCTCTTTTTTCAGCTCAGTCACTTTCAGTCATTATTGAGCGACTGGATCAGTACAGACTCTCTGCAAACACCCATTGCGAATAAGCTGCGAGAGTGGGTCGATGCAGGTCTACAAGACTGGGATATTTCTCGGGACGCCCCCTACTTTGGATTTGAAATACCGGGCCACCCCAGCAAGTATTTTTACGTGTGGCTGGATGCGCCGATCGGTTACATTGCGAGCCATCAAAATTTGTGTGAACGCACGGGTGATGACTTTGACTCGTACTGGCAACCCGGACACGACACCGAGCTCTATCACTTTATCGGTAAGGACATCATTAATTTTCACGGCTTATTTTGGCCGGCAATGCTCGCAAGCGCGGGTCTTCGGCAACCCACCGCCATCTTTGCTCACGGTTTCTTAACCGTAGACGGCACAAAAATGTCCAAGAGTCGCGGCACCTTTATCATGGCCTCAACGTACCTTGAGCACCTTGACCCGGAATACCTCCGATACTATTTTGCGGCCAAGCTTGGTCCGCATGTTGACGACATGGACTTGAACCTTGAAGACTTTGTTCAACGTGTGAATTCGGACTTGGTGGGCAAGGTAGTCAATATCGCAAGTCGCTGTGCCGGATTTCTTCGAAAGCGATTCGACAACCAACTCAGCACCCAATGCACAGAACCCGAGCTTATCGGCGAGCTCATCACGGCCGGTGACTCGATCGCCGAGCTTTATGAGGCCCGGGACTTTCAGCGTGCGATGCGAGAAATTATTGCGCTTGCAGATCGTGCAAACCAATACATCGACGACAAAAAACCCTGGGTTCTGGCGAAAGAGGAAGGCCGAGAGCAAGACGTTCAAGACGCCTGCTCGGTCGGCATCAACTGTTTTCGGGTCCTGATGACCTATTTAAAACCAGTGCTGCCCCAAATGGCCCAGAAAAGTGAATTATTTTTGGGACTGTCATTGGACTGGACGGCGCTCAACGCACCTTTGCAGGGTCACGTCATTAACGACTTCTCACCGCTCATTCAACGCGTAGATCCCGATGCTGTGAACGCGATGGTTGAAGACAGTAAACGTTAAGCCTTGGTTTTGTAGCGCTAATCTGCCGAACTACTATTAGATTGCCCACAGATTCCTTACTATGAGGTGTCAGGAGACAACACAGGCGCTAGAGCCAGCTGGAGCAACATGCTAGGGGACTTCGCGGTACTGCTCATCGCGGCAGTATTGGTCAATAATTTCGTACTGGTCCAGTTTTTGGGGCTGTGCCCTTTTATGGGTGTGTCAAACAAGTTAGAGACCGCGATTGGCATGTCCGCGGCGACAACGTTTGTCCTCACATTGGCCTCGGTGTGCAGCTATCTGACCTACCGCTACCTGCTTGAACCTCTGGATCTGACCTACCTGAGAACGCTGTCCTTTATTTTGGTCATCGCGGTCGTTGTTCAATTCACGGAGATGGTGGTGCGTAAAACGAGTCCGCTCTTACACCGGGTTTTAGGCGTCTACCTTCCACTCATTACGACCAATTGCGCGGTACTGGGCGTTGCTTTGCTGAATATTAATCAAGCCCATAACTTCATGGAAAGCTTGATCTACGGACTCGGTGCCGCACTGGGCTTTTCGCTCGTACTGGTGCTCTTTGCAGCTATGCGAGAGCGCTTAGTGGTCGCCGATGTGCCGGAGCCGTTTCAAGGCGCCGCCATTGGCATGATCACCGCAGGACTCGCGTCGCTCGCCTTTATGGGTTTCGCAGGTCTAGTCTGATGCTTGAGTCGCTGAGCGCCCAACCCATTTTGCTTGCCCTGATTGCCCTCGTCGGCATGGCGCTTCTGTTTGGCGCGCTGCTGGGCTTTGCCGCCGTAAGATTTGAAGTTGAGGGCAACCCCTTGTCCGATCAAATCAATGGAATCCTACCCCAAACCCAATGCGGGCAGTGTGGTTACCCGGGGTGCCGTCCGTACGCCGAGGCCATCGCAGAAGGTGACTCGATTAATAAGTGCCCGCCCGGTGGCGAGGACACCATTCACGCCCTTGCAGATTTACTCGACGTTGAACCCGAACCCCTCGACTCTGAGCACGGTATTGAGGCGGAACCAACCGTGGCGTTTATCCGCGAAGCGGAATGTATCGGGTGCACCAAGTGTATTCAGGCCTGCCCTGTCGACGCCATTTTAGGGGCGGCAAAACTGATGCACACCGTCATCGTCGACGAGTGTACCGGCTGCGATTTGTGCGTCGAACCTTGCCCGGTTGACTGCATCGACATGATTCCCAGGAAAGGCGGCATCCAGCACTGGTTCTGGCCGCTGCCCAATGAAGTGAGAACAGACGATATTATTGCAAGCGATAGAGACTCTGAGAAGGTCGCGGCATGAGACAGATTTTTGATATTCATGGCGGCATTCACCCACCTGAACGTAAAGAACTCTCTGATCCGGGCTTTGTCATGGATTGCCCGCCACCCAGTAAGCTGGTTCTGCCTGTCACACAGCATATCGGTGCACCTGCGCGTCCGATTGTCGAGGTCGGCGATACCGTACTGGGCGGCCAAATGATTGCCGAAGCACAGGGACCGGTGAGCGTACCGGTCCATTCGCCCAGCTCTGGAACGGTGACGGCAATTGCATCACGGGCCGTCCCACACGCATCAGGCATGACCGATACGTGTATTGAAATCACACTCGACGGGCGATGCGAGTGGATCACGTGTCAGGGCGTCACTGACTGGCGAGTGGAGTCTAAGGCCGCACTCCTGGACCGAGTTCGTCTAGCAGGTGTTGCTGGCCTTGGAGGCGCAGGCTTCCCAACAGCCATAAAACTCGCGTCAGACCGAGCGATTGGAATACACACACTGGTCATTAACGGAACCGAGTGCGAACCCTACATCACGGCAGACGATACGGTGATGCAGTGCTTTGCGCGTGAGGTGGTCGAAGGCGCAGAAATTTTGGCTCACATGGTCGGCGCTGAAACAATTTTACTGGCGGTGGAAGACAATAAGCACGAGGCGGCCGAGGCCATGAGAGATGCGTCGGCTCATCTGGCATCCGCTGAGGTTGTTACCTTCCCCACAAAGTACCCCTCTGGCGGCGAAAAACAGCTTATTGAACTACTGCTCAATGTGCAGGTTCCATCGGGCGGCATTCCGGCAGATATCGGCGTCTTGTGCCAAAATCCGAGTACTGCGATGGCCGTGCGTGCCGCCCTGATTGACGGAAAGCCACTGACGGACCGTATCACCACCTTGACCGGGATGGCGCTGGGTAAGCCCGGCAATCGTCGCGTCATGCTAGGAACACCCATCGGTGAGCTCCTAGCCCACGGGGACTTCAACAGCGAGACCTCAGATCGCGTCATTCACGGTGGTCCCATGATGGGGTTTTCAGTGACCGATCTCGACATGCCTGTTGTAAAGATCACCAACTGCGTGCTGGCGCCCACACGAAGTGAGATCCCACCGCCACAACCACAACAAGCCTGTATTCGATGTGGTCTGTGTGCAGAAGTCTGTCCGGCGTCATTGTTGCCGCAACAGCTGTATTGGTTCGCGCGCGCCAAAGACCAAGAACAGCTTGAGCGGCATAACCTGATGGACTGTATTGAATGCGGTGCGTGTGCCTACGTCTGTCCGAGCCACATCCCGCTGGTTCAATACTACCGTTCAGCAAAAGGCTCGATGCGCGAGGCGTCAAAAGAGAAAGTGCGATCAGACAACTCACGGGCGCGCTTTGAGGCCCGACAAGAAAGGCTTGAACGAGAAACCGCTGCGCGCGACGCCAAACGAGCAGCGCGCAAAGCCGCGGCAGAGGCACGGCTGGAAGCTGGAGATGACCCCGTACAGGCGGCCATCGAGCGAGCGAAAGCGAAAAAGGCGCAACAGGAGGGCGAACAATGAGTTTATTGCACGTGTCCTCGCCACACATTCACAAGCCCTTCTCCTCTGTTGAGCAGGTCATGAAGCAGGTCCTGCTGGCAACCATTCCCGGCGTTTTGGTCATGACGTGGTTTTTTGGACCGGGAACGTTACTGAACATTATTTTTGGCTCAGCACTCGCACTTGGCTTTGAAGCGTGGGCACTTTGGTTGCGCGGTAAGGATTTTAAGTCGCCACTCAAGGATCACAGCGTCATCGTAACGGCCACACTGCTGTGCATTGCACTACCGCCCTACGCGCCTTGGTGGCTCATTGCCGTGGGAGTAGGCGTATCCGTGTTACTGGGCAAGCACGTGTTTGGTGGATTGGGCTACAACCCCTTTAACCCCGCCATGGTCGGCTACGTGGTCTTACTGATCTCCTTCCCTCTTCAGATGAGCTCTTGGACTGAACCACGTGGTGTCGGCGACGTACCCGGAATGACCGATGCCTTCGTGGCATTGTTTGCAGCGTCAAGCTACGACGGTGTGTCAGCGGCAACGCCGCTCGACCTCTTTCGCCAAAACTCTGGGATGTTGTTTGACGGACTCATGACATCAAAAGCTGAAATGGCAGGCGTCATCGCTGGCCGTGGCTGGGATATGGTTAATCTCGCATTTCTTGCCGGCGGTCTCTGGCTATTACGTCAGCGTATTTTTACCTGGCACGCACCCGCTGGCATGCTCGCCGCTCTCAGCGTGTGCGCCTTAATCGGATTCGACGAGGGCAGCTCAACAGGGGGGGGATCGATTCTTTTCCACTTGTTCAGCGGCGCCACCATGTTTGGTGCCTTTTTCATCATTACGGACCCGGTGAGTTCGGCAGTCTCGAACAAAGGACGACTTATCTTTGGCGCGCTCGTCGGGGTTTTGGTTTATCTGATTCGGGTCTACGGCAACTACCCCGACGCCCTCGCGTTTGGCGTACTACTGATGAATTTCGCCGCGCCCTTGATCGACCAGTACACCCAGCCCGCCGTCTACGGCACGAAGAAAATTGAGGTGGACGAGTGAGGACTTTAATCTCTAGTGCGATCGGCGCTGCCTTGTTGGCCGCATTCGCGGCACTCGGGTCAGGTCTCATTAGTGGTGTTTATGAACAAACCAAGGCCCCTATTGCGGCGGCCGAACGCGCAGCTGAAGCCAAGCAGTTGCTCGAAATATTTCCTGACACGTCACACGATAACCAGTTAATTGACGACACCATTATGCTCAATGCAAATGATCCTCTATTGGGCCTTCGCGCACCCGGTATCGGCTATCGTGCGCGCGTCGGGTCTCAAGTGGCAGGGGTCATCCTCCCCGCGACCGCTCGCGACGGTTACAGCGGTGACATTCGTTTACTGGTCGGTATCGATCGAACAGGTGCAGTGGCGGGTGTTCGCGTGTTAAGCCATCGAGAAACACCAGGGCTTGGAGACAAGATAGACCTCAAAAAATCGCCCTGGATTTTGTCCTTTGACCACAAAACGCTATCTAATCCAGTCATTCAGGGCTGGGCAGTCACGAAAGATGGCGGCGATTTTGACGCCTTCACAGGCGCAACCGTAACACCGCGCGCTGTCGTTGCCGCAGTTAAGAGCGCCATCGAATACAGCCAAAATAATCGCAGTACGCTGTTTGAAATGCCTGAGGCAGATGAATCATGAGCACCCCCACTTACGCGCAGATCGCTGGAAATGGGTTGTGGAAAAACAACCCGGCACTGGTTCAACTGTTAGGCTTGTGTCCTTTGCTTGCCGTCACCGCAAGCGTTGTTAATGCACTGGGGCTCGCCGTCGCCACGTTGTTCGTACTCGTCATTTCAAACCTTTGTGTCTCATTGATTCGCAACGTTGTCACCGATTCGATTCGCTTGCCTGCCTTTGTACTGATAATTGCCGCCGCGGTCACCGGCACTGAATTACTCATGCAAGCCTATGCCTACGAGCTTTATCAAATACTCGGCATATTCCTCCCCTTAATCACCACAAACTGTGTCATTTTGGGCCGTGCAGACGCATTTGCAGCAAAAAATCGGGTGCTCCCGGCGGTGGCCGACGGTGTCATGATGGGATTCGGCTTTGGCCTTGTTCTCGTTGTCCTGGGCGCCATAAGAGAGCTTTTAGGGACAGGGACGTTATTCGCCAACATGGACTTATTACTGGGTCCTGCGGCTCAGTCGTGGACCTTGGTGGTCGCGCAGGACTACCCAGGACTTTTGCTCGCCATTCTTCCGCCGGGCGCGTTCATTATTACCGGGCTGTTAATCGCGGGGAAAAATGTGATCGATGCGAGAATCGAGAGAGCCAACACAGGGACCGTGCACATCGAAACGGGCAGTAAGCGCGTGCGAGTGACCGGAGAGATCGCTTAGGGGGCTTGAGAGTCTCCCACGACGAGGGTTCCCAAAAGCTCGTCCACCGAGGCATCATCAAGGCCTTGATCTTCGAGCTCACAGACGTAAGACATATAAAGCAACACACTTTCAGACCCAACGTACCATTCGCGAATAGCCGCACCGTCCTCGGTATAAGCCCCAGTCACACCCGAAAACGCGCCGAGCCTGACCTCCCCCCACGTTGAAATCTCAGGTGACTCCTCCCTCGCCATTGCACTGACTTCACCGCTGTCGATCTTTCCTGACTGCTTATGAAGCGTCGTCACTTGGATCTCACCGACATCGTCCTGATCCAAGATTCGAATCACGTCGTCGTCGTTTTCAGCGTGCCACTCCGCCGGAAGCATCATGCACCAATGGTCCGTCTCTAAAATTTTCACCCTGACACTACTCCACACCTAATTCGAGACGCATGATCACTGCGTCTTCGCGGCCTGACAACACCTGATAATAGTTGTGCCGCACGCCCACCTTCAAAAATCCTATTTTTTCATACATCGCCACTGCGGGGGAATTTGTTCGTCGTACCTCTAAAAATACCGACCGCGCGCTCAACGCAGCGAGTGACTCCCGTAATAACCGCTCTCCGAGCCCTTGGCGCCTGTGCGTGTGTGCCACCCGAATGTCGATGACCTCAACCTCGTCTAACGCCAAAGAGAACCATACGACTGCCAGCGCTACGCCCTCCTCAGCAATGAACCACGCATACCCATGGGGGCGCCGCAAAAGCTCAGCGAGAAACATCAGCGAAGGGCCTGTTCCCTCGCTATATAACGCCTCAAGACGATACAGATCCGAAGCCGTTAATACCTGCGCTTGACCGCTACGCGCTGGCGTCAAGGGCTTTAAGCGGCTTGAGTGACTGCCACGCCGCTTGTTTGTGCGTCGCATCCACGAGCATGGCCATTGTTGACGGAATGCTGACCGCAGACTGCGCTATTCGATCAGGTAAAAACTGACAATCACCCATGGCCACCACGCGCCGTGCATCGACTTCACGTGCCATTCGCTGAATCAAACCCTGCAAGGCCTGCTTGGCGGACTCGGCGTCGCTGCCCAGGGCACTGTTACCCCGTAAAGGCCAGTCAAACTGCTGCTGCGTCATTTCAAACCCAGCGCCCGAGACCGCGCATGCCATCGAATTGACCAGTGCCAGTTGGTCCTGCCGAATCAAGCCATCAGGCAATTGCTCAAGCCAGAGAAACTGGCCCGCAGAAACAATCAGCATCGAAAATTGAACGGCGTCTCCAGCCGGCTTGACGACACTCGACTCAGGCGCCGCGTGCGACTGAACGCGTGGCGATGAAACAGTGGAAGGTCCCTTTGAACGTGGTGCATCCGGCGGTTGCGTCACTGGGGGCGCAGGCGGCGGTGATAAGCTCTGCCTCTGCGCGGGCGCTGCACCGGGCAAATCATAGCGAGAGACATAGGACACGATACCCATCGCTTTCAGCGCCTGACGGCGCGCCATTTCGGCAGCAACAGCTTCGGGTTCTGCGGTGGTGACATCGACAAGATCAGGCATCGTTAAAGTGTCTCACGGTCGCCGCGGTTGTAACAGGCCCAGCAGCAGACGATCGTGCGACTCTGCGTTATCCTCTGCGCTCAGGACTTTGTAAATAAGGACCCAGACCATGACGCTTATACCGGCGGACCAGCACTTTGCGGTCATAACCGCCATTTTGGCACTGTGTGCCCTCGCCTTCGCCTCTGAGCGGACGGTCATCGGTCAAAAAGTCACGGGCACCGTGGTGGTCATACTGCTCGCTATTGCCGCGGCTAATCTAGGCATTATTCCGCACTCGGCGCCCGCCTACGGGTTTATCTTCAGTTATGTTGTGCCCTTATTGATCCCTCTGTTTTTGTTCCAAGCCGATGTAAGACGTTTGGCGCGGGAAGCCTCGCGAACCTCTCTCGCATTTCTAGTCGCTGCGTTAGGTACGGTCGCAGGGGTCATTGTCGCCGCGCTCCTGCTTGACCTGAGTCAGCTGGGAGCCGCTTCGGAATTGGCAGCGGAGCGACGAGAAGCCGGGGTTGTGGGGCTTTTCGCATCGACCTATATCGGCGGCTCTGTGAACTACGCAGCACTCGGTGAGATCACTGGACTGAGCACCGACGCCTCCTTTTTTTCGGCCGCTACCGCGGCTGATAATTTATTTTCAGCCGTCTTCTTAAGTCTCATTGCCCTCGTTCCCGGTGCGCACTGGATTGCGCGACATTTTGTGGAGCACAAGACCAGCGAGGCGGTTCAGGTCACGGAAACAGTGGTCACCCCAGCAAGTATTAGCTACGCCTTAGCCGCTGCAGCAAGCATCGTCGCTATGACCGATTTATTGTGCTGGTGGCTGGAAATGCCCAGCTGGCGTTACGCTGTAATGACGCTGATCTCCGTGGGTCTTGCGACCGCAGTACCACAAATTCGCGTGTGGTTTTCAGGAGCCTTTGAGGTCGGTGTCGCGCTCTCCTTTCCGTTTTTCGCCGCAATAGCGGCCGGTGCGGATATCCGAGCGATGATCAGTGTTGCGCCACTTTTGATCATCTTAGTCGCCATTCTTTTGAGCGTTCACCTCACGGTCCTTTTGGTGTTGGGTAAAAAGCTCGGCTTAACTATTCCAGAGTTGCTGACCGCAAGTAACGCCGCAATCTTAGGCGCAACGACCGCGCCGGCAATGGCGGCGGCAAAGGGGTGGCACGATCAAGTCACTCCAGGCGTACTGGTTGGCGTGCTGGGCTATGCCTTAGGCACCTTTATTGGTACCGCATTGTTCCAGCTGTGGTAAAAGCTACTGGATACTGCGCACGCAAGCCCCTAAACTTTGGCTGGTCTTAAATTCGCACAACAACGTATCACTCAAGCAACAGGCGCTTGGTAGATTTAAAACACATGACTAATACCCCGGCCATAAACGATCCTAGTTACCTTCCCGAACTCGACCCCATGCTCGAGTACTACATTGTCGAGGAGCCTAAGTTCACGTTCGAGTCGCCCGACGACGGTCCATTGACGCGCGCGTTGGTTCGCTCGCTTGAAGGATTTCTCGGGCGTCACAAGATGGAGCGCCATTATCAAGGACTGAAGGCGAAGGACGTCGACTCGAAAACGTTCTTTCGCGACGCATTCAAACTCAGCAACATCACCCTTGACGGTGACCTAAGCCCGTTACTGGAAATACCCAAGGGTCGTCCTGTGCTGTTTATTGCCAATCACCCCTTTGGCGTCATCGACGGTCTTATTCTGTGCAACATGGCGCTGGATTACGCAGACGACTTTCAAGTCGTCATCAATTCACTCCTCTGCCAAGACCGAGATCTCGTTCCACACTTTTTACCCATCGACTTCTCTGAAACGAAAGAAGCAGCAAAGCGTAACGTGAGATCAAAGCAGTTGGCAGGCAAAGCACTTGCGAACGGCGTTCCCTTGATTTTGTTTCCCTCGGGCATGGTCTCAACCGCCGATGCGCCGGGATTTGGCGACGTCGTTGACGCGCCTTGGACAACTTTCATCGCAAAACTTGTCATGCAGTATCAGCCGACGGTGGTGCCCGTTTTTTTCCACGGACAAAATACGCGCCTTTTTCACGTGGCATCCAACATCGCTGAACCCTTCCGAATGGCGATGCATATGCGTGAGGCACTCAAACGCTTTGGTCAAACGGTCTCGCTTGACGTGGGCGCCCACCACTCACCCGAGGACTACAACCACATTACGAGTCGCCAAGAGATGACAGAGCACTTTTACAAGATCGTCCAGGACACACAGCGGCCGCGCTAGCGTCTTGTCCGGTTAAATTAAGACCAGAAGCGCAATCGCGCCGAGCCACAAGAGAAAGCTTCTCTCTAAGAGACTGAGCACTCGGTCTAACCGACTGTAAACTCTGACCTCAGAGGCTTGTGTACCCTCTAACGGAACCGCTTCACAGGCGTCCACAAAAAACTCGCCCGTGTCCGTCTCATAACTGAGCCCTTTATCAGCAAGGTGAGCAATGGTTTTGTCGAAGTCGCCAAAAACTGAGAAGCTCAACACCATCAGCCGGGACGGCAACCATTCGATCAGACGCATCACTGCGTGACCCAGCGGAGTTTTAGTCTTCTGCGACAGATGGGCTAGTCGGTAGGCCACTGCGCCAACGGGGCCCAGCAGAAGAAAATACAGAACGGGACCAAACCAGCGCTGCAGCGCCAGCTGACTGAAAAATGCGGTCGCAACATCGGCAAACTCGTCGGCATCTTCCGCCGAACTGTCTCCTCCTGCTGACTGAATCACCATCGCCGCCCCTTCATTGTCAGCAGCACGGGCACGCGCCAAAAATCGCTGCGTAATGGTGGGATAGTCCTCACGGCCAAAGGCAAAGAACAACGCCGCGGTTCCCAACAGCAGCATCGCGGCGCCACCAAGTAGACGTTCGGCGACGATATAAATCAGGGCGAAGGTTAACGCCGGTGCAACCACCAACATAAAGGCTGCCTTTGTCGAAGCGCCCTCTTCATCATCGTCAAGTTGCGATCGGAACACGGCCAGAAAATCGATCGAATGGAGTGGACCACCAGGACCCAGCAACCAGTACAGTCCAGTCGCTGCGATAAACGATAAAAACGCCAGATAACTCAAGCCAAGCCTCCCTCAGACTTCCACTAGCCTCGCGGCAACGCGTCCAGACCCAGTGCTTTTTGGATGCGTTGCCAATCGAAGCTGTCTCCCGGATCTGTTTTTCGTCCCGGGGCAATATCACTGTGCCCCACAATAGCATCCCTCGGTATTTCAGGGTGCGCGTCGCGGCACTTTACAATAATTTCCTCGAGCCTTTCGTACTGCTCATTGGTGTAAAGATGGGTATCGGTGCCTTCAAGTTCAATGCCAATACTAAAATCATTACACCGTTCACGCCCGCGCCACAGTGAGGCACCCGCGTGCCACGCTGCCTTTTGCGTGGGAACAAACTGAATCACGTCGCCCGTCCGTTTGATTAAAAAGTGGGCCGACACCTCAAGAGAGGCAATGGTTTCGAAGTAGGGGTGCTCTTGAGCGTTCAATGTATTGGTAAAGAGCTGTTCGATGTAAGGCCCACCAAACTCACCAGGCGGCAACGATATATTGTGCAAAACAATCAAATCGACAGAGGCGCCCTCAGGCCGCTCCCCCCAATTTGACGAGGGGACCGGCGTGCACCCCTGCAGCCACCCCGACACTATCTGTCCGTATTTATTGTCGATCACGTGAAAAACGCCACTCAGCCTGTGTTTCAATGACGCATCATATCAGGGACCGGGCTCAGGACATCGACACGTGCTAGACCAAAGTGACATAGAACCGATTGTAAAACTGGCCTTGGACGAGGACATCGGTAGTGGGGACATTACCGCCGGACTCGTGGACCCCAGTGAAACAGCCACGGCAACCGTCATCACACGTGAGACGGGCGTGATTTGTGGGACCCAATTTGTGGATGCGGTGTTTCACGCCGTCGATCCGTCGCTTTGTGTGACGTGGTCGAAGTGCGATGGTGACCCACTGCTGACGAATGACACGCTGTTTACCGTTTCAGGGGCTGCGCGGAGCATTTTGACCGCTGAGCGCACCGCACTGAACTTCCTTCAAATGCTGTCGGGCACCGCGAGTTACAGCGCTCATCTGGCGCAACTGGTAGACGGCACCGGCACAAAACTCTTGGACACTCGCAAGACTATTCCGGGGTTTCGTTTAGCGCAAAAATACGCGGTCACCTGCGGTGGGTGCTACAACCATCGAATGGGCTTATTTGACGCGTTTCTCATCAAAGAAAATCACATCGCTGCTTGCGGTGGCATTCAACAAGCCATTAGCACGGCACAGGCTCAGGCTCCGGGAAAACCCGTTGAAATCGAAGTTGAAAACCTCGACGAACTTCGTGCGGCACTCGATGCGGGCGCCAACCGAGTCATGCTCGACAACTTCTCGCTGAGCAATTTACGCCAAGCGGTCGCCCTCAATGCCGGTCGTTCAGAGTTAGAAGCCTCTGGCAATGTGACGCAAGCGACCTTGCTCAGCATTGCGCAGACCGGAGTAGACTTTATTTCCATTGGCGCGCTGACAAAAGTCGTCCAGCCCTTGGACCTGTCCATGCGGATCTCATAAAACAGGTTTAGTCGGCGGTGTCGGTATTAAACGGACGCTCTGACACCAATACACCGTTCGCATCACCGGCAAGATAGTCGCCCTCGTTGACCCTCACACCGCCAATTTGTAGCGTCACACCGCGGGCGCCCTGCCCGAGTTTTTCGGTTTTTACCGGCGAAGTCCCAAGTGCCATGACACAAAAATTGAAGGTGTCTATCAGTTCGACATCACGAGCCGCACCCACGATGACCATTCCCTGCCACCCGTTTTCCATGGCCAATTGTGCAACTTTATCGCCAGTCAGCGCCTTGGCCAACGAACCACCACCGTCCACCAAGAGCACTCGACCATCACCCGGCTCAGCCACGGCCTCTTTGACCCGGGAATTGTCTTCGAAGCAGGCAATCGTTGCGACAGCACCGAACAAATTACTGCGTTTCCCAAACACCCGAAATTGACAGGATAAAGCCTGCGCTTCTGGGTTGAGGTCCGACAGGTCCGGCGTGCTCAGCATCGAGTATTTGCCCTTAGAGCCAGTCAGCCGCGTAGTCGTCGAGCTGACTTAACGGCGAGAGGATCGCGTCGGCATGGGCACTTCCACGTGGCATCAAGCGGTGTAAATAGAACTCAGTCGTCGCAATTTTTCGTTGGCAAAACAACGTCTTCTCATCGCGCGATAGCAAATCAAGCGCCACCAGTGAGCTGGCCGCCAGGTGCCAACCACCAAACAAGTAGCCCGTCTGCATCATGTAGTCAAAAGACACACTCATCGCGGCCGATTTATCGACCTTGAACAACTCAAGAATCGTCTGTGATGACATGACATGAGCCGCTAACGCGTCACTCAGCGCACGCCCCATGGCTGCTAAACGCTCATCACTCGAACCCGCTAAGGCGTCAGCAACCTGCCGAATTTCATCGTGCACCAACTCCATCGTGGCACCACCGTCGCGCGCAAGCTTTCGCCCCACCAGATCAGCGGCCTGAATACCGTTAGTCCCCTCATAAATCGAGGTAATACGAACGTCACGGAAAAACTGTGCTGCGCCCGTCTCCTCGACGTAGCCCATGCCTCCGTGAATTTGAACACCCACAGAGGTCACCTCTTGACCGACCTCCGTCATCCAGCCCTTGATGACCGGAATCATTAAGTCAAGTCGGGCTTTCCAGGCGCCCCGCTCTTGTGCTGGCGCACCGTGGGAAAGGTCCATGGTCAGCGACTCAGTATAGGCCAAGGCACGCATCGCTTCGTTAAGCGCACGCATGCTCATCAGCATGCGCTTAACGTCGGCATGTTCGATAATGGCCACACCACCTTGAACACGCTCTCGCGCATAAGCGACCGCCTTTTGATACGCGCCTTCCGATGCTCCCAGGCCCTGCAAGCCAACCTTTAGCCTCGCCTCGTTCATCATGGTGAACATGCAGGCGAGTCCATTATTTTCCTGCCCTACCAGGTAGCCTATCGCTCCCTCTTGATCACCGTATGCCATGACACATGTAGGGCTTCCGTGAATCCCCAGCTTGTGTTCCACCGAAACCGGATAGGCGTCATTTCGGTCGCCTAAACTACCGTCGTCGTTCACCAAGAACTTGGGAACGACAAACAGCGAGATGCCTTTACTGCCCTCGGGCGCGTCGGGTAAACGCGCCAACACCAAGTGAATAATGTTCTCGGTCGCGTCGTGGTCACCCCAGGTAATGTAGATTTTCTGACCGAAAATTCGGTAGTGATCGCCGTGCCGTTCCGCACGCGTTTTCATGGGACCCAAATCAGACCCTGCGCCGGACTCCGTGAGATTCATTGTTCCCGACCAAACGCCTGCATTGATATTGGGCAGGTACTTGTTCTTCAGTGCGTCGCTGCCGTGCGCCGAGATAGCGAGTGCTGCGCCTGAACTTAAAAAGGGCTCAAGTGCAAAGGCCATGTCGGCCGAGTTCCACATCTCACACGCTGCAGTCCCGTAAAGCTCAGGAAGGCCTTGCCCGCCGAAACCCGAGTCTGCGGAGATACCCACCCAGCCCCCGTCACCCAACGCTCTAATGGCATCACCGTAGCCGGGAGGAATCGTCACCGCGCCGTCTGCACAACGCGCCGGCTGCTGATCGCCCACGCGACGCAGCGGAGCAACCACATCAGCCGCCAGTTTTGACGCCTCTTCGAGCAGCGCGGTGGTGAGGTCAGTGCCCACCTCCAGGCCTTCAAATCGCGGTAAGTCTCCAAGTCGAGCGCCTGCCTGACAGACGTCGTCAATCAGGAATTGCATATCATCGAGCGGTGCTTTGTACATAAACCCTCCAAATTCTGACGCTATTGTAGCTGTTCATCCGTTTAGACCAAGAATTTCTCTCAACAACGGCAGAAGGTGTATTATTCATGTGATGAATAGTACGTTCCATAGGGAGACATCCAAATGAGTCGACTCGGTCGCGTTGATTTAAACCTTCTGGTCTACCTAGACGCCCTCCTGCGCGAGCGCAACGTCACACAGGCAGCCCACAGCCTCGGTTTGTCACAACCGGCCATGAGTAACGGCCTTAAGCGCTTGCGCGAGGTCTTCAACGATCCTCTGCTGATTCGCACGTCCGACGGCATGACACCGACCGCAAAAGCCGAGGAGCTCGAGCCACAACTCAGAGAGATTTTAACCAATGTGGATCGTGCCCTTCAGCCCACTGAAGAGTTTACGCCGCACACAGAGACGCGTGTTGTTCGCTTAATGGCGAGTGATTACGCCGAGTCGACGCTGCTACCCTCGGTCCTTAAAGAGCTCAGAGAGCAAGCTCCGGGCATCACGCTTGATATTATGAACCCATCGGACGTCAGTTTTCTCGACGTTGAACGTGGCAAGGTCGACTTAGTCATTAACCGCTTTGCTCAGATGCCACAGTCGTTTCACCAAATAACCCTGTGGCAAGACACTTTTTCTTGCTTGCTCAGTCCCGATAACCCGATTCTTGAAAACTTCACCTTGGACAACTACCTCGCCGCAGACCACATTTGGGTAAGCAAAACCGGCATGGGGATTGGGGTTGGGGTTAATCCCGACGACGTGCAACGCCTAGGCTGGGTTGACTCAACGCTAGACGAACTGGGCAAAAAACGTCGCATCCGTGTCTTTACACGACACTACCAGGCGGCCATGACGCTGGCAGAGCAAAACGACCTTATCGTCACACTGCCCACGCGCGCCACACATTTAAAGCGCGACAATCCTCGGGTTGTGCTTCGTGATGTCCCTTTCGACATCCCGCCGCTTGAGCTGAAGATGGCATGGAGTCCCCTGCTGCAACATAATCCGGGGCACCGATGGATTCGTCAGCTGATCACAAAAATTGCACGATCCATTTAACAGCATCAAGTCCTGTGAGCCTCGCCAGTCATTATCATGAGGGCGCACGGACTGAAAGGCGCAAGTCATGAGCGACACGATCCAACTCAAAAGTGAGTACGAGGGAGCCCAAACGCATTCCACTGATCCCGTGGTTGCGGTCCGCAACAATGTGATATCACCTATTGAGTGTGCCTATCTGATAGAGCTGGCCAAACCGCACATTAAGCGTGCAGGCGTGGTACTGGACGAGGGCTACAAACCCAGCGAAGGTCGCACAGGGTCAAATCACTGGCTTAAGTACGACGAAGACGAGGTGGTTCAATCGAT
>CAYVQI010000009.1:0-44474 GCA_964454155.1 uncultured Alteromonadaceae bacterium | reverse complement strand
CGCAGCTGAAAAGGGTCTGATAGCGAAAAGGGGATTAGGGACTATTGAATTTGGTGAGGGCGGTGTAATCGGTCTCGCCGAATGTTTGGCTGCGACGCCTGTCGAAGATGAATTTAGCTTTATCGCTGGCAGGGCGTCGGTGACGGCGTGGATCGTCGATACTTCGACAGCATTGGCGACTATAAAGCGCCAAAATGCAGGAATAATTGGAATTTTGAGAGGCCTTACCGCTGCAATTACTAAAAGCGACGTAAGCGCTCGGTTTGCTAAGTGACTAGTTTGCCGTGGGTTGTTTATGCATCTGTGCACCAGCATTAATTTGCTGCCACTGTTGCTGAAGAGACAGTGACGCTTACTGAGAATAAGCAGGGTGAGCAAGGGCCATGTGATTCGAGGTTTCTATCCGCTTGATTAAGCGACGTGTGATTCGTTGAATAAGGCGGCGAAGTCTTGGGCCATTCAGTTGGACACTAAGCGGGTATTTACCTATTAGTATCGCACTTTTATTATTTATTAATGCGAATGAGAATTATTTGCATTAATAAGCATTGTTTGGCATCCTGCAATGACTACTTCTCGGCGCCGATCATAATGTCAAGTCCCTGTGTCTTAACCCCCACTTTTTTGGATATCGAAGGGCTACACAAAATCTGCAACTCTCCTGGTGCCGCGGATGTGTCATGGAAGTTACTGATCGAAAAAGGCGTTCACTACCTGCGCGAGCGTGACTATGAAACCGCTTTTTTAATAGTGGGGGGCGCTTTACAGATCGCCTGTAAAAAGCTCACGAGCACTACAGTACCTGATTGGCAATGGGCCATGCGCATGGTGGAGAGCAGTAATATGGTTGTGGTGTCACTAAGAGCACTGGGTTTTCAGGAGCTTGTGGTTCCCTTGATGCACCATGCCGAACGCCAAATAGACGTCATTTCCGATCTTTCTGATTGCCCGCCAGGGAAGGACGCCTCCTGGTTGTGCCGGTGGTGTCGATCGATGCATTGCACGCACCGGCAAGATGAACTCCTCGTCCGGTATTTGCGTGTTACTGCCCAAACTGTTCATTGGCAGCACCACTAAAGCTCAGAGATTCTTTGGCGCTCTCTGGCATCTTTGACTACTATGCTTGCGCGAGCCTTCGCCGTTCATGACCGGCAGGTAGAGTGTGTGCAGTAGTCAAAGAGTGGTACTTCGAAATGTTACAGCGCGTTTATCAATGGGCAGTATTAGTGCCTCTTATCTTAGTCCTCAGTGCCTGTGGTGGCGGTGGCGGTTCCACCTCAGAGCCCGTCGCGGTAGACCCTGTGCCGGTCACTCCAATACCGGATCCTGTTTTACAAAGCTTTGTATTACTGGCGCAAAATAACGCAGATCTGGATGCTGACATTGAATTCAGTATTGACGGTGACACGTTTACCGCCCGACTCCCAAGTGATGCCGCGGTGACGTCGCTGGTGCCAACGTTTACCTTCGAGGGATCTCAGGTGCTTGTGAATGGCGCACCACAGGCCTCTGGGGAGGACTCCCAAGATCTCACAGGCGTCGTGTCTTACACCGTGGAAAATGAGTCGGGGGTGACCAGAACGTTCGACGTTGATCTGACGCGATTTACGGGTCTCCCTATTATTTATCTAAATACCGATAACGCCATCACGTCCAAAGAAGACTACGTCACGGGCACCTTTATGATGGACGGCTGGCGCAATTACGATTCGGTTGATGAAGTGGTTATGGAAATCAGAGGCCGTGGGAACTCAACTTGGCAGCACCCTAAAAAGCCCTATCAAATGAAACTTGAGTCAAAACGCGCTTTATTTGGAATGCTTGAAGATAAAAAATGGCTCTTTCTTGCCGAGTATTCCGACAAAACGCTGATGCGAAATCATCTGGCGTTTGAGCTGGGAAGTATGAGCACTCTGGCGTGGACACCCAGCGGACATTACGCAGAAGTCTTTGTAAATGGCAGTCATGATGGCATTTACCACATCTCTGAAAAAGTTGAAGACGGTGGTAACAGGGTCGACATTGGCGACACGGGATTTTTGCTTGAAATTGACCAGCCCAGCCGTCTGGATCCGGACGACGTCTCTTTTCGA
Organism: uncultured Alteromonadaceae bacterium; assembly: GCA_964454155.1. Taxonomy (GTDB): domain Bacteria; phylum Pseudomonadota; class Gammaproteobacteria; order Pseudomonadales; family Halieaceae; genus Luminiphilus. The sequence goes on along the minus strand of CAYVQI010000009.1, from coordinate 42,381 downwards.
ACAGACACCTACCTTATTAATATTAAGGAGCCGAACCTAGACTACGCGGACCCTGAGTTTAGTCAGGTGCGTCAACACCTCAATGACTTCGAAGCCGTACTCTTTAGTGCAGAGTTTGCTGACCCCGAGACGGGTTACGCGTCCTACGCTGACGTGGACAGTTTCGTTGACTGGTTTCTGATTAACGAAATTGCCAAAAATGTCGATGCGCAGTGGTATTCCAGTATTTACCTGCATTGGATTCCGGGTGAAAAAATCAAGATGGGGCCCATCTGGGACTTTGACCTTGGGTTTGGAAACGTCGACTATGCCGACGCTACTTTTCCCGAGGGTTGGTGGGTGAGGTGGAATGACTGGATCAGCCGAATGCTGGAGGATCCGGCGTTCGCTGAACGAGTCAAGGAGCGTTATGCCTACTTCGACTCACAACGGCCCGCAATTAAGCAGAGCATCGATACGTGGTCTCAGTCGCTCAACCTGGCGCAAGCTGAAAACGACTCTATTTGGCAAACCCTGGGCGAATACGTGTGGCCGAACCCTGTCGTGTATGACACCTACCAAGAAGAAGTTGACCATCTTGTCACCTGGCTCGATACGAGAATGGATTGGCTCGGCAACGCGATTGACGACCTCTGAGCCGTCGACGTGGGTCACTCCAATGGCGGCATATGATTGACGATCAGTCCCTGCATCGCGTCGCGCTAGAGACTGACTGGCGTGCGGTTAAAAACGTCAACCCCGCTTGGGTCTACGCCGCCTTGGGCTTTTTTGGGCTTTCTGTCTTGTTCTTTGCGGCAATGTTGGTCGATGACCGCCTTTTGCATGGGACTTCGGTGTGGGCTAAACCCGCTAAGTTTGCCGTTTCGCTCGCCTTGTACTTTGCGACCTTGCTCGTCTTCGCGCACTGTCTGCGGATTCCGTGGCCGAGCCTCTTTGGAGGCCGCTGGGTTCCACAGTCATTGGTATTCGTCGCCACAGGAGAGATGTTGTACATCATGGTACAAGCGGCGCAAGGCCAGCCGTCCCATTTTAACGTGACAACCCCCTTATATTCAGCGATGTATGCCCTTATGGGATTTGGGGCGGTTTGGTTGTGTGTTGGGCTCGCATGGTTTGCTTGGGCTGTCGTACGGACGGCAAAGACGACCCAGCCCATCGGACTCGCGATCGTCATGGGTCTGGCCCTCTCGACTGTCTTTGGCGGTGGCTTTGGCGTTTACTTGGGGGGGCAGTCGAGCCACTGGGTTAACGCCAGCCCAACCGACGCAAACGGTCTTTGGTTGTTCAGCTGGGCGACGGACGGTGGTGATCTGCGCGTGCCTCACTTTTTTGGTTTGCATGCAATGCAGATTATCCCAATGTTCGCGCAGCTTTTGCCGCAGGCGCTCAGTACGAGTAAGGCGCGATACAGTATTTTTTTGTTTTCGGCGCTTTACGGCTGTTTTTGTCTTTGGACGTTTGGTCAGGCAATTCAGGGGCGTGCATTTCTTTAGTGCTCTTGGGTCAGATCGACGTGCGGACAATCGTGATACGGTTGGAAAAAGTATTAGGAGATCATTCGTGACAGACATTCCCCATGCCCGTCCTGCAAGTACCGTTGTACTGCTGCGAGACACCCCTAATGGCATGGAAACTCTCATGCTAAAGCGTAACAAGGCGCTAATGTTTGCCGGTGGGCTCTGGGTGTTTCCTGGTGGTGCACTGGAGCCGGCCGACATTGAAGAAGCGGATGGCGATATGAATACGGCTGCCCGAATCGCTGCAGCTCGCGAGGCGGAGGAAGAGTGTGGGCTCAGACCTGATCTCAAAAAGATGGTTCATCTCAGTCGGTGGACGACCCCTGTGGTCGAGCCCAAGCGATTTCAGACCTGGATATACGCAGCACCTTTGGCTGAGAGCGCAGAGGTCGAGATCGATGGCAGTGAGATTCATGACTTTTCTTGGATCGGCGTTGCAGATGCTGTGGCGCAGCATGAGAATGGCCAGCTGGGTATGCTTCCACCCACTTACATCACACTGTGCAGCTTACTGCGCTACGCCAATACTGAAGCAATGGCCGAGGGTGAGACACCGCAGGTACCTCATGAAGTATTCCCTATTTTTACAAAAGACGACGGTCACGTTGCGGTACTTTTTGAGGGCGATGCTGAGTACGCTCCTGAGAATCACGTCGCTGCAGATGCGCGGCACCGGGCTGTCATGCAAGACACAAACTGGGTCTACCTCTACGAAAATGTTGCTGATCAATACCCCCCATTTGTCAGTAAACAGACCTGAGTTACTGCATCGTCGATCTGCCCGGAACCTGGGTGCGTAAGTTCAGCCACGCAACGAGATTTTTTATATACAATCACGGCGCTCGTGAGCTCGCGGCGACTTGACCAGCGCGTGTTGCGCTGCGATGTGAGCCAGCTTTCCACCTCACCCCGAAGTGTTAATGGATATTTATGAATACGCAGGTAACCGAGGTCTGTAGCCTCTCGAGTGAACTTCCCACAGATACCCAGCACGCGCCGGCTTGGCTGGTCAGTGCGTTGCAGGTTCCTCGGGAAGAGGGCTGGATCGACTCAGGTGGGTGTAAGGTCCATTATTTTCGCTGGGGTAATCCTGAAAATCCGCCCTTACTGCTGATGCATGGTTTCTTAGCACACGCGCGCTGTTTTGCGTTTATTGCGCCTTTTTTAGCAGAGCACTACCACGTGGTGGCCTATGACCTTTCTGGAATGGGTGACTCTGAGGCGCGCGAGTCCTACCCGGATAAGATCCGGGCTCAAGAAGTCGTGGATGTTGCCCGCGGGACAGGTCTTTTTGAGCACGACGCAAAGCCCATCGTCATTGCGCACTCCTATGGCGGACACGTAGGCCTGAACGCCATGGAGCGTCATAGTGAACTCTTCGGTGGGCTGATTATATGCGACCTCATGGTGTTACGCGTCGAGCGGCTCAAGGCGCACTTTTCAAACGGTAAGCCGATGCGATCAGATCGCAGTCGGCCTAATCGAATCTATCCCGACTACGCCTCAGCACGGGCTCGTTTTGTGTTGTCGCCGCCTCAGGATGTGACGGTGGAGTACCTGAATGAATACATGGCGTACCACTCCCTAAAGCAAGTGGACGGTGGGTGGACGTGGAAGTTTGATATCAGTGTCTTTGACAGTGATTTTGGTGTCACCGATCGAATTTTGAAACAAGCGGAAGCGATTGTAGCCGCTCCAGGTCGAAAGGCGATTGTCTACGGACAAGACAGTAAGCTTTTTGACGACGACTCTGCCGATTATCTTCGGGAGTGCGGTGCAACCGACATTCCAATTATTGGAATACCGGGTGCGCGCCACCACCTGATGTTGGATGAACCGATTGCTCTGGTGAGCACACTGCGGTCAATCGTTGCACAATGGCATGTATCCAATCATTTTACTCGCTAAGAGCGCCGATATTGCTCTGGGTCAAGCGATGATTAGGTTCACCCTTGTGGACTACTTGCCGTCTAAATTGTCCCGCCGTAGCCCTCGTCGGGGGAGGCGGCTTCAGTGAAGTCGAGTGAGTACTACCCCATTTTTTTGGCGTTACTTGGCATTTTGTTTTTTTCCATGATGGACGCTGTTATGAAGGCTCAGGCGCTCGCGATGGGAGTCTTCGCTGCGACCTTTTGGCGAGCTGCAATGGGGGCTTTAGTGGCATCAATACTGTATCTGCCACGACGACCGGTCATGGCGTCAGGGCGAGTCCTGAAACTGCATATTATGCGTGCTGTCCTGAATGCACTGATGCTGTGTTGCCTCTTTTTTGGTTTAACACGCATTCCTTTAGCACAAGCGATTGGACTCACGTTCATCGCGCCAATTATCGCATTGTTTCTCGCCGCTCCTATTCTGGGAGAAACGATTGATAAGGGCGCGAAGATCGCGGCATTGCTTGGGTTTGGCGGTGTCACAATCATGGTGGGTGGTGATGTCTTATTGTTAGATGTCCAGGCTGACATTTTCGGCGTTATAGCGATACTCCTGTTTGCGGTCATGTACGCGCTTTACTTAGTGTTGCAGCGCATGCAGGCCCTGGTGGCCAAGCCCCTGGAAATCGCGTTTTACCAAAATTTTATTATGCTTTTGGTCCTCTCATTGGGTTTACCGTTTGCTGCGTCACTTCCGGCTAACGTCGCACAGTGGGCAGGCGCGCTCACCGCGGGTGTGTTGGCCGTTGGCTCACTAATATTAATGTCCATGGCTTATCGTAAAGTTGAAGCACAACGCCTATTTGCGGTCGAATACACCGCCTTTATCTGGGCGGCAATTTTGGGTTGGTTGATTTTTGAGGAGTCAGTAAGCACACAAACATTGCTTGGAACTGCACTCATTATTTTAGGGTGTGTTGTTACAGCTCGCAGTCCAGTGCGGTAGAGTCGCTGTCTCGTATAACAATAAGTCGCTTTATGAAAATCCTAAAGTCAGCTCTTTTCCTCAGTATGGGCCTGCTCGTCGCCTGCGCTGAAAAATCCTTAGAACTTGATGAGACGACCGATCGCATCTTATCACCTTGGCATTCGCTCACGAGTGAGGAAGTGGCCGAAGTGGCGACGGCTGTGATCGAGGCAGTTGACGCTCAAGTGGTCTTTAATCGCATCAGTTTGCTGGAGCCTCTTAAGCAGGATGCACTCGCGTGGGACGCGCACAGTGTTGCGGCGCGAGGAGCCGATGTTTTGTACCGGTCAGAAAAGTCATCCTATCGAGTGCAATACGACTTCCAAACAAGTGCACTGTCCGATCCGCAGACGATTGTTAGTGGTCAACCGATGCTTGTTGGAGCGGAGATAGTCACTGCACTTGACGCCGTCAACGCACTCTCTGAAGTGAGGGAGGCTCTTGCACGTCGCGGCGTCAGCGCGCGCAACGGGTTGTGCTTACCGCGCACGGTCGGCCGATTTTTTACAAGCCTTGCCGATCCTGTTACCGACCGTTTGGTCCGCTTTGACTGTTTCAATATTCGAGGGCAAAGCGGCTTAGGTTTGTTGCCGACGACCAGTGCTTATGCGCGCCCAGTCGAAGGGATTAGCGTGCTCTTCGATGTTGAGGAGCTTCGTTTGATCGAATTTGTTGACTCGTTTGCTGATGCCGAGGCTCCGCCAAGTGACTTTGACGTTATTGAATTTCACGCCTCGGCGCTTGAGACGCGAGCCCCCTTGAATAAGGTCGCTATTGCTCAGGAGCAAGGCCCCAATTTTTCGGTGACCGGCAGTCAAATCGATTGGCAGAACTGGCGATTTCACCTCCGGTTCGATCCGCGTCAAGGGACTGTTTTAAACAATGTGGGGATTGTTACGGACGAGGGGGTGCGGCCTGTCGCTTACGAGATCGCCATGTCTGAGATGTTTGTGCCATACCAAGACCCCGACACGCACTGGTTTTATCGCGCCTACTTCGACATGGGCGAGTACGGATTTGGCAACATGGCCACTGCGCTTAAGGGAAACGATTGCCCACCGAATGCCGTTTTCCAAAATGTTGTGCTGCACACCGCCGCTGGAGAGCCTTTTATCGCTGAAAACCGCGTCTGTCTTTTTGAGTTTGATCCGGGCTATCCCAGTTGGCGTCATCATGAGTCGCTTTATGACGAGGTGCCGGGCATCGAGAAACATAACTCACGGCGAGCAACGAACCTGGTGGTTCGTATGGTGGCGGTGATCGGGAACTACGACTATTTCCAAGACTATGTTTTCCAACAAGATGGCAGGGTGCGAATTCGGCTTATTTCAACAGGGATAGACGCCACGAAAGGTGTTTTCGCTGCGACACTTGCAGACGCTGCGGCCCAGACTGAAACGGCGACTGGCACGTTGATTGCGCCCTATAGACTGGGGGTGAACCACGACCACTTTTTTAGTTACCGTATTGATTTCGATATCGACGGTACGGACAACAACTTCGTCAGGCAGCGCCTACAGAGTGTGAGGCAACCGAACGACGCGATCCGTCAAGGCGTCTGGGGTGTCACCCGTGAAGCCGTAAAAAGCGAGCAACAGGCGCAAACGGTGATGCAGGTCGATAAGCCCGCATTGCTGACGTTTTCGAGTGGCACCTCGACAAATGCGATGGGTTACGACACGTCTTATCAGCTGATGTTTCCCAATATACGCCCGCTAGTGACGCTGGACGATCCCATTTATCAGCGCGCTGGCTTTTTGAAAAACAATTTGTGGGTGACGAAATACAATCGCGATGAACTGTTCTCCAGTGGTGTGGCGGTCAATCAGTCCGCGCCGGGAGTCGGTCTGCCGCACTACGCGAGCAATAATGACGTCCTGGAAAATAACGATCTCGTGGCGTGGCCGACAATTGGCTTTCACCATGTCCCGATGGCGGAGGACTGGCCGGTCATGCCCGCAAAGGTTGATGAAATCGTGTTGAAACCGCGTAACTTTTTTGACCGAAATCCGGCCCTAGACGTGCCTGAATAGCGAGCCTTAGACCGCTTAGGTCATTTGTAATGCGACCTGCACTTGCGGAGCGCAGCTCGATAGGGACTCTCAGCGACCGAAGTCTAAGGTCAACAGCAGTCGCGACGTGTCTTCGGAGCTTGGGGAGCGGTGAACAAGCCCTGCGCCCTCATTTCCATCCCAAGCCTCGCCTTTGAGTAGGCCGACGGCCCCGCTCTCTAGCACGCGAATGTCCTGCTCCGCTGTGTAGGTGCCACGCTCATGATCTGACTCCAGAGAAGCCGAAGGGCCGAGCTTAGAGCGATCTACCGTACGGTGTTCTAGCCACTGTGTTCCCGGGCCCACATAGGTCGAAATGAGGCGACAGGGGACCTTATCAACGTGAAATCGTGGGCACATTGCGCCACGCAACACCGTTAACCGCAGGCCAACGTGTTCGATGTCGAAAAGGTAAGCGAACATGTCGACTAAGCAGCTAACATCTTCGGCAAGAACGTGGGTATCGCTGTCCGGTAAGAGCTTCACAAGGCTTGTATAAGCAGATCGGGGCGTTGTCATTAGACTGACCTGCAAGCCCGGATCTGTGGACACAAGGTGGGCAACCGAGGCGCGAAGTAAAGGATCCAAAGAGCGATTCCAGACGGCCATATTCACGTCGTCTTGGTAAATTTCGGGCAGGCAGGAAACGTTATCTCCAATAACAGTCCTTCGTGTTTTAGCACCGATTTCTGCACGCTTCAGTGTTGCTGCTAAAACACTCATGACGCCTCTTCCCACTTTGGAAACGGATCAGATAACGTGGCCCAATAATCCCTTCCTTTGAGCAGTTCTTCCTCGGTCAAAAGGCACTGGTCGAGGGCCTGGCAGACTTCCGTCTCATCCAGTCCCTGTCCGATAAACACCAGCTCTTGGCGCATGTCTCCAAAGGGCTCAACCCAACTCTTTTGAATACTGTCGAGGTACTCTGGGTCATCGGGCCATCGCTCTCTCGGGATCGCTGACCAAAACATGCCAGCGAAACCGTAGCGGGCTATTCCGCCCGCTTGGCTCCACTGGCCCGCATACTCTGGTCGAGTCGCCAGCCAGAAGTAGCCTTTGGAGCGCAGCAGCGTTCCATAGGCCTTTGTGTCATGGAGAAAGGAGAAGAACTTCGCGGGGTGAAACGGTCGGCGAGCGCCGTAACTGAAACTTGATATTCCATACTCCAGGGTTTCTGGGACATGCTCACCGCGCATTTCCTGCAGCCAGCCCGGTGCCTGTTGTGCACGCTCAAAGTCGAAGCGGCCGGTGCTGATCACTTCATCGATATCCACTTCGCCCGACGCTATGGGCAGTATTTTGGCGTTCGTATTGAGTGTTCGAAGGATCGCCTCGAGCCGTTTAATATCATCTTGGCTGGCTAAGTCAGTCTTGCTGATCAATATCACGTCAGCGAACTCAACTTGATCGACTAAGAGGTCAGCAACGCTGCGCTCATCATCGTCCCCGAGCGACTCACCAGTATCCTGCAGAAACTGCGCTTGTTCGTAGTCCCTTAAAAAGTTGACGGCATCGACGACCGTGACCATGGTATCAAGCGTGGCAACATCGGACAGGGACGCGCCATTCTCGTCGGCAAACGTAAAGGTCTCTGCAACTGGAAGTGGCTCTGAGATCCCAGTGGACTCAACGACTAGGTAGTCAAAGCGACCCTCTTCTGCCAGCGTGGTGATCTCGACAAGCAGGTCTTCTCTGAGCGTGCAGCAGATGCAACCGTTACTCATTTCGATCAGCTTTTCGTCGCTACGGCTCAGCGATACGTCGTTTTGAACGATGGCCGCGTCGATATTGATGTCACTCATGTCGTTCACAATGACCGCCACCTTCCTGCCCTGGCGATTATTGAGTATGTGGCTGAGTACGGTTGTTTTCCCGGCACCTAAAAAACCAGAAAGTACGGTGACCGGTAGTTTTTGCTGACGTGTCATTAAGAGTCTCAACGCGGCTGAAAAGCAGGGGAATAATAAGATATAATATATCATATCAATATCGGCCGCATAATAGGTGCGTGACTAACAGCGCGCGTTCAAGTTTGTCGTTCGGTGTCGCTCTTGACGGAGTTGTCGGTGTTAAGGGGCTCGGTGAGTGTTTTGTCTGAGGGGGCGATGGCCAGCAGGTCGAATCGCCACACAGCAAGAGATTTAATTTTCTTTATAGTCTTCAGGGAGGACGCCTTGCGCCTTCAAGGTTTTGGTTAATTTCTCTACTCTTATAAACGCAACGAGGCCCAGCATTCCGAAGACATACCCAATCACTGCAAAGCTGTCCATTTTAAATTCCTCACTTGAAACGCAAATTATTTGGGCACGCATGGCCAGATCGGCGCCCTATGCTCGTCCGGTTGTTATGATCCTAGAAAGCACTTTCGACTACGTTTAAGGCTACACTAACGGGCATGACTTATCCTGATTACATCTCAATTTATGAACGTGCTTGTGAGCGAAAGGGCGGAGAGGCGCTGTTGGAAGCGCTGCTGCCGGCGTCACCGAGGAACGTCCAATTGGCCGCGTTGGGCTCTGACAGGTACCTTGCGGAGTTCACGCGCAAAATCTTTCAATCGGGTTTCGTGTGGCGTGTGGTCGATAATAAATGGGCGAATTTCGAAGAGATTTTTTGGGGCTTCGACATCGAGCGATTACTGATGATGCCTGACGAAATGCTGGAGCGTAAGGCGAAAGATCCTGGAATTATTAGGAACTTCAACAAAGTTAAGACGATTCCGCAAAATGCTTTAATGATTGACGACGTGGAGCGGCGAGAGGGTCAAGCATTTGGTGAATTTATCGCTGATTGGCCTGAGGAAGATGTTATCGGACTGTGGCTGTACCTCAAGAAGAAGGGCAGTCGACTGGGTGGAAACACGGGCCCATACGCTCTGAGGTCCATCGGCTTTGACACATTCTTGTTGACGTCAGATGTCGAGGGCTTTTTACGCAATAACGGCATCGTTGACTCGGGCATTGGGAGCCTTCGAGCATTAAACGCGACCCAGTCTTTTTTCAATGAGCTGCGTGCGCAAAGTGGCCGAAGTTTATCGGAGCTCAGCCGTATTGTGTCCCTGAGCTACGGTCAAAACCGAGGCCAATAGCGTTGCTGCGAGGCCTGATCTTGCCGACTAGATTGGGAGTGGCAGGCGTTGTTTCCAATACTGTGGAGGCTTGACTGAAATGCGAGGTCACGATGGGTTCAATGATTCGCGATCGAGTCCTCAGTATCACAACATTTGACGCTTCGGCAGAGCCGGAAGTTTAGAATATGGCTGACACTCAGACTCAGTGCTCCTGACACCGTTAAAAGGCGCTCACCCGTTTCGCCCACAAATTCATGCGGTAGGAAAGCCGACATGAACAATAGGCAGATGCCGAGGGCGCCGGTCAGTCCAACCGGATAATTTTTATGCGACCGACAACCGAAAAATAATGCGAATACACTGACGGGAATAGCCATCAAGACCATAAAGAGATGAAAGACTTCGTCGCTGAGCGTCACCGCGATGGTCGCTGGATACACAGACACAACGACTGGCAGCATGAGACAGTGCACGAGACAAAGCGATGAGAGCCCTACAGCGCTTACATCAGCAATCGGTCGATTTTTTTCGGTCGTAAATTTCATTGTTAACTCGCGTTACTGGCTGTTTCGGCAATCGTTGCAGGTGCCCGATAGCTCTAGTTGGCGACTCTCAAGATGAAAGCCTGCGGTTTGTGCGACTTGCTCCATAGCCACAAGCGCCTCTGAGCTGATATCTACTTCTTGTACTTTTGTGCAGTCATTACAAATTAAGAACTGGGGGCGACTGTAGTGCTTGTGCGTGCAGGTGATATGGGAGCAGGCGACGTATTTATTGGCTGTACTGAGCTTGTGGACCAGCGACTGCTCCTCCAAGAAACTCAGTATCCGGTAAACTGACATGGCGGGCATGGGTTCGTTACTCTCCCGATTGCACACTTCCATCAGCTCATAGGCAGACAAAGCACGATCTTCTTGCAGCAGCGCACAGAGCACCTGTCTCCTGCGGCTCGTGAGTTTTACACCGGTATCTTCACACCGATGTTCCGCGTCTAACAACACTGCGGCGGAAGATTTAGTCGTTAGTGTCATGGGCTACGCGAGCTCTTAAGTGCCGGTTGCGATACAGTGTATCACTAATAGGTCTGTGCGAGCACCCGCGTTAACCGTCGAAACATCGAGTCAAGACAGCGATTACCGGCTTCGTGCAGTGAGCCGGAATATTGAACATCAAACAATCACGACATCTGTCATTGCGATCATGCATAGGGTGGTATGGCCGCGCATTTGCCGTCAGAACATATCCGTAGTATCGGTCGTCTCAATATTGAGCTGACCGGCAAGACCTGCGCTTCGGTGCACGGCAATCTCTTGATACTCTTTGAGTTGCATCATCTCCAGCATCGAGGCCCTAGAGGGGTATTGGGCAATGGCGACACAGTCCCACAGCTCTTCAACTTCCCCAAGCATGAGTCGGCTAACGTCACCTGAAAAAACGAGTTTACCGCCCACCTGCGCTAATGTTTTGGTCACACCTGCGGAGTAAATTGCGTAAGCCTCCTTTCCAGTGAGTTTAGTTTCTCTGTTGTCCTCATAAGCGGCTTGGTCTTTGAGCTTTAGCAAATTGACCATAAAGATCGACCCATCTGGGCCTGGCATTAGAAATTCTGCCATTTGAGTCTGTGTTGGAATCACGCTGTTCTCGACATTCATGGGCGTTGCCTCCGTAATGGCGCAAATAAGTAGGGAGAAAGAAGGAGCGTCTCATTTTTTGGCAGTTTAAGTGCCAAAAGAAGACGTGTCACGCTTTTAGCGCGGCGCTAAAGTCAGCACTGGCCAACCGTCTTGCCGCTATGGTCAGTGACTGAGTGATGATTAACGTGGGGTGTGGGTTGGTGAGCGTTCAGAATTTGCAGTGGTTGCGATCATCACACCCTCTGGCCCATCTTCCTAAGGGCGTATTCCAACCCAGGCGTCGGGCCAAGAGTCTTCAAGACTCGACAGGTGTGTGAACAGTGCTCGCACCCGTGCGGATTGTCGCAGGTCCTTGTGGTAGAGGAGCCAGACGTGAAAGTAGGGTACGCTCAGTGTGTTTGGTAGCCGAATAATGTCGCTGTCATCCTGCACCGTGCAACACGGCAGAGCGCCCACTCCCATTTGATTGAGCACGGCTTCGCGTCGGGCGATGCCGCCGTCGATCGAGTGCTTAACGGCAATACCAAGATCGCTCGGTTTGGGAAGCTGAGAGGGAAGATCCTCTGCGGTATTAATGTACGTGAGTTCACGTCGTCCCAGCCGTGCGTCGGTCAGTAGATCGCGGTGCACGTAGTAACCCACCGTCAACAGTCCTAACTTAATGCCCACGATATCGCGAGGGGGGCGCTCACCGACGGGTAACCCGCGGATGGCAAAATCAGCCTCTCGGCGCGAGAGATCGACGATGTCGTTAGAGGCTTTCACGTCGAGCTGAATTCGAGGGTAACTCACAGAGAACTCATTGAGCTTCTCGAAAAGAATGGCATTCATGGGCGCAAAATTAGCCAGCGACACCTTGAGTTTTCCGGCGAGAAGCGCATCGCGACCCGTTAGTCGGAGTTGACCGTCTGAAATGGTGTCCTCAACGATCTTGGCGATGGGCAGTAGTTCCTCGCACAACGTCGTGGCGAGAAGGCCGTCGGGTGTCCGATCAAACAAACGGCCCTCGACGGCATCTTCCAGCAATTCCAGCTTTCTGTGAACCGTACTGTTACTGACCTTTAGCGCTGCCGCCGCCGATCGTGTAGACCCAAAACGACTGCAGGCTAAAAGTACTTTAAGGTCGTCCCAGTTAAGCTGTTCCATCCATTGCCTCGGTTTAGAGTGCGTTGCCCTTACGATCTGTCAGCACCAAGTTGTTACTCACTTTGGACGCGTCAATTTTGCACAGCATACGCTGACGCGACTCACCGACGGGGACGACCGATAATTTGACGGTCATGGTGCCTGCAAACTTCTTGCTGCCCTTCATGGTGATTCGGGTTTCGTCGCCAAACTTTTCTTTCACCGCTGACTTACAATAGCTGTACGCCTCGGTGACATTGCTGGAGGCGTGTGCGGTTCCAGACAACAATACTGCGAGTATGAACGCGGAAATTACGGCATTTAATTTAAACATGGTGTGTTACTCCCTGATGAATGTCGGCAAGGATACGAGTATTTTTTAGGACTGGGCTGTAACGATTTAGCCTTGCCTAAACTCAAAAATGGAACACCTAAATTGTCACTTTTTAGAGTTGCCATTTCTGGCGCACTCCAGCAAGAAAATGTACTGTGGTGCTGGCGTCACACTGCCGCGCCTGCCTCCAGTAAGAGGTCATGAGCATGGACCGCCCCATGAGGGAGCAGTCGCCAAATTAAAAAAAGAGCGCACCGACTATGTCAGAAATTACACTCGAAGAAATTTGCCGTTATCCCGTTAAATCAATGTTGGGCGAGTGTCTTACCGAGACCACTCTCTCGAAGCAGGGTATTCCAGGGGATCGGAGTTGGGCGACGCGAGACGAAAAGCGCGGGGGCATACGAGGCGCAAAAAAAATTCCGCAACTCATGTTGTTCAGTGCTCGAACATCTCATGTCGGCGTTGCCGAGATTCAAGCGCCGGACGGGAGTTTTTGTCGCTCTAGCGACACCGACATTAATACGTGGTTGTCAGAAAAATTAGAGCACCCCGTCTCACTGTGGCCGCTTTTGCCGGCGGACAATCTAGAGCACTACCGAAGGGGTGCACCCGATAGCGCAGATTTCGAGGAGGAACTGCGAACACTCTTCGGACGTCTTCCCGAAGAGCCATTGCCCGACCTCAGTGCGTTTAGTGAGGTCTTGGAGTTTGAGTCGCCACCCGGGACTTACTTTGACGCGTTCCCGATTATGTTGGCGACTCGACAGTCATTAAATACGCTTTCAGTGCGTGCGCCGACTTCACGCTTCGATCCAAGGCGTTTCAGGGCTAATTTCATACTCAATGTGGTGGGATCAGACGCGGCGTATCCCGAGCAGGACTGGATTGGCCGCGAGCTCCACGTCGGTGACGCTGTTCTCAAAATAGTGGACACCTGCCCGCGCTGCTCCATGACGACCCATGCGACCGCAGATCTCCCGCGGGATACCGAGGTTATGCGTCACCTCGTCAAGGAGGCAGACGGTAATTTAGGGGTCTATGCGAAGGTGATCAAGCAAGGAGCAGTCAGAGCGGGACAGTCGGTGACTGTCGTTTAATTAGGCGTTCTCAATACGATGATTCCACGATAGAGAAGCTTTCATTTGTGCTTTATGCGTTGACGGTGTCGATGAACTGATCCCAAGGGCCTGTTATCGCCAGTGTCCGGGTGGGGGCGTAAACGTTGACAAAAAGTGTGGTCCCGTCGGGTGAAAAGCACGCGCCGGCGAATTCCGTTTGAAGTCTGAGTCTGGCCAACGGATAGGCGTTTCCCTGAGGCGTAATACCGCGCAGAAAGTTGTCGACCTTTTCCGTGTATTGATCCTCGCAGACCACGAGGTGTCCGTTTGGGGCGACGGTCAGATTGTCACCAAAGTTGAATTGATTGGCTGAGACGCTCTCGAAAAATAATTCAAGACGATCTCGTTCTCCAGCGTCGCTCAAATGCAGACGTAAGATCTGGCCCAGTCGGGCCGCGCCGCCGCTGGTAGAGCAAATATAAGCCTCTCCCTGGGCCATATGAACACCCTCACCTCGAGCAATGAGGCTCGCGCCTTTGGCTCGGGCCCGGTGGCGCAAATCATCCTTTGGTGACTCAACGTCATCAAGATCCAACCAATTGACAGTGCTGATATCACCGGGTCTCAACGATGCCGCTGACCAATTGCGAAGGTCTGGAGCGCCCTCTACCTGCATCGCTTGCAAACGCCCCCCCATCGCTAGCCGGCCCGGTTGTTTGGGGATAAATCGATAGAGCACACTGTCATTGCGGTCTTCCGTCAGATACACAAAGCCGGTATTGGGGTCCACACAAGCTGCTTCGTGATTGAACCGTCCGAGCGCATAAAGTGGCTCGGGTGCGACCAATCCACTGGCATTGGCCGGCACCTCAAAGACCCACCCGTGATTTTTACTCAAGCCTTCACCGAACTCCTGGCCTGGCCCTGTCGGTGACTCTTCGCAGGTGAGCCACGTATTCCAGGGTGTGATGCCACCGGAACAGTTGCGAAGGGTGCCGCCAAGCGATCGAAATTGATCGGTGACCGTCAAGGTTTTTGCGTCCAAAATAACGTGTGTTGTACCGCCAGGGACAAACTCGCCATCTTTCGAACCAAAGCCCACAGCAAATGGACCACCGCTGTCGTCGGTTGCCACTAATTCGTGGTTACGCACCAGGGCCAGTTGCCCGTTACCCAAGTCAAAACACCCCATACCGTCTGCCTTGTTTGGCACTGTTGCACCGTCAGACATAGGATCACCCAAGCTGGAGATGACTCGGTAGACGAAGTTCTCCGGAAGATCGATTAGACCTTTGGGGTCCGACTGGAGCTCACCATAAGCCGTGGGCGCCATAAACAAGCGCTCCCCTGTGGGGCGAACAACACACCCGCTTGCAGCCAAGGCGGCAAACGCGGATCCCGTGACTTTTAAAAACGAGCGCCTGTTCATTGTCGTGGGGGTAACCCCCGGACCATGGTAAGAAACTCGAGCTTTGTCCCTGCGCGGCGATTCTCAGAAAGTAACTGGTACTCTGGATCATCAAACCAGTTGCGCGCCTTTTCTTCAGAGGGGAATTGGAAAATGATCATTCTGCCTTGTCTGGGCGCGAGCCCCTCAAAGGTCACAGGATCGTCGTCAAAGGTAACGAAGTGCCCCTCGTATTTTTTTAGCAGGCCGAAGAAGCCCTTTTCATAGATGCGGTAGGTGTCAGCATCGGTAACCTGAAGGTTGACGATCATGTACACCGGTAAGTCACTCATCAACGGACCTCTGTCTCTGCTCTTTGAACGCGCGCCTGAAGCGACACTCAAGCGCCGGTGGTTGGCGCGATGCATCACTGCAAGACATGTTCATAATAACGCACTCTCTGCACGCGCCAAACGACAGCCTGAAGATGCTGCAGGGCGGTCGAAAGGGCTCTGCACGTCTAATTTTCCTCACCGTTATTCAGCGGCGTTCTCTCAGATGGCGACGTTTAAACCCTTCAGGCGCTAAGTTGGCGCGAGTGGGTTGTCTTAGCTCTGTGAGTGCCTCGCGAGCCCCGGGTTGCAGTCGTTATCACTCCCGCTTAATATGGCACAAGATATGCCAATATTTGATTGCGCAACAACCGAGCTCTGGCCCACAACACGAGGCACTTATTAATGAATAAAACAGTCAAAGGTCTAGCGGTCGTCGTGGGGCTTGCCGTTGTAGTCGCTATCGCATTGCCAACCCTATTACATAAAGGCGGTTTACATCCTGCCTATGAGGGCGACTCGGTTACCTTATCGGGGAAGCGAGCACTGATCATTACGACAAGCCACAATACACTCTCCGCGCCCGGGGAGGCACAAGGCCCTGAAACGGGCGTCATGGCCTCTGAGTTTACGCACCCTTACTACGTGTTCACGGACGGTGGAATGGACGTCGATATGGCGAGCATTAAAGGTGGGCAGATCCCCATTGATCCGCAAACCTTGAACTACATCGTCCGAAGCCCAGAGGACAAACGCTATCTTGAGGATCCTATTGCGCAAGCAAAGGTGGCGAACTCGTTAGCTATTTCTGAGGTTGATATTACGCAGTACGATCTCGTCTTTATTTCTGGAGGTTGGGGCGCAGCCTACGATCTAGCCCAGTCCGCCGAGTTAGGCGCGCAGGTTTCGACGTCCTATTATGGTGAGAGAAAGGCGGTCATCGGTGGTGTTTGTCACGGGGTTTTAGGGCTGGTCAACGCTCAGGACATCGACGGAAATAAATTGATCGCTGGACGCAGAATGACGGGCGTTTCGGATAAACAGATTAAAGAACTTGGGATCGAGGTCACGCCACTGCATCCGGAGACTGAACTGCGTAAAGCGGGTGTCATCTACGAGCAACAGACTGCGTTTCGTGACTTCTTTGCCACTCACGTGGTGGTGGATGATGAGCAACGGTTTGTCACCGGACAAAATCAAAACTCGGGATTAGAGACCGCGCATCGTATGATGAAAGTGATTTCGGATCGTGGTGAGTGATTATGAATACTATTCTCAGGCTCTCGGTATTGTTGCCCGGGGTGTTGTTCTTGGTCATGGGTTTGCGCTGGTTATTGGCTCCTCAAGGTATTGCCCCTGACTTTGGAATCACGCTCCAGAGTGGTGTCGGTCTGAGTTCACAGATCGGTGATATGGCCGCGTTTTTTCTGCTACTGGGCATCTGCATTCTGACTGCGGTGGTGACTCAGCGTCGATTTTGGTACTACCCACCCATGATCCTGCTGTCGCTGACCGCGCTGAGTCGAGTGCTGGCTTGGCTCATACACGATGCGGCACTGCCGATGAATCTTATTATGCCGGAGATTGTCGTTGCGTTGATAATATTGGTTGCTTCTCGTCGTTTACCCGACCGTGCTGAGTGACGTGAAGGCAATGCGTACGCTTTGTCTTGCGTTGTTGAGCCATCTCTTGATTGCGTCTGCACAGGCATCAAATGGTCTGACGGGCCAAATAATAGATTCCGTTCACGCTCAGCCAGGAAAAAATGACCCGCCCAATGTTGTTTTAATTTTGGCTGATGATCTGGGTTTTTCAGACATCGCGTCATACGGCAGTGAGATTAATACGCCCAGTCTGTCGGCCCTCGCGGAGCTGGGCGTCAGTTTTACCAACTACCACACGGCCGCTAACTGTGCCCCGGCAAGGGCCATGCTATTAACGGGTGTGGACGCTCACCTGGCCGGCGTGCCCAATATTCCAGAAATGCTCGCGCCCGAGCAACAACAAACGGCGCACTATCAGGGTGTGCTGGGCCGCAACGTGGTCACGGTTGCGACCTTGCTGGAAGATGCGGGATATCACACTTACATGGCCGGCAAGTGGCACTTGGGCACTGACTCGGGCCTTTTGCCCAGCACGAGAGGCTTTGAGCGGACAGTTGCACTCGCGGACTCCGGGGCCGACAACTGGGAACAGCGGCCGTATATTCCTATTTATAAGGCTGCTCATTGGTTCGCAGACGGTGAGGTTTACCAGCTGCCCGAAGACTTCTACTCGTCTCGGTTCTTAGTCGACAAGACCATTGAGTTCATAGACAGCAACGCTGAAGACGGTCGTCCATTTTTTGCCTACCTCCCCTTTCAGGCTGTGCACATACCGGTGCAGGCGCCCCAGAAATTTATTGATCCCTACATGGCCGTTTACGATGACGGCTGGACAGCGATTCGCCAGCAGCGCTACCAGCGCGCCGTAGCGCTGGGCGTAACGCCGCCAGGTATCGACTTGGTGGATATGAAGACGACCGGCAGTTGGAGCGCGTTGAATGAAGAACGCCAGCGTTACGAGGCCAAGCGAATGGCGGTGTACGCCGGCATGGTTGAAGCGATGGACCATCACATCGGGCGACTGGTTCGGCATCTCAAAGCGCAAGGGCTGTTTGAAAATACCTTATTTATTTTTACCTCTGACAACGGGGCTGAGGCGTCCGGGCCGAGTGATCCGGATAACTTTGCCACGCGAAGGATGCTGAGCTCACTGGGGTACAACAGTGAGTATGAGACTCTTGGTCTGAAGGGGAGTTACAGCTCTATTAGCCCGAGCTTTGCCAGCGCCGCCGTTAGCCCGCTCGCGGACTACAAGTTTTACGTCGGAGAGGGCGGAATGCGGGTGCCGATGATTGTGGCGGGTGCGTCACTTCCGAGACAGGGTATTTTGAGTGACGCATTCTCGTTTGTCACCGACATTACCCCCACTATTTTATCGCTTACGGGTGTCAATGCACCCGGGAAGCGGTTCGCCGGGCGACCCATAGAGCCCATCATTGGGAAAAATCTCGTGCCCTTATTACGGGGTGATGTTGACCGTATTTACTCAGAAAACGACGCGGTGGGTTACGAGCTTGCGGGCAACGCAGCCTTGTTTCAAGGGGACTATAAAATCGTTTTAAACCGCAGGCCTCTGGGAGATGCGCGTTGGCGGCTTTTCAACATTAAGCGGGACCCCGGAGAGACACACGACTTATCACGTCAGTTGCCTGAGCGATTGCAGACCATGCTCTCGGCCTACGAGCGATACACCGCAGACAACAAGGTACTCCCCATACCTCCGGGTTACGGGCACCTGGAGCAACTTTTCTTAAATACAGTAAGGGGTGGGCTGCGAGAGCCGCTGCTGATTACTTTAATCACATTACTGATGCTTGCGCCGTTTTATGTTTATTTCCGGCTGAGGTCGCGTTAACGACCCCCCTGGCCGTTAAATACAGGCGTGTGCTTGAGCTAGCGGTGACCTGTCTCTCGAATAATCACCTTAGTGATCGGTCAGCGTACCCAGATCAAATCCTGCTTCATCAGCGACAGTGTCGGGCCAATTGGTGCGCCAGACCTCTCGGGAGACCGTACCGACTGGGACTGGGTGGCGATGAAACCCCGGCTGGCAGGCCACGAGTGGTAAGACGACGACATCGTGTCGCGGTACGACGAAGAATGGGAAGCTGTAGCGTTCTTTCCCCGAGATATTCACAACTTTATGGGGTGTGGAGACGAAGTGGCCACCCGACCATAGCTCTAAGAGGTCGCCAATATTAACCACCATGGCGTGGGAGGGCGCCTTCACTTCCAGCCATTCACTGTCATCATGAGGGCGCAGCCAGAGGCCGCCCACATCGTCTGGGAAGAGCAGCGTGAGTGCGTCGGTGTCTTTGTGGGGATGAATGCCAAAGCCGTTATCACCCTCGTTTTGGGGAGGATAATGGAGCAGTGTCATGTTGGTCAGCGGTTGTTCAAACAGGTTGAGAAACCCGTCGATCTCAACATTCATGATCTTTGCGATCAGCCGCAGTAAGTGCTGGCTCGTTGTCTCGCAAGCCTTCCAATACGCCTGAGTTGTTTCCTGTAACTGAGCGGGCATGGACGGCCATCGATTGGGTCCGTAGAGATCGCAGACCGAACAGATAGGATCATCTGGCGCTGTCTCATTATGAAGTTTGTATCCCTCGTATTGGTCTCGCGAAGCTCCGTGGCTATTGGGTGAAAAAAATCCAAGGGGGATGTAACCGCGATAGTTGTCAGGCGTAATACAGTCCGCCAGCTTTTCGCTGAGTGGCCGAGAAAAATAGGCTTCTAATTGTTGCCGCATCGTCCGCACGAGGTGCTCTGACACACTGTGACCTTCAACCATGACGAAACCGATCTCTGTCAGTGCCTGTTCTAGAACGGGCAAGATCGTGTCGTCTGAGTCCTTAAGGTTAATCAGCGGAATAGAACGGGACGACGTCATAAACAGCGCTCTTTATTTTCTAACAAGACGGTATGGCTTACGAGCAGCTCGCGCGATTCTTATCTTCAACGACCCGGGGGTAGGCTGTAAACCCATGTGGGCTCAATTCTGAGTGGTTTGGGAATCGTGCTGTTAAGCGGTAGTGTTACACCTCCTAGCACCGGAGATCATTCGATGAAGTTAATGAGCGTCGTCACTGCAGTTTGTGTCATTGTCTGTCTCAGTTTAACCGCCCGAGCATCCGCCCAAGAGGGTGCGATGATTGCGCGCGATTACCATGTGAAAAACACCCACCGCATTATTTCAGATTTCCGTACGTTTCTGAGCTTCCCCAATGTCGCCAGTAACGTCGAGGACATGATGGACAACGCTCGGTTCATCGAAAGCTATGTGGCCAAACGCGGATTTGTGTCAACAATTGTTTCAGCAGGCGGCGCGCCCTATGTAGTGTCTGAGCGTCGCGGGTCAAAAGACGCGCCCACCGTGCTCATCTACGCGCACTTCGACGGACAACCGGTCATTCCCAGTCAGTGGTCATCGCCCCCATTTGAGCCGACGTTGTGGACGTCGAATCCGCTGAGCCCCAAGGCAAAAGCCTTACCTTGGGATCAGGACGAGTTCGATCCAAACTGGCGAATTGTCGCGCGGGCTGCGGGCGATGACAAAGGGCCTGTTATTGCGCTCATGGCAGCGATCGATGCGCTGGTTGCGGCAAACGATATGCCGGACATCACAATTAAACTGTTGCTCGACGGAGAAGAAGAGCGCGGCAGCCCGACACTTGCGGGCGTTCTCGAACAAGTCGCGGATGATCTAGACGCTGATGTCATGCTGTTTTGCGACGGCCCTATGCATCAGTCGGGACGCCGTCAGCTGGTGTTGGGTGTTCGAGGGAGCATGACCGTTGATCTGACGACGTTTGGGCCGAACCGACCGCTGCACTCTGGGCATTATGGTAATTGGGCACCTAATCCGAACGAAATATTGATGAAATTATTGATCTCACTCAAAGATGACTCGGGCCAGGTTGTGGTTAAGGGTTTCTTGGATGATATTCGTCCTATATCACGCTTAGAGACAGCGGCCATTGCGGCAATGCCTGCTGTTGACCACAGGCTTCGGTCTGAACTGGGACTGGGCGGTAACGAAGTGGCTGACGAGCGGCTAGAGTCTTCTATTATGCGTCCGGCGATTGTCGTTAAGGGACTCGATGGCGGTGGCGTGGGTGCCGAGTCACGCAATATTATCGAACCGACAGCCGAGGCCTCATTGAACCTAAGATTGGTGCCCGGGCAACAGCCTGAAGTCTTACTCGCGGCATTGCAACGTCACTTTGAGGGTCTGGGAATGACGGTCTCGGGAAACGGCCCGGCAACAAGCGCTCCCCGTGAAACCCATCTTCAGATGGTCGCGCGTCCAGGTGGGTACCGATCGTTTCGCACAAAGATCGACGCTGAGGTTGTTTCCGAATTGAAAGTCATTCTGGATCGTTTAGGCGATCAAGAGACGTTAATTACCCCGACCATGGGAGGGTCTCTGCCGATCTACCTGTTTGAGGATAATTTAGAGGCACCGATTGTGATTCTTCCGATTGCTAATCACGACAACAACCAGCACGGAAAGGATGAAAACTTAAGACTGAAAAACCTGTTCGACGCGATCGAGATGTACGCTGAAGTCCTACAGGGTCTTGCCGCCGGATCGTGACACGATGACCGGGCTTCGTGGCCCGGCGCGCGTTGGGCGTAACGAGGGGCTCATCGAGGCTCCTGTCATTCTTAATCGAGTGCTGCGCTTAATCTCGGGTGCTTTGACGGCCTTTGTAGCGCTCAAACCAGGCGAGAATATGATCAACTTTTGTGATCAGTCGCGAGGGTTTGCTCGCAATGCCGTGGGACGCACCAGGCAGTCGCACCATTGCTGAATCGACGCCGCGCAGTCGCAGTGCTTGGTAGAATTGCTCAGTTTCTGACATGGGTGTGCGTCGGTCTTCTTCACCTGTGAGCAATAAGGTGGGTGTAACGACATTACCCACCAAGGAGAGCGGTGAACGTTTCCAGTAGTGCTCGAAGTGCTCCCACGGCGGGCCTGGAAACTGGTGATAGATCTGTCCGACCATGGAGTCAGCAGTGAGTGTTTTGCTGATCCAGTTAATGACCGGTTTGGCGGCAACGGCTGCGTTGAAGCGGTCAGTCAGTCCAACCGCGTAGGCAGCGGCTATTCCCCCGGCGCTTCCGCCTGCGATAAACAAGTTGTCTTTGTCGACGAAGCCCTTCTCGATCAGGGCGTCAATTCCCGACATGTGGTCAGCAAAGTCCTCAACACTTGAGTACTTGTACTGCAGCAAGAGTGCGAAGTCCTCACCGTATGACAGGCTGCCACGATAGTTATTGTAAAACACGACGTAGCCGGCGGCGGCCATTAACTGTAATTCGGCAGAAAAATGGGGCCCGTACGCGAGGTGAGGGCCGCCGTGAATTTCCAAAATGAGGGGGTACTTTTTAGTCGGATCGAAGTTCGGTGGCGTGACATACCACCCCTGAATCTCTTGACCGTCGAATGACGATTGATAGGTGACTTCGGTGACCTTGCCCAGAGCGCGGTAATCCAGAAGGTCGTCGTTCAATGCGGTCACGACCTCGAGTCTCTCGTTTTTGATGATCGCCACATCACTGGGCCGATGTTGACGTCCCTGGGTAAACGCAACGACACCATTTGCACGGTGGAAGCCGCCGGAAAGGTAGGGCCGTCCAATCGTCGTTCCGCCTACGTTGTCTGCAACGGTCGTAACGACTTTACTTCTGGTGATGTTTCGAATGTGTCGCGTCCCACGCTCATCAAACAAAAAGTACAGCGATTGGCTGTCTTCAGCCCAGAGAATGCTGTTTGCGTCACCATCGAGCGTGTCTGTCAGGATTGTCATGCCCTGAGTTTGTAGATCCAGTAAGGCAATTCGGTTTGGGGTAAACGCCAGCGGTCGACGTTGCTCGTAATTAAAGGCGAGCGTTTTGCCGTTGGGCGCCATGACGGGATTGCGCTCGGCGCCTGGAGAATCACTGACCTGTCTGAGGCGGCTGTTGGCCAGCGCAACCGCATAAATATCGGCTTCATCGCTGCGCAGTTCCCAGTCTTCGGATCGATCAGCAGAGAAAAATATCTCTTTGCTGTCCAGAGTCCACGCCAGTCTCCCGGAGTGGTTAAAGTCACCGTCAGTAAGCTGTCGCGCAACGCCGCCTTCGGCCGGAATCACGAACACGTGTCGGTGTGCTGGGTCGACAATGCCTCGGCCATCGACCTGATAGCGCGTGGTCGTCACAGTCACGGGTGCCTCTGCCCAGCGCGCACCCTCTGGTGGGGTCCGTCGTTTGGCAATCGACTGGGTCTTCTTCTTCACCTCCATGGTGAAGGCCAGCCACTTGCCATCGGGTGACCACGCTAAATCAGACGGCGATTGCTGCAGGTTTGAGATGACGCTTGTCTGTTGGGTATCCATCCAGCGGACGTGAATTTGTGAGGAGCCGGTTTCACGGGAGATGAAGGCAAGTTTGCTGCCATCGGGCGACCACCGCGGTGACGTACTCCGTCCTGACGTCGTCGCGAGCGGTCGGTGGTGATCTCCCTCTACGGACACCTCCCAAAGATCAGCTCGTCCCGTATCACTCATGATTTCAAAGGACCGTCGAACATAAACAATGGATTGACCGTCTGGCGAAACCTGGGGGTCCGACGCCCACTCAAGCTCAAATACGTCCATTGCATCAAAAGGAGGGTATTGTTCTTGGGGCTGTGCGTTAACAAACGAGGGCAAAAAGAGCGCAATTGCGGGTAGCGCGTATTTCCAGCCGGTAGATCGCTTGAGATCGTTGTCCATAGTCGTCGTCTCGTATCCGCTGGGCGGACTGGTCGGTAAAAGCGCAATATGTCTGTCTGCGCCAGATGTGTCGCTTCTTTTTCAATACGGTAAGGGTCTGTGTTTAGTTTTTAATGTCTCGTTTTGCGCGCGTGTCGCGCTGGGGTAGGGCAAGTTCACAGCCAAGAGTAAGGACAGACTGATGAGTAAACGCTTGGCTGGTGAGCATTGCTCGCAAAGCGCTGATCAGCTAGTTTCGAGGCGCGGATGATGCGCATGAGGGTCATCCCGAACAACGTGCCGTTTTGAGCTCGGCGCTACGCTGCGAGTATTTATCGCCATTAAGGAAAAGTGATTTCTAATATGCACCAGCCATTTTCTCACCTGAAGGCCTTGGCGTTTTGGCAAACGCCAGAAGTGACCGGCTGGCTGCGCCTCGCGGCGCACTCGCCACTACACAGTTGGCGTGCGAGCGAAGACGCTAAAACGGCTGTGCCCTCGAGTTCTCGACGTTCGTTAGACGGCTTATGGCAGTTTGAGTATTTTTCATCGCCCAACGACGTGCCTGGCGATTGGCCGGCTACAGCGCTGACGACAGACACGGTCGAGGTGCCCGGCAATTGGCAGCTCCAAGGTCATGGACGACCTGTTTATACCAACGTCAAATACCCCTTTCCTGTAACGCCGCCTGAAGTGCCAGAACAAAACCCTACGGGCTGCTATCGACGTGATTTCTTTCTCGAAGAGCAGGACCTTAGTGGTCAGCTTCGGCTTATTTTTGATGGTGTCGACAGTGCCTTCCTCGTGTGGTGCAACGGGCAACTTGCAGGTTATTCGCAAGACAGTCGACTGCCCGCTGAATTCGACATTAGTGCTTTGGTTCATCAAGGGGATAATCAGGTGGCCGTCATGGTCCTGCGTCTCTGTGATGGTAGCTACCTAGAAGATCAGGATATGTGGAATCTTTCTGGGATTTATCGCAGCGTATCCCTGCTCTTTAAGCCACAGGTTCATATCACCGACCTGCGGGTGACAGCCACCCTCGATGAGCACTATCAAGCCGGTGTTCTGAAGGTCGAAGTGCTGTGTAATCGACCTCATTCCGGTCGTGTTCAAGTCTGTCTGTTTGATGCAAATGGGGTGCAAGTGCTGCGTCATGAGCAGCCAATGGGCACGCCAGCTGTGGACGAGCGTGGACGCTACAAGGACCGTGTTCGTCTAGAGCTTGAGGTCCCCTCTGCGAATCCATGGAGTGCGGAGCTGCCAACCCTATACCGGCTGGTCACGTCACTGCTTGATAGTGATGGCCAAGTGAACGAATGTGAGGCCGCAACCATTGGCTTTCGCACCAGCGAGATTGTTGACGGGCAGCTGCTTCTCAACGGAAAACCGCTGATGATCCGAGGGGTCAATAAACACGAGCATCATCCTGAAACAGGCCATGTCGAATCACTGGCTCAGGTTGAAGCCGACATTCGACTAATGAAGCAGCATAATTTCAATGCCATCCGTTGCTCGCACTATCCTCATCAGACAGGTTTTTACACGCTGTGTGATCGACTGGGCATGTACGTCGTGGACGAGGCTAATATTGAGACGCACGGACTTACTCCGATGAGTCTCTTGTCGGACGACGATGCGTGGGCAGCGGCCTATCTTGAGCGTATGAGTCGCATGGTGCGGCGCGACTTTAATCATCCGAGCGTCATTATTTGGTCGTTAGGGAACGAATCGGGTTACGGACGAAACCACGATGCGATGTATGCGTGGACTCGTAAGGCTGATCCGTCACGCCCCATTCAGTATGAAGGAGGCGGTGCAGACACAGCAGCGACCGATATTATTTGCCCAATGTACGCGCGAGTTGAGGATGACATGCCATCCCCATTTGGCCGTCCTGCCCACAGCATTACT
This sequence comes from uncultured Alteromonadaceae bacterium, assembly GCA_964454155.1. GTDB lineage: Bacteria > Pseudomonadota > Gammaproteobacteria > Pseudomonadales > Halieaceae > Luminiphilus. The sequence goes on along the minus strand of CAYVQI010000009.1, from coordinate 16,708 downwards.
CGATGGGCTGCACTGCAAGAGGGACTCGAAGAGGGTGCACGGCCGGTTATTCTCTGCGAATACGCGCATGCCATGGGAAACAGTCTGGGTAACTTTTCCGATTACTGGGACGCATTTCGGAAGCATCCGCGGCTCCAGGGCGGGTTTATTTGGGACTGGGTCGATCAGGGGTTATCAAAGTACGACGACAATGGTGTTCACTACTATGCCTATGGTGGCGACTTTGGGGACACCATTAATGATCGGCAGTTCTGTATTAATGGATTGGTCTTTCCCGATCGACAACCCCACCCCGCGTTACTTGAGGCAGGGCGCGTGCAGCAACCGTTTACCTTCAACGTGTTAGAAGCGGCCGGGTCCTTATCGGTCACGGTTACCAGCGAACATTTGTTTAGATCAACCGACAACGAGCGATTGAATTGGCGCTACGGTTCGCTCTTTGAAACCCATGCGACTGGGTCGCACAACATTGTTATCGAGCCAGGTGGCCGTCTGACGTTCGTACTCGACGCCGATTTAAGCACTTTTGAAACGGCCGCCGACCGTATTTTGGATCTTTGGATTACCGTGATCGAAGACACCCCCGCATTGCCAAAGGGGCATGAGTTGGCTCGATATCAGACAATATTGGCGACTGCAGAGCCTGCCGCTGATCGCGACATTACGCCCGCGACGGTGAGAGTCGATGGCGGTACGATTCATGTGGTGACGGACGACGTTAACTGGATGCTGAGTACCGACACGGGTTTTATCTCCGACTGGGACCATCGGGGTAGCCCGCTCATTGCCGACGCACTTTCGGATTGTTTTGTGCGAGCGCCGATCGATAATGATATTTGCAGCAGTGAAGTCGATAACCCCTCTCCTGATGCATGGCTTGCCGCTTGGCAGAAGGCCGGATTGTTTGATCTAGAGCACCACTGTCGAAGCGTCGACGTACGTGGCAATGTCGTAGTCAGCAAACACGAGTACAGGGCGTTGGGCAGGGTGCTTATTCGCTCGCAGTGGACCCATCGTTTCGATGCTGACGGCGCTGTTAATATCGACGTTGACGTCAGCAAAGAGATCTCCGATTTGCCCCTGCCTCGAGTTGGCGCGCGACTCTTACTGACCCAAAAGCCTCAATCAGTGACGTGGATCGGTCGAGGTCCCCACGAGAACTATCCCGACCGAAAGCAATCGGCTGACTTGGGCATATGGTGCCTTTCGCGCCAAGCGATGCAGACACCTTACATTTTCCCGAGCGAGAATGGTTTGCGCTGCGACGCTCAGCTGGCGCAGGTGGGACAGATTCAGGTCGAGCGTGTAAAAGGCAGTTTTGCGTTTTCAGTCAGTGACTTTGGTGTGGAGAGTCTAATGAGTGCCCAACACACTCATGAGCGACTGGAACAGCAGTCATTGCACCTTCACGTTGATGGATTTCACATGGGTGTGGGTGGTGACGATTCATGGACGCCCAGTACCCGTCCTGAATACCTGCTGGGTGCCAAACAGTTCAGTTGGTCTTTTAGGTTGAGTGTAAAGAGTGACAGCCACCCGCTTGAGTCGTTGGCGAACACAAGACCTACAGGCCAATGAGTAAGGCTGCGCCTGGGGCTGATCCGATTTTACTGAGGACCAAGTGCAGTTACGGACTGGGTGCGCTGGGTAAAGATTTCGCATGTTCTATCGTCTATCTGTTTTTAATGTATTACTACACCGATGTTGTGGGCGTACCCGCCGCATTTGTGGGCACACTGTTCTTATTTGCGCGCGTGATTGATGCGGTTTCAGACCCGGTCATGGGGATGGTGGTCGACAACACGCGAGGCCGATTGGGTAAGTTTCGCCCGTGGATTGTCATAGGGACGCTGATTAATTCTTTGGCGCTTCTGGCGCTGTTTTCAGCCCACCATTTTTCAGGTACCGAGCTCCTCGTGTACGTGACGCTCACCTACATTATTTGGGGTCTCTCCTACACCATCATGGATATTCCATTTTGGTCTATGGTGCCGGCCCTGTCCTCCGCTCGCGAAGAGCGTGAACGGTTGGTGGTTTGGCCGCGTTTGTTTGCCAGTTTCGCGTGGATGATCGTGGGCACCTACGGACTTGCCAGCGTCGGCTTTCTGGGGGCTGGAGACGAAGGTAGAGGCTTTTTTCTGCTCTCGGGCGTGATCATTGTGAGCTTTATCATTTCAGCGCTGATCACCGTGACCCAGGTCAAGGAGCGCGTGCCATCGACGACCGATCGAGAACGCTTTTCGCTGGGTGATGTGGTTACTATTTTAAAGAGTAATGACCAGCTTGCCTCGCTTATTGGTTGTGTACTTACGTTTAATATTGGGACGCAGTTGGTGGGCGGTTTTGCGATTTACTACTTTAGTTATGCCATTGGGAAGCCCGAGTTGTTCCCTATGTTTGCATTGGTCTCGGGCATTGCGGAAATGCTTGGCGTATTCATATTCCCTTGGTTGTGCCGATATTTACCCAGACGGCTGACTTGGTATATTGCCAGTGTTTTTGCCCTCGGATGCAGTGTCGTGTTGTTGGTGGGGAGTGTTTTGGCCCCACAAAGTGGTGTTTTGGTGGCGGTTGCAGGGGCGTTGCTCAAGTTTGGTGGAGGGATCGCCAATGGCTTGGGAACCGTAATGCTCGCCGACGTGGTCGACTACGGTCATTACAAGACCGGTAAGCGCAGCGAGAGCATTCTCTTTTCGGTACAAACCATGTTGGTGAAATTTGCAGGTGCCTTTGCCGGTTTCTTCATTGGTGTGGGTCTATCGCTCATTGGCTACGTTCCCAACGCGATCCAGAGTGATGTGACGGTCATGGGACTGCAGGTCTTGATGATCGGTCTTCCGGCGTTATTTTTAGTCGGCAGTATTTGGGTGTACCGCCGCACATTCCGACTCCACGGTCAGTTATACCGGGAAGTCTCTGAGTTCCTTGCTCACAGATAGCTCCTTTTTGAAACGCAAAGTGGCGCGTTAGAGCCTTCCATGCTTGTGGTGTCAGCGGCAGACCCACAGGATGCCGTTCAGTCGTATGGGTATCGCTTTCCTAAAATGTTGTTTGTAAATAAGCGGAAAGCGCTTGCAGACCGACTTCGATTGTTTCGAGCTCATTAGCAAAGCCAATTCGCGCGTACCCCTCCATATCAAATGCGTCGCCGGGCGTCAGCATGACCCCTGTTTTTTGTAAAAGGTCGATACAGAACTCTCGCGAGCTTATTGGAATGTCCAGTTTCAGCATGGCCGTAGTTCCTGCGCGTGGCTTCACCCAACTCACTCGCGGCTCGTTTTGAATCCAAGTGTCCAGCACAGCCAGATTTTCTCGCGTGATGCGCTGACTTCGCGCGAGCAGTTGGTCAGCGTTCTCCAGCGCCAAGGCGGCGAAGTAATCGTTGATCATGCCGACCGATATGGTGTCGTAGTCTCGGTGTATCAGAATGTCCTCGGTGACTTCTTTGGGGGCGACCACCCAGCCGACACGCAAACCCGCCAGTGAAAAAACTTTCGACATACCCGCCGTGCTAATGCCCTTCTCATACAGGTCTGCAATGGAGGGGGCCATGCCATCACCCACTTGTCCGGTACCCCGATACACTTCGTCGCAGAGCAGGTACGCGCCGACAGAGTCGGCGATCGATACGATCTCTTCCAACAGGGGGCGCTCTATCAATGCGCCTGTGGGGTTGTTGGGGTTGGTCAAGGCAATCAACTTCGTATCAGGCGTCACAAGCGCACGAAGGCGATCAAGATCCGGCAGAAATCCGTTCTCCTCGCGCAGACTCAGGGTCGTCACAGAGGCTTCGATGCTCGCTGGAATCGAGTAATGTTGTTGATAAGTGGGAACGATCGACACAACATGATCCCCCTTGGAGACGAGTGCTTTGTGCACCAACATATTGGCGGCAATCGTCCCGTGGGTAATGGTAATGTCATCGATGTGTTGATCCGCGTACAGATTCGCGATGGCGGAGCGGAGCCGCGGTGAGCCGACGATGTCGCCGTACCCGAGTTTCATGGGCAGTAGATCGGAAAGGTCCTTGCCACTGCGACCTGAGAGTGAAAGAAGCTCCTCAACTGTAATGCTGGCCACACAGGTCTCAGCTAAATTGTAGGTGCACTGAGTCTCCCATTCGTTCATCCATAGCTCGACTTTGAACGGTTCAATGAACATGAGGGCCTCCGAGGCAGTAAAAAGAGTGATTTCTAATCATGAGGTTTGTGCCTTGGCGAGTTCTTGATCGCGCAGCGATCGTCGCATTATTTTCCCAGTGGTGGTCATCGGTAGACTGCCAACAAATTCAATTAAGCGTGGCACTTCGTGTTTTGCTAAATGATCGCGCACCAGCGCTTTGAGCGCATCTGCCAACGCCTCATCGGCCTCAATGCCGTCGGCGACGATAATGAACGCTTTGATGATCTCAGTGCGCGTTTCGTCGGGCACACCAATGACGGCAGCAAGTTGTACGGCAGGACTCTTAAGAAGGCAGTCTTCGATTTCGGTGGGGCCGATACGGTAGCCCGAGCTCGTGATCACATCGTCAGTTCTGCCATGAAACCAGAGGTACCCGTCTTCATCTTGCTCACCAAGATCACCCGTCATCATCCAGTCGTTAACAAACTTGGCGTCAGTGGCTGTGGGATTATTAAGATAGCCTGAGAACATGGCGGGGTGAGGTCTCTTGATCGCAATGTTGCCTGGCACGCCCGGCCCCACCTCTTGGCCGTTATCGTCAACAATGGCACACACGGATCCCGGCATTGCCTTGCCCAAAGAGCCGTGGCGAACATTCATGAGTCTTGGGTTAGTGCCAATCATTCCGTTGCACTCTGTTTGTCCAAAACCTTCACTGATGGTGAGACCAAATCGCTCATCGGCCCACAGCGCCAGCTCTTTACCTACTGCCTCGCCACCACTCAGCACAACGCGCAGGTCGAGCGCTTTCGATTCCTCGTTATCGATCTGCCTCATGAGTTTGAGCACAGTGGGTGTTAACAGCGATACGGTAATCTTGTGTTCACCGAGAATTCGAAAGGCTTCCTGTGCGTTAAACCCTTGCATGTCGGTCGATACGACCCTCGCACCGGAATACCAGCCGATGAGTAAAATATTGATGAGCCCGGCAATCCAGGCCCAGTCGGCAGGAGACCAAAGTCGATCGTCTTGTCGGGGGCCGTAGTCGTAGTAATACTCGAACAAGGGCTTATTGCCGAGCACTAGTCGGTGAGGCATCAGGACGCCTTTGGGCTGACCTGTGGTGCCTGAGGTGAAGCTGATCCAAGCAGTATCTTCGCTGCGCGTTTTAACGTTGTGGAACGTGTCCGGCTGCTGCGCCAGTGACCACCAAAAGGGGAAAGTATCCTGTCCGACGTCACCCTCTGTGACGCTGTCAGTGACAATAATGTGTCTTAATTCAGGACACGACGACTGCACGGCGCGCACTTTATCAAGATTAGCCGTATTGGTAATGCAGACTTTGGCACCAGTGGCTTGCAAGCGGTGCTGAATACCGTCGGGTCCAAACAGCACTGATGCCAGGCAGGAAACGATGCCCGATTTAAAGCACGCGAGGTGTGATATTGCACACTCGGGGGACTGAGTCAGCATGACAACGACCCGATCGCCCCGAATGACGTCCAGACTCGCCATTAAGTTAGCCAGTTGGTTCGCGTATTGTTTGATTTGCGCAAAGGAGTAGTTGGTGACTGAGCCGTCGATGGCCTCATGGCTCAGGGCGACGAGGTTTGGGTCATCAGCCCAGCGATCGCACACTGCATCAGCGATATTGAAATATTCAGGAATATCCCAGGTGAACTTGTCGCATATCTCTTCGTAGCTTTTTCCGACAGGAAGGTCCATCGTGCTCTCCACGTTTTACGCATCGCATGAGTGAGTGTCTCAGTGATGCCTTGAGTGCTCCAAGTCCAGTGACCACGTTGATCAGGTGGTGGTTGCTAAACTTACCAATATTTTTTATCCGTACAGGTCTCGACGTTTCTTAAAGGCGGCCTTGACCCCGTGTTTTCGAAGCGTTCGAAAAAAGTCTTTGAAACTGTCGAATTGATGGTAGATCGCATCGAGATCGGCGCCACGTCGAATCGACGGCTCCATGCCCATATTTTCGAACCAAGTGTTAGATACTTCTTTTAGAATCGACAGATTGTCGCTCGGCGCGCGGGCAATGTGTGCGGCCATAATCGCCACTGTCTCATCGAGCTGATCGTGAGCCACAACCTCGTTGACTAGCCCGATTTTCGCCGCTTCATGCGCGCTGATGAGCCTTGAGGTATAGAGCAATTCTTTGGTTTTTCGATAGCCAATGAGCATTGGCCAAAACATAATTGATGGCGGAATACCCAGATCGCGGCCTGCGGGATGTCCGAACCGTGCGTGCTCGCTGACAATGGCAATGTCGCATACCCCGAGCAACTCACCTGCTCCTGACAGACAATCGCCCTGCACCTTGGCAATGATCGGTTTGGGGTAGCGCCATAACTTCATCCAGTAATCGACGATCACGTGGACGTCGTCTCTGTCTTTTCGTATGTCGACGTGATCGTCAAAGTTGGCCGGGTATTGGGAGGTTATCCAGTGCGCTTCGCGAAGGTCATAGCCTGTTGAAAAAGCCTTACCTGCGGCGCCTATGACGATGACACCGACACTGTCGTCGTTAAGGGCGGTGTCTAATACATCAGCAATCGCATTAAGGACTTGCCACGACAGTGGATTGAGATCGTCAGGTCGGTTTAGGGTGATCGTGAGCACCCGGTTGTTTTGGGTGGTCATGATCATGGCTGGATCACTCATTATATTTGTCTCCCCTGTGAAGCAACGGTCCGGTCGCACAGAAACTGAGTTATTGCAGACGTCTCGCTTCGACTAACCATACGACAAAAACAAGGGGTTAGAAAATGGCGAGAGTGGATCTATGAATGGCCAACCTGAGTCATCTAAGGGTCAGAGATATTGGGCTGTCTTCACCCATCGTGGTGTTCATGGCTGAGATGCGTCTGGTGGTGGTTAGCCATGCTCCTTTCTCAGGGTATTCGTGCTGTTACTTATGCGCCTGATGGCGCCGTCAATATCGATCCGAGATGGGGGGATTCGTCGTTTAGAGCAACACGAAGACCGATCATCAACTCACAGTCGTTGCGGCGGAGACTGGATCTTCAAATGCCATTGCCGTCTGGGCTCATTAATCGCTCGGTTAAAAAGTCCACAAACGCTTTCACTTTGGGTACCAAGTAACGTGGCTTTTGATAAAGCAAATAAATAGCCAGCTCCTGATTTTGACTGACACTCAGGTCACACTTATCAAGCAGCGCCACCAACTCGCCGGTTTGAAGGTAAGGATTCGCCGACCATCTCGGTGCCATCATGATGCCCTTGCCTCTCAGACCGAGCTCTATCAGCCATTTCGCATTGTTTGAGAGGACTATGGGCTTGCCTGAGACGTCATGCCATTGATCCCCTGTTCTGAGCAACCAGGGAGACGGTCCCCTTGGTGTTCGAAAAAAGAGTCCGGGATGCTCGCGTAGTTCAAATCCGTTGCTGGGTGTTCCTGCGATCGCCAAATACGCGGGTGATGCGACGGGAATAAATTCGTTGGGCATCAATCGAATCGCATGGACGTGCTCATCGGGTGCGTACCCCCCTCTAATTGCAACATCAACGTCATCATTCGCCAACGACGACAACTCATCTGAGAGGCTGACGTCGAGGACAATGTCCGGATAGCGGGCGGTAAATTCTTCCAGAAGCGGGCACAAGAGCTGCTCGCCAAAACTGACCATGCTGCTTATTCTGAGCTGGCCCATTGGGGTGGTCTGGTAACTCTTGACGGACTCAGTGCTCTGATCGAGCTGAAGTAAAATCTCGGTGACTTGCTCAAAGTAGATTTGGCCGATCTCAGTCGGTTTAACAACTCGTGTACTGCGCTTGAGAAGGTTCGTGCCTAGGCTGGTCTCGAGGTCGGAGATGCGCCGTGATATGGATGACGGAGGGACAGAAAAGGCATTGGCGGCGCTGGTAAAGCTCCCGGACTCCACCACCTTACAAAAATATTTAAGCGCGAGTAGCTGGTTCATGGGTGGCTTTTATCATTCCAATTATTGTCAAACAGACAAAGGTTAATCCATTTAATGCCCATATATCGACCTATTCTCGTAAGTAATACTCTGTTCCAACGCAGTGACTCAAATGTGAGAGGACAGACATGAGCCAGTACACAAAGATTAATCTTGCCGCCAGACCCGAGCCGGGCCCCATTACACATGATCTTTTTGACATCGTAACTGAAGACGTTCCTACCGTGGGTCAAGGCGAGGTTCTTATTAGGCAGACCCACATGTCGCTGGATCCAGCCATGATTGGCTGGATGAGTGCCGATGAGGAAAGCTATGTTCCGCCCGTAGGTTTGGGCGAAGTCATGCGGTCTTCGGGAATCGGTCAGGTTGTTGAAAGCCAGCATGTCGACTTTGCTGTAGGTGATCGAGTGCGGGGAATGATGGGGTGGACGGAGTTGTACTTAAGTGACGGCACGGGCTTGAGCAGCGTACCGGACGGCGTGGACGAAGAGACCGTACTGTCTATTTTTGCACTACCGGGGATAACCGCTATGAAAGGCTTGTACGGCTTTGGCGATCCTAAAGCGGGAGAGACACTAGTGGTCAGTGGTGCCGCAGGATCCGTCGGTTCGCTGGTGGGGCAGTTGGCGAAGGCAGACGGATTGCACGTCGTTGGTGTTGCTGGTGATGAGGAGAAGTGCCGCTGGCTTGTCGACGACTTGGGGTTTGACAGCGCGATAAATTATAAAACCGACGATGTAGCCGCGACGCTTGCTGATCTGACGCCCAAGGGTGTTGATATCTATTTTGAAAATACCGGTGGCGTTATTCAGCACGCAGTCTTCGATCAGATGAATGCGCATGGACGAATTGTCGTCTGCGGCATGATCTCAGACTATATTGCCGCGGAGCCTTCAGCCGGACCGAACTGGATTCCAATGGTTAAGAAGCGACTTACCGTGCGCGGGTTCACCGTCCCTGACCATTACGACGAAATTCCCAGCTTACTTGAGCAACTGACGCCTTACGTCATGTCCGGTAAAGTCAAATACCGTAGTCACGTTCTAGACGGCTTGGAATCGGCAATCGACGGACTTAATTTATTCTTTACGGGTGGTAACCGCGGCAAGCTTATCGTGAAGCTTTAGCTGCTCAGCGACAGCTTTATTGATCATCGCGACGAATGGAGAATGATTCGGGCTAGCGCTACCGTATAGGTGATTGCGTCTATTAGGGGGCGCCGCTGCTCAGTGAGTAGCAGGTATCTCTGTGATCAGTCACAGATTTGGCGCGATAAAGAGTTAGTAGCGGCGCGCAAATAACCCGGTTAGGTAAAAGCCACCGGCACAATGCTGTATACGCTTTTGCGCTCGTTCAATGTACTTTGGTGGAATCCGTAAAGGCCTGATTTTTTAGGTACAGATTGGCAAGACTCTCCTGTCGCTCCCTGCAGTTCATGGATTTACACCAGCGACACAGCCACCGCGCATCCCTGTTGGGAGGGCAATCCTTCAGATGTGGCAGCGTCAATATTTGTTGCTCGACTGCGACGAGGAATTCATCCACCACGGATTGATGTCCCAATTTTCCGAGTATGACAACGATCAAGTTTGTGCTTTCAACGAGTCTCATAGCCCATCGCCAAGTGGGTGTATTCGAGATCGAAAGTTGATAGTGCGCTATCTGTAATGCGGATCCCACCTCAGTAAAGGCCTCATCATAGGATCGATCTTTAAAAATCAAGATTCCACTCTGCATGTAAGACTTCCACAGCCTGCTCGCACCTAGTTCATTGCGGCAGAGTATTCGCAGTTCCTGTTTGTCTATGAATGATGGAATAAAAAAGACTTTGGACATGATTTTCTGAGTCGCAACGTTTACTGACATCCAAGTTACGGACTAGTTGTTGACAATGCAAATCATTCTCATTTACATTATTATTTGAGTTTCAGCTCTTAACTTAAAATTCTTGTCGAGAAGTCCTTATGAAGAACCTATTTTCTAGCTTGCAAATTAAAAACAAAGCGGCTCTGAGTTTTTTCCTTGTGGTGTTTATGGCCGCGTGCGGCGGCGGTGGCGGTGGCAGTCAGCCGGATCTGCCCCTTGATAGCGATGGAGACGGTGTCGAAGATTCCTTAGACGCATTCCCAAATGACCCAAATGAAACGACAGATTCAGATGGCGATGGCGTTGGTGATAATGGCGACGCATTTCCAGACGATCCAAATGAATCCGTAGATACTGATTCTGATGGGGTCGGAGATAACGCGGATAATTGCATTGATAATGAGAACGATGATCAGACCGACAGTGACGGTAATGGCGAAGGTGATGCATGTGATGCTATGCCAGCAACTTATTCCGCCATTGGGTACTTTGGAGAAGACGGCGCCAGCGGTGTTAGCTACACGGGCCAGACAGCCCGGCAGGTACTTCAGCTTGGTTTGGTCGACGCGATGGAGGGGCTGGTCGAGCGCCCAGGAGACGCTGTGGCTATTAGAAGCGAGCTGGGATTTTTCATCACCGGTAACGGTGCTGATGCAACTCCACATAATTTTGCGACAAAAGGCAATGATCCGGTAATCCCAGGACCGACTTACGGCGATATAAGCGCTGGCAAGAACCTCGATGGAAAGATTGCGGGTGGCAATGGTGAGGGTGGTGGAGAGACGAGTGCACTGATCAACGGTGTGTTTTTTGGCTGGAATCAAGGGCTTGATTCCGACCCACTCCCGATTGAAATCGTGTATCAGTGGATGGATGAGCTGGCTGCCAACGCATCCGACGGCGCGGAGCCTGCTGTCCTCGTGGTTGATGCAGTTGAGCCAGTGCCAATCGATACGCCATTAATTAGTGCTACGGGGCTTCATTACCGTCAGCTAATACAGAAATTCTTGTCAGTTGCAGTAAATTTTTCGCAGGGTACAAACGATTATTTACAGGCTGACTTTGCCAACATGCTAGGGCAAGAAGGCACAAAAGCCTACTCTGCCGGAGCGCACGATTTTGATGAGGCTTTTGGCTACTACGGCGCATCCAGAGATATTAATGATTACTCGGATGATGAGGCTGCGGGTAAAGGTGGTCGAGCTGAATATGGGAACGGTTATTACGACAGTAATGGTGACGGTCTCATAGACATCCGAAGTGAGTTTATTTTTGGTCATGCACAAAACTGTGCGAAACGTGATCGACTCAAAGATGCTAATGGTGAGGCGTTTTACGATTTTTCAACGGCCGCTGCCGATGCGTTCATGATCGGAAGAAGGGTTCTGCAGAACGCCGAGGAGTCTCAGGAGTTGACAGCAGACGCCGACGCCGCACTGCAGCGCCAAATCGAAATAGTCTCAGTTGCTTGGGAGACGTGTATTGCGGCGACGGTTATTCATTACATTAATGACGTTGTTGCTGACATGGGTGACATGCAGCCTCCGGAGTACGCAAGCCTTGGTAATTTCACTGACCTGACCAAGCATTGGGCTGAAATGAAGGGCTTTGCTCTGGGACTGCAGTTCAGCCCACTGTCTCCGTTTCGCACTGTCAGTACCATTGCAGGCATCGATGGTACTGAGGCTCTCAGACGTGTCCTTACTCTCATGGGTGATGCGCCAGTTTTAGCTGATGGTTCTCAGGGAGGAGTGGCAACTGCGGATACGGCTGAGGAAGCACTTGCGGCTTATGAGGCCAAGCTCTTAGAGGCTCGAGACATACTTGAGGAAGCGTACAGTCTTAATCCAGAAGCGGTGAGTATTTGGTGAAATCTGGATGACGTCAGATGAGCGCTATTGATTGGCGCCTTTGATGCCGGCACCAGATCGTCTGGCGCCGGCCTTTTAAGTTAATTACGAGGTTGTTTATAAGTGATGTTGATATCGAGGGACGTATTCCGAAGAGTGGTCATCGGGTGTGGTTTTAGTGCAGTGCTTTTATCCTGTACGGATGCTTCGAGAGAGCTGCCTGTGCCCGACTCAACTGTTTTAGATGTTGGCTCATCCTCATCAGGACAGCAGTCAGCCACTGATCAAGCGGTACCGTCCGAGCAAAAGCTTTTAAAGGCCGTTACCACTGAAATTATCCTACCTAACTACCATCATCTAAAGGATGTTGCTGAGGCCTTCGTAGCGCCTGATGGGGCTTTGGAGCAGTACTGTGCTGTCGGTCTCGGAGCTCTAGGAAATGATGCGCCGTTTCGTAACGAATTTCGTGGCTTGGTAGAGGCGGTTCAAGCAACCGAAATACATGCCGTTGGACCAGCGATGGCAAATGGTGCTCAGCTGCGCAATAAAATCTCTTCTTATCACGCAGGTCCGGTAAGCACTTGTGGTATCGATGAGATAGCCGTTCTCAGTCAAACCGCAGCGTTTGATCTATTAGAGCGGCCATCGAATCAAAGAGGTCTTGGGGCGCTTGATTACTTGCTTTTTAACAATAATCTACAGCATAGCTGTCCTCCTCAAGCCTCGACAACGTCAGACTGGAACGCTCGTTCGAGCGAGGCGCGATTTGAAGCTCGCTGCGAGGCTGCTAAAGCGCTTTCAGTCGATCTTGCTAGCGCAGCGACCTTCCTTGTAGAGGCATGGGATCCAGATGAGGGCGGCTTTTCAACCGAGTTTTCGCAAGAGTCCGCGGTGGGCCAAAATCTACAAGCATTAACCGATGCTTTGTTTTTCCTTGAGGAGGGTGCAAAAGATGCCAAGTTGGGTAATCCACTAGGGATCGTAGCCGCTTGTTCGTCAGACACCTGTCCCAATATGATCGAGTTTCCTCACAGCGAGTTATCACTCTTGGCTGTAAGTGCAAACATAGCGTCCTTTAAGCGACTCTTCGAGGTAAATGACGAGACAGGATTCGACGTGATAATTGCTGAGCGCGGATTTGATGATGTGAGTCAGCGTTTTATCGAAAACACGGATGAGGTGATCACTTATCTGGAGACCATTGAAACAAATCTGAGCTCTCAAGTGCGTCTTGTTGAGGCTGGTGGTTCGTCGGACTGCATCAATGCTGCGGCAAACCCCAGTGCGGCATCAGTTTCACTGCCGACATGCACTTTGTATGGCCTCATCAAGCGAGTAGTTGACGATATGAAAATTGATTTCGTTACTATTTTAAACGTGAATTTACCGGGGGGTACTCGTGCCGATAACGATTGATCTCGTGAGGATGCCCTGGGTGACAAGCGCCGCTCGATATGCTTCGTTGCCTGTATTTTGGTTGTTTACAATGTCCGATGGTTTGGCCGCTGCTGAGATTTCGCTTCTCGAAGAAGTGGTTGTGGTGGGCGTTGAGACCGATTTACGCAGTATTTCTGGATCGGCGGCTATCCTTTCCGAAGAAGACCTTGAAGCATTCGATTACGTTGATTTGGGCAAGCTACTCAGCGCCGTGCCAGGAGTTTACGTAAGAGGTGAGGACGGTTTTGGCCTTCGCCCTAATATCGGGATTAGAGGTGCCGCGGCGGAGCGTAGTCAAAAGCTGACTTTGATGAAGGACGGCGTTCTCATCACACCCGCACCCTATTCGGCACCCGCTGCTTATTATGTGCCTAACATCAGTCGTATTGCTGCCGTAGAGGTACTAAAAGGTCCTGCGGCGATTAGGTACGGCCCGCATACGGTGGGTGGTGCCATTAACTTTTTGAGTCCGACTATTCCCGAAGAAACGACTACTCGAGTAGATTTGAGTGCGGGCAGTTACGGGTTCAAAAAACTACAACTCAGCACTGGAGGTCGAACTGGCTCTGGCGGCTACTTTATTGACGCTTTGAATTACTCGAGCGATGGATTTAAGGAGTTGGATGGGGGTGGTAACACCGGATTTGAGCGCACTGATTTGGGCGCTAAATTTCAGTTCATACCCAAAAGTTCGGATCGCGAGCAGGTGCTATCGCTTACGTTAGACATTGGTAGCGAGCGGGCTAACGAGACGTATTTGGGTCTTACCGATTCCGATTTCGCGGATAATTCTAATCGCCGCTATGCCGCCTCTAAACTTGATCGTTTTGAGTCTGATCACGCGAGTGTAATGATGAATTATGGTTTGGCTCTGAGCGAAAAATCGCGGATAAACGTAAAAGGTTACTACACTAAGTTTGATCGCTCATGGAATAAGCTTGACGGATTTGAGCAGGGCCCAAGTCTCCAAGAAGTCCTGTCATCGCCAAATTTATTTTCACGTCAATATTATTTACTGACTGGTGATATGGACAGCACGAATGTTCCCGCTGACTATCTGGATGTAACTAATAATGACCGTCAATATGAGACGAGGGGGCTACAAGCCTTTTTTGAGCGATCAGTAGATTGGTCTTCTTGGGAAATTCAAACTCAGCTTGGCGTTCGATTGCACAAGGATGAGGTTAGACGTCTTCATTCGCCCGTGTCATACGCCATGGCAGAGGGCAATATGATCAGTCAATACGGTAGAGGGGCCAAGGTCCATAACCACGCTTCGTCAGAGGCGCTATCGACATTCGCTTCGGTGCAGGTAACACGCAATGCTTTAACTCTTGAGGCCGGAGCACGAAACGAAAACATCGACGGGATGCTCAATAACTTTTCCACAGGTATAAAAAATGAAAGCGATCAATCAGTAACTACTCCATCTTTATCTTTTAGGTATCAGACGGAAGTTGGCGTATCTATATTTGGAGGTATTCATAAAGGATTTTCGCCCGCAGGCCCGGGTGCGACAGCAGATGCGGAAAAGAGCGTAAACCTCGAACTTGGATTGCGGGGGGTTGGTAAAGATTCTCGAGGCGAGCTTCTTGTTTTTCGGAGCGATTACGAAAATCTGTTGGGGCGGTGTCGCGTAAGTGATCAGAATTGCACCCCGGGTGATGAATTCAATGGGGGAAACGTCCTGACCGAGGGTGTAGAGCTGAGTGCCAGTATTTCACAGACAATTTTGAGTGATTTGATTGCCACTGGGTCGGTAAGCTACACATACACTGACGCGATTTTCGAGACTTCCTTTTTTTCCAATTACATTGCCTGGGGAATCGTTCAGAAGGGAGACCAGTTACCATACATTCCGGAACACACAGGTGTCGTGAGTTTGAATTTGTCCTCACAACGCTGGTCGGCTGATGCGTCGATCAAGTTTCAGGAGTCAATGAGAGAGGTTGCAGGTTCTTCTCCGATTAATGAGGCTCTGCATGCCGACGGATTCGTCATTCTCGATTTTTCCGCACGCTACTTATTATCATCCAATACTGAGCTACATTTTATTGTTAAGAATGTTAGCGACGAAGCCCCAATTACTTCGCACCGACCTTTTGGAGCAAGACCCGAGATGCCTAGGACGGTAATTGGACGCATTGTTTATGAGTTTTAATGGATGATGTTCGAGGCCTCTCAATTTTTATCGGGTGCCGGTAGCCCAATTTATTATTTTGCTGATACCGGGTCTCGAATGTTTTGGCTCCATTGGTTGACGGCGGCAATTTGTATCTCTGTCGTACTCAAGTCTTATTCGGCAGTAGATCGGCGCCATGTGGCAAGTCATTTGACAGATTGGTCCTATTGGTTCAATGCCTCGACCCTAAAAGATTACTTTCTGATGTTCATAAATGCGGGTCTTAGAGCATCATTATGGCTTCCACTTGTTGGTTCTCAGTTAGTGGGAACGTTAGTGGTAGCCCGAGCACTGCGCGATCAATTTGGGTTCCCTGAAGAAATTATTTGGGACCCAATCAGTCTTACCGTGCTTTACACGGTCATTTATTTCGTCATCGATGACCTTTCACGATTTGCGCTGCACGTAGCCATGCACAAAGTGCCTCTGCTGTGGCGGTTGCATCGTGTGCACCACTCTGCCACGACTCTAACGCCCTTTACGGTCTTCCGTGTACACCCCGTTGAGAGTGCTATCTATTTTTTTAGAGCATTCTTTGTATTCAGCCTCGTGAGTGGGATTTTTGTTTGGCTTTTTGGGCGCCATTTATCGATTATTGATGTGTTGGGAGTTAATGCCTTAGGCTTTGCTGCTAATGCTGCGTTCGCAAATCTGAGGCATTCTCATATCTGGGTCGGGTTCGGTAGATTGGAGCATTTTTTGGTCAGTCCTGCGCAGCATCAACTGCATCACTCTTCTCAACCGGGGCGCGGGAACTATGGAAGCGTGCTCTCTGTATGGGACAGGTGCCTAGGGACCTTCAAACTCAGTGGAAAACGCCGCTCGCTGACTTTTGGCCTTTAGGGGGCTGATTTGTGACACGCAAGCTGTCGTCTGGTTGCTCGCCCACTAAATTTCCGCGCGGTGATTACGAGCCAACCCCTCGACCGCATTACGACGCGTTAGACCCCATAGATCCAGTCAAAGCTCAATACAAAAGTGGTTAACAGTAGCAGTGTAAAAGCGATGTACATTACAGATCTAAAAATAAGATTGATCACTTAGTGCCTCTTAATACGCAGAATATCTTATCGCGAATGATAATCATTATCATATATGATTGAGTGAATAGCACAAGAGCTGCACGGCTCATTTACAGGTATAAAGTCACAGTCGAAGGGGCGGCCTAACGTCGAAGTTACTTGTTCTAGTGCCTAAGCGAGATTTACATGCAACGATTTTGCTGTTCGAGGATGGTCCTCGGAAGCATTAAGGGCGCCCGGGTTTGATGTCCGGGCAAATAATCAGTCTGAGTTAAG
>CAYVQI010000008.1:10382-46329 GCA_964454155.1 uncultured Alteromonadaceae bacterium | reverse complement strand
CAATTGAATCGACGCCCGCCGCTTTAATTTTGTCTGCGTTTGCGACGAAGCCAGGAAGGTGCGCCATTGAACAGCCGGGTGTGAAGGCGCCTGGTAGGGCGAACAAAATGACACGCTTGCCACTAAACAAGGCGTCGGTCGTGAGCGGGGTGGGCCCTGACTCGCCCATGACAGTGAGCGTGCATGAAGGGACGGTGTCCCCAGTAGAAAGTGCCATTGCGATCTCCAAGTGATTAGAACAAAAAACAAATACTCGACGAAAACATCACTCATGTGCAAGGGCTTGCGTCAGTTTCTGCGGTGTTGTGACATGATTTTGTCGCACGTTGTTTTTATTTTTCTTAAAAAAACGGTCATTTATCTGAACGGATAGCGCTTGCGCTTGCGTATACCTACCAAGTTTACGCCGATCAAAAGCCAGGTTCGAACCTTGTGTTTTGATGGCGGCAACCCCATGTATTTGCCTACACAATATTACGGAATTTGAAATGTCTGGAACCGCAGAGGTATCAACAGCGTCAGTGCGCCTGTCAGCTCGAAAAATGTTCATCGCAGGCATTGCGACGGCTACTGGATTGGTTCTAACGTGGGTTGTTTTGACCGCGAAGTCGGAGCCGCAGGCGGGCCCACCTCGGGATCGACCCGCGCCGATGGTCAGCATCATCGAAGCACAGCCTTCAACACACCAGTTGCTGGTTTACACGCAGGGTACTATTGATGCAAAGCGTCGCGTTGACTTGGTCGCTCAGGTCACCGGGAAGGTGGTGAGTGTCAGTTCCGAGTTTGCCGACGGCGGATTTTTTGAAAAGGGCGAGGTATTACTCACGATTGAGCGCGATGATTACGAGTTCTCACTTGCCCGTGCTCAGTCGGCGCTAGCCCAGTCACAACAGCGACTTGCCGAAGAGCGTGGGCGCAGTCGGCAAGCGCGCCGAGAATGGCGAGAGTTAGGCTCTCAAGAGGCTAATGATTTATTCCTCAGAAAGCCTCAGCTAAGGGCAGCGCAAGCCGCGGTGACAGCGGCTGAAGCTGATGTATCGGCCGCCGAGCTTGCACTCGATAGAACCGTTATCCGCGCGCCGTTCGACGGCCGTGTTCAACAAAAGCGTGTTGACGTTGGGCAGGTCGTGGTCAACGCGACGCCGCTGGCGCACATTTACGCACTTGACGAACTCGAGCTGCGCTTGCCGCTCTCAGACGCACAATTGGCGCTTTTACCGCAGCAACTGCTGACATCGTCCGACGGTATGGTCGGTTCGTCTTCAAGGGTTTCGGTCGATATCGGTGGGCGAGCCTGGCAGTTTTCTGCACCGATTATGCGTTCAGAGGCAGAGCTTGATCGGCGGAGTCGCGTGGCCACGATCATTGCAGAATTCCCCGGAACGTCTGACCTCGCGCTGGGTAGGCCGGTTCTCACGCCCGGGATGTTCGCGCGCGCTGAATTGCTGGGACGCCCAGTTCCCAATGTCATTGAGCTTTCAAACGCGGCTTTGAGTCCGGATGGACATGTTCTTGTTGTAAGCGAGGAGTCGAGGCTTGAGCGACGGGATGTCGGAATCATCAACCGTCAAGGCGCGTCGGTGTGGGTGTCGGGTATCGCCAGCGGTGAACGCGTGGTGACGCAGCTCAACAACACGCTGTTTCCTGGTCTTCGTGTGGCGACTCAGCGGGCGGTAAATTGACGTGAACGGACTGATTACTTGGTTTATCAAAAACCCGATTGCCGGCAATTTGCTAATGGTGCTCCTGATCATTGGTGGCTACACCAGTATTCCGAAACTGGATAAGCAATTTTTCCCGACTCCAGAAGTCAATCAAATTGAAATCCGCATGGAGTTTAGGGGGGCGAGCCCTCGCGAAGTTGAAGAACAAATTGCTGTTCGTATCGAAGAGGCGATCCATGATCTCAATGGTATCGAGGAGCTCAGATCCACCTCGCGTGAGGGCCTGGGGATCGTGATGGTGGAGGTGGAGAGCGATTACCCGACTCAAAAATTAACGAATGACATTAATACACGGGTCGACGCAATTCGTAGTTTCCCCTCCGATGCAGAGAGGCCCACGGTCACGGAGCGGACCTATCGACATCAAATGGGGCGTGTCCAGATCTATGGAGACTTAAGTGAGCGTGAGATGAAGGAGTTGGGCGAGACGTTGCGTGACGAACTCGTCCGTCAGCCCTGGGTCTCCGTGGTAGAGCTGCAGACAGCGCGGCCTTATGAGTTATCCATAGAGGTCTCTGAAGAGAGCCTCAAGCGATTTCAGTTGACGCTCGATCAGGTGGCAGCCGCGGTGAGAACCGCATCGATTAACTTACCTGCAGGTGCGGTGCAGCGTGAGAGCGGCGACTTGCTGATACAAACCCGAGGTCAGGCTTACGACCGTGCAGATTTTGAGTCCATTGTTCTGCGCAGTGATATTTCCGGCCAAGAGTTGTTACTCAGCGATGTGGCAGTCGTGCGCGACACTTTCGAAGATGTTGATGTCGATATTGAGTTCAATGGGGCTCGCTCGCTGGGCTTGAACGTTTTTGTAACAACCTCCCCAGACGTCATTTTGACGACCAATACGGTCAAGGCGTGGGTCAAGGAGCGCGAACTGTCGCTTCCAGACGGCGTATCACTTGAGTTTTGGCAAGACCCATCAAAATCTTTCAAAGAGCGTGTCCGTACGCTCGTCAGTAACGGTTTAGGGGGACTGTTTTTAGTCATTATTGTGTTGATGCTGTTTCTGAGGCCCATGCTCGCATTCTGGGTGTCGGTGGGCATTATTGTGGCTTACATGGGGACCCTGTTTCTCCTGCCTTATACCGGTCAGGGCCTCAACATGATCTCTCTGTTTGCCTTTTTGTTGACGCTCGGCATTGTGGTGGACGATGCAATTATCGTTGGGGAGTCGGTGCATTCGGCACAATCCAGAGGCTTGAGTGGCGTGCACGGCGCTTTGGTGGGGACACGTCAGGTAGTCAAGCCCGTGGTCTTCGCCGTGATCAGTACTATGGTGTTTTTCGCACCCATGTTTTTCTTGCCGGGCGAATGGGGTCCCGCTTCAAAGGGTATTCCGGTGGTGGTGTGTCTCGCCTTGGCCTTCTCACTCATTGAAAGCCTCCTTATTTTACCGGCGCACCTGGCGCACATGAAGCCAGAGCCAGAGGTTGCCGACGCAGGCTGGCTCACGCGAACACGGATGGCGTGTGCAAGTGGCTTATCTTGGTTTGCCAACGAGCGCTACCGACCTTTTCTCGCAAAGTGTCTGCGGAATCACGCAATGGTTGGAGGCTTCTTTTTAGTCTTACTCTCTTTCAGCCTGGCACTCTTTGGTGGCGGTTATCTTAAAAGCGCTTTTTTCCCCCGCGTTAATTCAGACTTTGTTGTGGGGATGGTCGAGTTGCCGCAAGGAGGGGCTTTTAGCGACTCGCAGGCGATGCGCGATCGTTTAGTGGTTGCGGCCGAGGAATTAAAGGCCAGTTACAACAATCAACCGCGGTACAAAGATGAGCCCGCCATCGATAATATTTTGGGGGTTGCGGGCGGTAACAAGGTCGATTTATTAGTTCAGACAGTCAACGATGATTTGGACACGGAGGAAATGACCAACCGACTGCGTGCGAGCTTAGGCGATCTTTCGGGAGCGAAAGATGTGCGTTTTGATTACACGATACGTGATCCAGGAAAACCCATCACGCTCTTGTTTGCGTCTGATAGCATCGCGGATTTAGAGGTCTTGTCGCAGGATGTTCGTCTCGCCTTGGAGCGTTATCCTGGTGTTTTTGACGTTAGTGATAGCTTTGATGCGCCAATGGAGGAGCTGGTTTTATCGCTGAAACCTGCTGCAGAGAACTTAGGCCTGACGCTTACAGACGTGGCTCGTCAAATCCGGCAAGCGTTTTATGGCGAGGAGGTTCAGCGAGTACCTCGCAATGGTGAGGATGTTCGAGTCATGGTCCGCTATCCCGAGGCCGAACGTCGCGCGATTGCAAATATTAACGCCATGTACATCCGGACGCGCGATGGAGCAGAAGTGCCGTTTTCGACGGTTGCGACATACCGTGTTGAGACGGGTTATCAGTCAATCGAGCGACTTGACCGATTGCGGACCTTGGAAGTCAGTGCTGACGTGTCAGAGGACGGCGCCGCGCCCCGCGCCATTGTCGAGTCAGTACTGAGCAGTGACGGTCCCATGTGGCTTCAGCGTTATCCCGGACTGACCATTAATATGGATGGCGAGTTGCAAGAGGAGATCGAGTTTCAGCAAGCAATGGTCTATATGGGATCACTATCAATGCTGGTTATTTTTGGTTTGATGGCAATCGCATTTAAGTCTTACTGGCAGCCATTACTGGTCTTGACCGCAGTGCCGTTTGGCTTGATGGGCGCGATTTTCGGCCACTGGTTGCTGGGTTGGCAGGTGAGTATGTTCTCGATCATGGGCGTGATCGCCTGCGCGGGGGTGGTCGTTAATGACAACCTCGTCTTGATTGATCGCGTGAATAATTTGCGCGCCGAGGGCATGGAGCTGGTCGATGCCTTGCTGCAGGGCGCCACTGATCGCTTTCGTCCTATTATTCTCACCTCAGTCACCACATTTGTGGGTCTTGTGCCGATCATGTTGGAAACCAGTGTCCAAGCGCAATTTCTCATCCCGATGGTGACCTCACTGTCTTTCGGGGTGCTGTTTGCAACGGGCGTTACGCTGGTACTGGTCCCTGCGCTGTATCTCCTCGGTGATGACATGGGCAAGTTGCTTATGCGTGTGACGAAACGGGAAATAAAGAGCGCGGGATCAGACCCCGTGCCGCCCATGGTTTAAGCGAGGCATCTAAAACGAGGTACGTAAAACGAGGCACGTAAAACGAGGCACGTAAAACGATGTGCCTTAAACGAGGAATATAAAAAAGGGGGCGATGAGCCCCCTTTTTTTGAGACAGGTATTTTACCCTGCCGGTCCTGCAGAGATGATGTCGTCGCTTACGTCAAACTTCTCAATATTGTCTCTGAATAAACTGGCAAGCTTTGTAGCCTGTGCATCATACGCCGCATCGTTACCCCAGCTTGCTTGAGGGTCAATGTACTCGCTCGCCACGCCCGGAATACTGACGGGAAAGTCGAGGTTCAGTGCGTCGAGATGCTTGGTTTCGACATTGAGTAATGCACCGCTTTGCGCTGCAGCCACCACGGCTCGTGTTACCGGAATGGGGAAACGACTCCCTTTACCTTCAGAGCCGCCGGAGCCGCCGGTCCAACCCGTATTGACGAGGTAGACCTGAGAGCCAAAATCAGCGACTCGCTTCATTAACAAGTCGGCGTAATCTTGTGCCGGGCGTGGCATGAAGGGTGCACCAAAACAGGTGCTAAACGTGGGGTGAATGCCCGCTTCTGCACCCAGCTCCGTTGAGCCTACACGTGCTGTGTAGCCTGATAAGAAATGAAATGCGGCGGCCTCTTTGGATAAAAGGCTGATGGGTGGAAGCACACCCGTGACGTCACAGGTCAAGAAGATAACGCACTTGGGCTCGCCCCCCATATTAGTCGCTGAGCGTTTCTCTACATGGTATAGGGGATAGCAGCAGCGACCGTTCTCGGTGAGGGTCGTGTCTGAGTAATCAGCGTGTCGAGCGTCATTGAGGGCTACATTCTCAACAATTGCACCAAAGCGGATCGCATCCCAAATAATGGGCTCATTTTTCTGACTCAGGTCGATGGTTTTTGCATAACAGCCGCCCTCGATATTAAACACTGAGCCCTGTGTCCAACCGTGCTCGTCGTCACCAATGAGGTAACGAGCGGGATCTGCTGAAAGGGTCGTTTTCCCGGTTCCAGAGAGGCCGAAAAAGAGAGTGGTATCGCCCTCGTCGCCAATGTTTGCGGAACAGTGCATGGGTAGCACGTCTTTCTCAGGTAATAAAAAGTTTTGCACTGAGAACATCGCCTTTTTCATTTCACCGGCGTAACGCATGCCCGCAATCAGAACTTTTCGTTGCCCAAAGTTGATGATGACGACACCCTCTGAGTTCGTGCCGTCGCGCTCAGGGTCGCACACGAAATCTGCGACGTTCATGATTTTCCACTCGGCTTTATCCGAGGGGTTGTAATTCTCGGGTCGAATAAACATATTCCGCCCAAAGAGGCTTTGCCAGGCTGTTCCTGTGACCACTTTTACAGGCAAATAGTGGTCGTGATGCTCGCCGACATGTAGATGCTGGGCCCACTGCTCTCGGGTTGAGATATGTGCTTTCACACGATCCCATAGCGCATCGAATTTTGAGGGACAGAACTCTCGGTTTACACTGCCCCATTCGATCGCGTCTTCACTCGATGCTTCGCGCACTACATAGCGGTCTGCGGGCGAGCGTCCTGTTCGGTGTCCCGTTTCAACGCGCAAGGCGCCGGTATCAGTGAGACAGCCCTCATTTCGGTCTAATGCCATCTCGATGAGCTGTGCTGCATTGCAGTCTGTGTGTTTGTTGGGTGCTTTTGCACTCTGTTCAACGGTCATGGGTGTGTGCTTCCAGTGTGAGTGTGAAGAAACAGTCAACCAATCAGTGGATCGTATGCTCCTCTGACAGGTGTACATCGTCGCGCGAAAAGTGGTAGCTCTCGCCACACATTTCGCAGTTCATCGCCACTGTTTTCTGTTCTTCGAACAGTTCAGTGATCTCATGGTTAGGGAGCAAGCGTATCGCGTTTAGGCTGCGCTCACGTGAGCAATTACAGGCAAATCTTATACGCTTTGGCTCGAACCTGTGTACGGTCCATTCGTTAAATAACTGGTACAAGAGTGTGTCAGTTTCTGAGTCGATCAATTCGTCGTCCGAAAGGGTGTCTGCGAGCGCACACAGCGTGATCCATTGGTCGAGACGTTCGTCGTCATCCGCCACCAACTGCGATGGGAGCTGTTGCAGCATCAGGGCTGCCGAGGCACCGTTTCGGGTGGATAACCAAAATTTAGTAGCCAGTTGCTCACTCTGTTCGAAGTAGTCGCTGAGGACGTCTGCTAATTCGTCCCGTTGCACAGCAATGATGCCCTGATAACGCTGGCCGATGTCGGGTTCGACGGTCAGTGTCAAGACGCCCTGAGGAAGATGACTGCTCAACGGACCGTCTGGCACATCCAGTTCACCACGAGCCAAGCCCCGGACTTCGCCGTTGCTCGAGCACTCGAGCATAATCAGGGATACCGGGCCGTCGCTTCGTCCTTGCAAGACGACTCGCCCGTCAAATTTTAAATTATTTGAAATGACTACTGTTGCCGCGGCGAACTCGCCCAACAAGCGGCGAATACCTGCGCCGTAGTCGTGGGCCGCTAATAAATCGGTGAGCACATGATCGAGGGTGACTGTCTCTCCACGGATATCTGCATCCTTGAAAAGGAAACGGTAACTATCATCGTTGGAGGGATGCTTTGACATGTGAATAGTTTAACAAGGTCGCCTCTTTGAGCGACCTGAAACTCGCATAGAATATTCACAATCGAGCCGCTGTATAGCGGCTCGAGGTTTTAGCTAGCGGCGAGCGCCTTAACTTTGGCATTCAAGCGGCTCTTGTGTCGAGCGGCTTTGTTCTTGTTGATGATGCCCTTGTTGGCCATGCGGTCGATAACGGGAACGGCTTGATTGTAGGCGTCTTGAGCAGAGCCATGTTCACCGGTACCAATTGCTGCCAGTACTTGCTTCATCTTGGTGCGAACGAGCGATCGAAGGCTTGCGTTGTGTGCACGTCTTTTGTCGTTCTGTTTTGCTCGCTTACGAGCCTGTGGTGAGTTCGCCACGAAATCTCTCCGGAATTCAAAGGGCGCAAATAGTGGTTGAGGTCAGTGCCTATGTCAACCGCTCTAAGCCCATACGGTAATAATGTCTAAGTTAGAGCCCAAGGATGATTAAAAGCCAGCCCAGTCCCGCCAATATCAGTGTTTCTTTCGCCTCACTTAGGCGAAAAAAGGCATAGCCGTAACCGATCGGTGGAAAGAGTAACGAGAACATGCCCCATGCGTAATCTTCTTTCCACGAAGTGATCAGTAACAAAGCCCAGCTGACGATCAAGCAGGACACTCCTAAAAACATCAAATAAGCGTTGTACGCTTCCATCTTTTCATCTCCGCAGGTAGGGTGCTCGACGGGTCGCGATCCTAACAGATTACGAGCTGGAGCCAAGCATTTATGAGCTAAAAATCGTATTCTTAGCGGTTAATGAGAGTCTGACCCGAAAACAAGGGTGTGTTGAATGATGAGCGACCTTTATAGCGATATACGGCCGTACCGAGACGTGGAAGTTCGTAAGGTTGTGAATGCACTTTTGGCTGATGATGAATTCATCGATACCTTGGTCGCTCTGCACGGTAATAAAATAGCGATGCGGTTCCCTGTTGTGTCGCGTTTTTATGCGCGCCGCGCTTTACGAAAGCAGTTGTCCGACGTCTCGACGGTGGACGCATTTCAGGCGCTGGTTAAGCCTCGGCTGGATCGGGTGGTTGCCGCTACGTCTGTGTTCAGTAGCGCTGGGATTGAAAAGCTGGACCCCACTCAGTCGTATTTATTTGTCAGCAATCACCGAGACATTGCCATGGATTCGGCGTACGCGAATATCGTTTTGGTGACACATGGCCATCGCACTGCACAAGTTGCCATTGGCGACAATTTGCTCCAGAAGCCATGGGTGTCTGACTTGATGCGAATTAATAAGAGCTTCATCGTCAAGCGAAGCCTCAGTGGGCCTAAGCAGCAACTTGCGGCATCAAAGCAGTTAGCTGGATTTATTCGGGAATCTATCTCTGAAAATCTCGGCCCTATATGGATCGCTCAGAGAGAGGGGCGAGCGAAGGATGGTGATGATTGCACCGAAGCGGCGGTGCTAAAAATGGTGAGTTTGTCGCGCGATAAGCGCATCGAGACGGCGGATCAGATTCTGGGAAAGCTCAATATTGTGCCGATCACGATTGCCTACGAGCTTGATCCTTGTGACGTGCTCAAGGCACAGGAGCTCTCCTTTGGTGAGGGGTATATGAAAAAGCCTTTTGAAGATCTGTCGAGTATTGCTCAGGGTATTCAGGGTCAAAAAGGATGTGTTCATTTACGCTTTGGCGAGCCGCTAAATCAGGAGACTTTGTCTGTAACGAAGGCAGTCGAGCTGATCGATGTGCATATGATCGACCACTATCGGGTATTCCAAACTAATCTGTGGGCCGTCGAAGCGCTGGGTCATCCGGTGCCGGCAACGCTACGGTCTGGTGCTATTGCCACAGTTTCACGCGACGAGTTCATGTCGCGATTCGATTCGCTGTCTGAGGCTGAGAGACATGCCGCGTTTTCGATGTATGCGCGTCCTGTCTTGAACTGGGTGGCCCGTCATGAAAAGGACTGATAACGCTTGTTAACCGAAGCGCTCCGCGAAGAAGTCAGAGCCGCATTTTTTGCGCTCACTGAGGCAAAAGACTTAAAGCCGCGCTGGGGTCAGCGTCAGATGATTGCAGAGGTGGCAAATGCATTTGGCGATACCGAGGCGTCTTCGTTCCTGGCGATTGAGGCCGGCACTGGAACCGGTAAGACAATTGCTTACACCATCGCCGCACTTCCGGTTGCAAAGGCACGATCCAAAACACTGATCATTGCAACCGCGACCGTAGCGTTACAAGAGCAACTGATTTTCAAGGATCTCCCTGAGATCAAACGTCATAGCGGGCTTAATTTCAGCTATCAGCTGGCCAAGGGACGCAGTCGTTATCTGTGTTTGTACAAGCTCGATCAATTGATTCAGGGTTTCGCGGAATCACCCATGTTGTCGATGTACCCCGATGACGTTGATCTCCCTGAGGGTGAGGACGCGCAGCGGGCCTTCGACGCTATGTTGAGTGCTGTCAGTGAGGATCGTTGGGACGGCGACTTGGATTCTTGGCCCGAAGCCTTAGATACCGGTGTGATTCGCTCCGTCACGACTGATCACTCGCAGTGCTTAGGTCGTCGATGTCCTCACATTTCGGGGTGCAGTTTTTACAGAGCGCGAGAGGGGCTTGAGGAAGTCGATGTTATCGTCACCAATCACGATTTAGTTTTGTCGGACTTCAGACTCGGTGGCGGTCGGATCCTCTCTAATCCGGAGGACAGCTTTTATATTTTCGATGAAGGCCATCAGCTGGCTGAGAAGTGCTTACAACACTTCGCGTGTTTTTCCCGCAGCGGACGAACGCTCAATAATCTTGCTGAAACTCAACAGTGGATCGACAGCAAGCGCGAGTTACTGCTTGAGTACGAGGTGCGGCCAGAGGCACTGTCAGCATTAAGTGCCAGTGTGACAGATCTGCTTCAGGTGACACGCGATACGTATTCCTTGTGCTGGGGCGCACTTTCAAACCGCGTTGATGACAGGGCTGACTTGCGATTCCCCTTTGGTGTTGTCGATCCTGAGTTGCGTGACGCCTCTGCTGCGCTGCGTGATTTATGGACGCTACACATCCAGCGATTGTCACCGTTGGTGGGGCTCGTTGAGGCGTTGGTCGAAGAGGGTGACGCGGAGCAACGCGAGGCTTGGGAGGGCAATCTTAATGATTTGCAGGTCGTCATGTCCCGGGCTGAGGGACAGCTCGCGCTTTGGGAAAGTTACGCAAGTTCTGCCGACGAAGTCGGCACGCCCTGGGCTCGTTGGATGCGGCATTATGGCGACGAGAGCGCAATTGAGTGTTACGCCAGCCCGATTTATGCGCGTGACATTCTGTCCCAGCATGTCTGGGATCGGGTCGCGGGGGCGGTTTTGACATCGGCGACTCTGACGGCTCTTGGGTCATTTGATCACTTAATGCAGCAGTCGGGATTACCAGCGGACACAAAGCTTGCACGTGTCGAGAGCCCCTTTGATGCCTCTTTAGGACGTTTTGTGGTGCCCTCGATGACCAGCGACCCGAGTACTCCAGCGGCCCATACTGCAGAGCTGGTGGAGCTGCTACCGGATCTGCTGGCGTGCAGTCAGGGGACGTTGGTGTTGTTCAGCTCTAAGCGGCAGTTACAGGAGGTAGTGGATGAGTTGGGTCCTCGCTTTGAGTCTGAGTTATTGATCCAGGGTGTCATGAGTAAGGCTGAGATCCTCGACGCACACCGCCGCCGTATCGACTCTGGGAAGTCGTCCACTATTTTTGGACTTGCAAGTTTCGCCGAAGGCGTGGATTTGCCGGGTAACTATTGTGGGCACGTTATTATTGCTAAATTGCCATTTTCAGCGCCTGACGACCCGATTGATGCAGCGCATGCGGAACTACTGGAATCGGCGGGTCAAAACCCTTTTATGGTGCTGACGGTCCCCAGTGCGGCGCTCAGGCTTCTTCAGGCTTGTGGGCGATTACTGCGGACTGAGACAGACTCTGGGGTCATTACGTTGCTGGACCGGCGTATTGTGACGAAGCGTTACGGTCGTGCCATTCTCGATACCTTGCCTCGATACCAGTTTGATATTGAGCGCTAAACACTCTGCGGCTGTATGTGTTCCGTTTTAGAGGTATAACGAGTCAGTTCTCCTCGTTCACAGCGGGCAAAAAAAAGCCCCGCTTATAGCGGGGCTTTTAGCGGACTGCGGTTGAGCTTTAGTCCCAGCTCAGCGCACCACCCGTTTGATACTCAATAACGCGGGTTTCGAAGAAGTTTTTCTCTTTACGAAGGTCCATGATCTCAGACATCCAGGGGAACGGGTTTTGCGCGCCTGGGAACTGCTCTGGCAACCCGAGTTGAGTCAAACGACGGTTTGAGATGAACTGTAAGTACTCTTCCATCATGCTCGCATTCATTCCTAGAACACCGCGTGGCATGGTGTCGCGTGCATATTCAATCTCGAGCGCTGTTCCCTCAAGAATCATTTGAATCACTTCCTGCTGGAATGTTTCGGTCCACAAGTGTGGATTCTCAAGTTTGATCTGGTTGATGACGTCGATGCCAAAATTCAGGTGCATCGACTCGTCTCGCAAAATGTACTGGAACTGCTCTGCAACCCCCGTCATCTTATTGCGACGACCCATCGACAGGATTTGAGTAAAGCCGCAGTAGAAGAAGATCCCTTCGGTAACACCATAGAAACCGATTAAGTTTCGCAGTAACTGCTGATCCGCCTCGACAGTGCCGGTGTTGAAATTGGGATCTGAGAGCACCTTAGTTTTGTCAAGTGACCAAGACGCTTTTTTGGCGACCGAGGGCACTTCTCGATACATATTGAAGACTTCGCCCGCGTCCATTCCAAGTGACTCGATGCAGTACTGGTAGGCATGCGTGTGAATCGCTTCTTCGAACGCCTGGCGCAGCAAGTACTGGCGACACTCTGGGTTAGTGATCAATCGATAGATGCCCAGCACCAGGTTATTAGCGACGAGCGAGTCAGCAGTCGAAAAGTACCCTAAAGAACGCATCACGATACGACGCTCATCTTCAGTAAGACCGTCTTCACTTTTCCATGTCGCAACGTCTGCCGTCATATTAATTTCTTGCGGCATCCAGTGATTGGCGCACCCATCAAGGTATTTTTGCCACGCCCAGTCGTACTTGAACGGCACAAGTTGGTTGAGATCTGCACGGCAATTGATCATGGCCTTTTCATCAACTGAAATACGGGACCCGCCCATCTCCAGCTCGGCTAAGCCTTGTGTGGTATCAATATTCGCGATGGCCACAGCAGCTGCTTGCACCTGGCTTGTCGCGGCAACGGCGGCAGGCGTCTCGACTAGGGTCTCTAACGCCTTATTAACGACCTCCGGTTGAACCGGTGTCTGCTGTTGTGTAGCGGCCTGTGATTCGCCTTCTGCTACGTTGTAATCGTCCCAATTAAGCATTGTTAACTCCTCTGACTTATTTGGTTATTGGCAGGCTTCACAGTCTGGATCGTCAAGCGAGCAAGCCTGTGGTACCGGTGCGGGTTGTATAGGCGCTTCTGATTGCTGCGACACGGCGTTAAGTTGCCCTGTGTTCACCGTGGATTTCTCGGTGCCTGTCGCCGCCAGCGAGCGCAAATAGTATGTTGTTTTCAAGCCACTGAACCAAGCCATACGATAGGTTACGTCTAACTTCTTTCCACTGGCATTATTGATGTACAAGTTGAGCGACTGGGCTTGATCGATCCACTTCTGGCGCCGACTCGCACTGTCCACTAACCAGCGTGGCTCGATCTCAAACGCGGTTGAGTACTTGGCCTTCAAGTCCGCTGGAATGCGGTCGATTGCTTGGACACTGCCGTCGTAGTATTTCAGGTCGTTAACCATGACCTGATCCCAAAGTCCGTGCTCCTTGAGGTCGCGCACGAGGTAAGGGTTGACCACAGTGAATTCGCCCGAGAGATTCGATTTGACGTACAGATTCTGATAAGTCGGCTCTATCGATTGCGACACGCCGGTAATGTTCGCAATGGTTGCGGTGGGCGCGATGGCCATCACATTGGAGTTTCGCATTCCTTGCTGACTAACCGTCTCCCTCAGCGCATCCCAATCCATAGTGCTGTCTTGGTTAACTGAGATGTAGTTGGCGCCTCGCTGTTCAACGAGCATCGCGAGTGAGTCAATTGGGAAAATACCCTGACTCCAGAGTGAACCCTCGTAACTCGCGTAGGCACCACGTTCCGCTGCGAGGCTTGTCGACGCGCTGATCGCGAAGTAGCTGATCGCTTCCATTGTCTGGTCCGCGAATTCAACAGCCTGATCCGAGGCGTAGGACACATCTACTTTGTAAAGCGCGTCTTGGAAACCCATTAAGCCGAGCCCGATCGGACGATGCTTCATATTGGAGTTCTCTGACGTTTCGACCGAGTAGTAGTTAATGTCGATGACGTTGTCGAGCATGCGAATTGCGGTGGTGACTGTTTTGCGCAGCTTCTCAATATTTAGAGCACCGTTCTCGATGTGCTGGGGGAGGTTCACACTGCCCAAATTACACACTGCAATCTCGTCTTTACTGGTGTTGAGTGTGATCTCAGTACACAGATTTGATGAGTGCACGACACCGCAATGCTGCTGGGGTGATCGAATATTGCAAGGATCCTTGAACGTGATCCAGGGGTGACCCGTCTCAAAGATCATGCCGAGCATTTTTCGCCACAGCGCTTGCGCTTTGAGCGTTTTGTGAAGTTTGAGCACTCCGCTTTGTACTTGCGCTTCGTAGTGGTTGTAACGCTCTTCAAACGCAGTGCCATAAAGGTCGTGTAGATCGGGCACGTCATTAGGCGAGAATAATGTCCAGTCACCGTCTTCGAAGACGCGCTTCATGAACAGATCAGGTACCCAGTTTGCGGTATTCATATCGTGCGTGCGGCGACGATCATCACCGGTGTTCTTGCGCAACTCGAGGAACTCTTCGATGTCCATGTGCCACGTTTCGAGATAGGCGCAGACTGCTCCTTTTCGTTTGCCGCCCTGGTTTACTGCAACCGCCGTGTCGTTCACTACCTTTAAGAATGGAACAACTCCTTGGCTCTTACCATTGGTGCCTTTAATGTAGGCGCCCAGTGCGCGAACGGGTGTCCAGTCATTCCCCAAGCCGCCTGCAAACTTTGACAACATTGCGTTGTCTTGAATCGCACCATAAATACCGTGAAGGTCATCGGGCACAGTCGTGAGATAGCAGGAGCTGAGTTGCGGCCGCAGTGTGCCAGAGTTAAACAGCGTCGGCGTCGAACTCATGTAGTCGAACGATGACAGCAGTTGATAAAACTCAATTGCGCGCGCATTTTTATCCTCTTCTCGAGTGGCCAAGCCCATTGCTACGCGCATGAAAAACAGCTGGGGCAACTCGAAACGGACGTCGTTACTGTGAATGAAGTAACGGTCGTACAGTGTTTGGAGGCCTAGATAACTAAATTGAAGGTCTCGTTCAGGCGATATCGCATCGCCCAGTCGGTCGAGATCGTATTCGGCTAAATTCGGCGCCAATAATTCGAGCTCAATGCCGCGACTAATGAATGACTTCAGTGCCTGCGGGTAATACGTCTCCATGTCGCTCTGCGTTGCCGAGTCCGCGACGTTTAAAAAACTCAAGCCTTCTGCCCTCAGATTGTCGAGCAGTAATCGCGCGGCCGCACTGGAGTAATTTGGCTCCTGTTCAATCATGGTGCGCGCTGTGATCACGAGCGAGGTGCTCAGCTCGTGCTCTGTCACGCCGTCGTAAAGGTTTTTGAGGGCTTCATCGATGATGGCCGCCTCGCTGACGTCACTGAGGTCCATGCAGGCCTCTGCCACAATGGTTCGGATACGCTCGATATCGAGTGGTTTCGCGTTTCCGTCAGCCCCAACAACATTGATGGCGCCAGCCGCGGCCTGAGACTCGGGTGACAGAGCCTCTTTCTCTACGCGTGCTTGCCGCCGCGACTCTCGGTAAATCACATAGTCGCGTGCAGTCAGGTGTTCCCCCGCACGCATGAGTGCGAGCTCGACTTGATCTTGAATGTCTTCAATGTGAATTGTTCCACCTGAGGGCATGCGACGCTTAAAGGTGCCCACCACCTGTGTGGTGAGCTTGGCAACCGTTTCATGAATTCGAGTGCTTGCCGCCGCCGTACCGCCTTCAACTGCGAGAAAGGCCTTTGTGATGGCGACCGATATTTTGCTGTCTTCAAAGGACACAACGGTGCCATTACGTTTAATGACACGCATTTGCCCCGGCGCCGTTGCTGCCAGTCGCGTTTGGCTGGGCGTGCCTGTAATAGGGGGGGTCGCGGGCGTTGTACTACTCACCGATTCACTGCCTGTCTGCATTGTATGGTCACCTCAAACTGTTTTTTTCGCGGGCTCGCAACCGGCCTGCCGTGTGGTGTCTATTATCGTACTTCTTACCACATGTTGGGGTTGCTTAGTGTTCTCGACCCAAGATAGGGCGGTCTGGGCCCGAATGCAAGTCTAAAACCCGGCGGATTTCTTGTGGATAAGATGTGGTGATTTTAGAAGTTAGCGCTTACTAACAAGGGAGGGTGCAAAACGCGGTTAGCAAATAACCCACAGTGATGAGCTGTGGGTGTCACATCAGTGCAGTAAATTCACCGTGTTGAGTTGGTCTGAGTTCCTAGTGTTATTTGCGCAAGAGGAACTCGATGAGCGCTTTTTGTGCGTGCAAACGATTTTCGGCTTCATCCCAGATCACGGACACAGGATCATCCATCAGCTCCGCAGTGATTTCTTCACCGCGATGTGCGGGTAGGCAGTGCAGGTAAAGCGCCTCTGAATCGGCGAGACTTAGCAGCGGGCGGTTAAGTTGATAGGCCTTGAGTGCTTTTATTCGTGCATCTGCCTCTGACTCCTGCCCCATAGACGCCCATACGTCAGTCACTAAGAGGTGTGCGCCAGCCGCGGCGCGCTCAGGATCTGGCTCGATCGAGACGTGATCACTCGCTTGGCGCAGGACCTCTGCGGAGGGCTCAAAGCCTGCAGGGCAGGACACGGTGAGTTTAAAGTCCAGTATCTTTGCTGCGTTAATGTACGACTGACACATATTATTTCCATCGCCAAGCCAGCACACGGTTTTGCCACGCATGTCGCCTCGGTGCTCGAGCCAAGTCTGCATGTCTGCGAGCAATTGACAGGGATGAAAGTCATCAGTCAGTGCATTGATAACAGGTACCTGCGAGTTGGTGGCAAATGCTTCGACATCGGCGTGCTGATAAGTCCGAATCATAACGATGTCGACCATGGACGAGATGACTCTTGCGGTGTCGCCAATAGGCTCTCCGCGACCCATTTGCGTCTCGCTTGACGAAAGGAACATGGCGCTTCCTCCGAGCTGACTCATCCCTGCTTCAAAGGAGACTCGTGTGCGCGTTGAGGCCTTCGCAAATATCATGGCCATCACCCTGCCTGGGAGTGTTGCGTGTGGCGTGCCGCTGCGTTTGAGTGTTTTGAGCGTTGATGCGCGAGAGAGAATCGCGAGCAGTTCGTCCCGAGAGAGGTCATTGAGCGTCAGAAAGTGGCGAGGAGTATTCATTAGGCCTGTCCTTTATCGTCTTTAAGCGCATTCAAAATGTCTGCAATCGTTTCGCCGACCATGCGCGCGTCATCGAGGTTCATCACGAGTGGTGGCAGTAGTCTAATGGTGTTCCCGCCTGCGACGTTGATCAGGACTCGACGGTCCAGCGCCAGTTTGACGAGATTTGTGGTTGCTACTGTGGGTTCAATGCCGATCATCAATCCGATGCCTCGTCGATCACGCACAAGCCCTGGGTCTAAGAGCTCGGCATCCAAGCCCTCAAAAATAGCATCGCGAATTTTATCGGCGCGGTTCCAAAGTTGCTCACCACTGAGTGTGTTGATGACGGCACTGGCTGCCGCACAGCAGATGGGATTGCCGCCGTACGTCGTGCCGTGGTCGCCTGCGATCAATAACTCTCTCGCTCGACCTCGGGTCATGCACGCGCCAATTGGGAGGCCGTTACCCAGCCCTTTAGCGGTGGCTAAAATATCAGGCGTTATCCCCAGGCGCTGAAAGACATAGAGCTCCCCGCAGCGTCCATTGCCCGATTGCACTTCATCGAAGCTCAGTAGCCAGTCTTTAGCGTCGCTGAGCTCGCGGGCTCGGGTTAAGAACGATGGACTGAGAGGCCATATACCGCTCTCACCCTGTATCGGCTCGACGTGTATGGCAACAATGTCATCGCGGCTTTTGGCAAGCTTTTCCAAAGCATCGATATCGTTGCGCGCAATTCGAATGAATCCGGGCAGTAGCGGTTTGAATGACTCTTGTATCGTGGTATTACCGGTCGCGGAGAGTGCGCCCATCGTTCTCCCGTGAAAAGCACCCTCAAGAACGATGATATGGGGTGTTTCTATGCCCTTTTTACGGCCGTGTCGACGCGCAACCTTAATCGCTGTCTCATTTGCTTCGGCACCCGAATTACAAAAGAAAACGTTTTCCATGCCGGTGAGCTGCGTCAGCTCTGCCGCCAGACGCTCCTGTTGAGGAATGCCATAAAGGTTAGATGTGTGAATGAGGGTTTCGGCTTGTTCTTGAACCGCACGCGTTACGTTGGGGTGAGAGTGTCCTATGTTCGTCACCGCAATCCCGGAGAGCGCGTCTATGTAACGCAGCCCTTTTTGATCGAATAAGTACGCACCATCGCCAGAGGCAAAGGAAACGGGTAATCGACCGTAGGTCGGCATGATCGCTGACATGAGAGAAACCTTTTAATTCGACGATGAAAGACTAACGGCGAGCCGCTTTCTGGTAAACTCTGTCGCTTGATTCATTTACTATCAGAAATACACAGCGTGGAGATTAGCAATGGACATTATGGAGACCATTAAGGATCAGATCGAGAGCAATCGTGTAATCCTTTATATGAAAGGCTCCCCAAATCAGCCGCAATGCGGATTTTCGGCGCGGACTGTACAGGCGCTTATGGCCTGCGGGCAGAAATTTGCCTACGTCGATATTCTGAGTAATCCTGAGATAAGAGCCAATCTTCCGACGTACGGTAACTGGCCGACATTCCCTCAGCTCTGGGTGGATGGCGAGTTGATCGGGGGCTGCGACATCGTCTGTGACTTGGGTGACAGTGGTGAGTTGAGCGAGATCGTTGTTGGGGAGGGTGGCTCCGAGTCATAACCTCGAAGCCCCCGATTCTCAGCTGTCTGAGGGCTTCACGGTTTTCATGGCCGTTTGCAAGTAGTTCTGTTCGCCGACCCGGTCCATCAAGGACAGCTGTGTCTCTAGCCAGTCGATGTGGTCTTCTTCGGCGTCGAGAATTCGCTTGGCGAGATCACGGGACACGTAGTCTCCGACTTCTTCACAGCACTTCACAGTCGCCTTCAAATCGTCATGGGCCACGTGTTCGAGTTGAAGGTCGCATTCCAGCATCTCTCTTGGGGTTTCACCGATACGCAGCTTTCCAAGATCTTGAAGGTTAGGAATGCCCTCGAGAAATAAAATCCGCTCGACGAGTTCGTCTGCGTGCTTCATTTCGTCTATCGACTCGTGGTACTCGTGTTCTGCGAGTTCCGTTAGGCCCATATCCTTGTACATTTTAGCGTGCAGGAAGTACTGGTTAATCGCCACGAGCTCGTTGTAGAGAATTTTGTTGAGGTATCGAATAACGTCTGGGTTGCCTTTCATTGCGCCGTCTCCACTGTAGTTAAATTTCAGGTGGGACTATACCGAAATATCGGCATTTAAAAAAGCGTAACTTGTTGTTTTATAAGGAAAAGATAATGTGAACGATTCGCAACCGCACTCGCATTTAGGACTGGCGAGCGGCCTGCATATGCACGCCTCTGTGAACAGCCTCGCTGACAAGCGATTCTGCGAAGCATGAGCACTTACCACATTGTGTAGAACAGCCCGTGACGCGACTCACTTCGGCAAGCGAGCGAGCACCGGCCGCAACCTGTTCTCGGATTGCTCTGTCGGTTACGCCTTTACAGATACATACATACATGTGAGAAACGTAATGTTAATGAGAACTATTGTCAACAAACAATTTACATCATGCCGTATAATGGTGGGCAATCACTAGGGAGTTATTAGGGTGTCCATTCATCAGCACGTTACCGAGCTTGCTACGGCTGCAAAACACGCGTCTGTTTCGTTAGCCAACTCTCCGGTCTCAACTCGCAATGCCGCTCTTCAGGCCATCGCCCTTCAGGTCAAAGCGCGCAAGACCGATCTACTGGCGGCGAATGCCGAGGATCTTCTGAGTGCGCAGAGGAAGGGTCTGGACCTTGCATTAATTGATCGACTGGAACTTACAGAGGCGCGCATCGACGCAATGATGACGTCGCTGTCCATTGTTCAGGCGCTTTCTGATCCGATTGGTGGTGTCGAGGACTTAAGGCCCATGGAGTCAGGAATTCAAGTTGGGAAAATGCGGGTGCCTTTGGGTCTCATTGGAATTATTTATGAGTCGCGACCCAATGTGACGATCGATGCGGCCAGCTTGTGTTTAAAGTCGGGTAACGCGGTACTGTTGCGCGGCGGATCTGAGGCGATTCGTTCTAACCTTGTGCTTGCGACCTGCATAAAAGCAGGGCTTGCGGAGGCTGGTTTGCCGGAGGAGGTGGTTCAAGTTATTGATACCACCGACAGAGCGGCCGTCTCGGCGCTTGTAGGTTTGAGCGGTTTGGTTGACATGGTCGTGCCGCGTGGAGGCAAGGGGCTCATTGAGCGAGTCGCTGCCGAGGCCACGGTAC
The DNA here is from genome assembly GCA_964454155.1 of uncultured Alteromonadaceae bacterium. Lineage (GTDB taxonomy): Bacteria > Pseudomonadota > Gammaproteobacteria > Pseudomonadales > Halieaceae > Luminiphilus. Next base: position 26,211 of record CAYVQI010000008.1, on the reverse strand, counting down.
CCGTGCTCAAACATCTGGATGGCATTTGCCACCTCTATATCCACTCCGAGGCCGATGTGTCCATGGCGACTGAGCTCACTGTGAATTCGAAGACCCATCGTTACGGTACGTGCAATACCATGGAGACCTTGTTAGTTGACGCTGAGGTTGCGTCAATGCTGCCCAGTATTGCAGCGCCATTGGTGGCGAAGGGGGTTGAATTGCGAGGTTGCGAAAAAACGTGCGCAATATTGTCTCAAGCGTGTAATCCGGCTTCTGACGAGGACTGGGTGACAGAGTATTTGGCGCCGATTTTGTCCATTAAGGTTGTTGATGATTTCGAGCACGCGGTTAAGCACATTTCGACGTTCGGCTCCGGACACACGGATGGCATTGTCACAGCGTGTCACGCGAGTGCCATGCGTTTTCTTCGCGCGGTTGATTCCAGTTCAGTAATGGTCAATACATCAACCCGATTTGCCGACGGATTTGAGTACGGATTGGGTGCAGAAATTGGTATTTCCACGGACAAAATTCACGCGCGTGGCCCTGTCGGTCTGGAGGGCCTGACGAGCCAGAAATACGTGGTTCTGGGTAATGGCCAAACACGGCGTTAAATATCGCATAGGCGTCATGGGGGGGAGCTTCAACCCTGTCCACTGCGGTCATTTGAGTGTTGCTAACGATGTTAAGGCAGCACTTAAACTCGATCGTATGGCGCTCATGCCTGCTGCGCAGTCCCCGCTGAAAGGCGTGCACTCGGCCAGTGCCGAACATCGTGCGGCAATGTTAGAGCGGGCAGTAGCATCTGATCCGGAGCTCGACCTTGATTTGAGGGAGCTTAGTCGAAAAGGGCCGTCTTATACCATCGACAGTCTTAAAGAGTTACGCGAGGCGCTGGGCCTGCAGGCCTCACTGCATTTCATAATGGGAGACGATTTGCTCCCGTCGCTTACGCGGTGGTCGCGTTGGCAAGAGATTCTCCACTACGCACACTTGGTCGTCGTCAGTCGCCCCGGTATTTTCCCGGCAGTACCCGATACAGTGACGGCATGGTGGAGTGATCATGAAATGTCGCTGGAAGCGTTACATCAGTCACCATGTGGGGGGGTGTCACGTGTAGAATGCTCACTTGTTAATGTTTCATCGACAGCGATTAGGGCGGCTATTGAGTTAGGCAGTCCCGTGTCAGAGGTGATTCCAGACTCCGTTTTAGAGTATATTACTCAACACAATCTTTACGCTATTCCAAGCCAAGCTGAGGCGAATCCTTGACCCCCATAGACTCTACCATCACCGACCTCGTGGTCGATGCGCTCGATGATCTCAAAGCCGTTGACACCAAAATTGTGGACGTACGCGACTTAAGCTCCGTGACGGACTTCCTCGTCGTCGCCAGTGGCAATTCCTCTCGTCATGTGAAGTCACTTGCCGATAACGTGGTGGTCAAGGCGAAAGAGGCCGGTTGTTTTCCCCTGGGTGTCGAAGGAGAGCGCGATGCAGACTGGGTGTTGGTGGATTTGGGTGACGTGGTCGTTCACGTCATGCAGCCTGCTGCGCGCAGTTTTTATGATCTGGAGCGACTCTGGTCGGGTGAGCCCGAACTGACGGCACCGGAAGACTACAGCTCCGAGGTCTGGAACTGACCCATGCGTGTCATTGCCATCGGCACCCGTATGCCCAGTTGGGTGACCGAGGGCTCTGATGAGTATCTCAAGCGCATGCCACGAGAGTTGCCGGTTGAGTGGGTGGAGCTGCCCGCATCGAAACGCACTCGCGATACAGCAGAGCTTCGTATGCTGGATGAAGCCTCAGCGATTGAGCGGCGGTTGAAGCCTCAAGAGCTAATGGTGGCGTTAGACATCGATGGGAAGTCGGTGTCCACCGAACGCATTGCTGACGCACTGTCCTCCTGGCAGGTCGAAGGGGCAAAGGTTGTCTTTATTATTGGAGGCCCTGACGGGCTGCATCCTACCCTCAAGACGCGGGCCGTCGCGCGATGGTCCCTGGGACGCATTACCTTGCCACATCCCCTAGTGCGGGTGATTCTTGCAGAGCAGCTTTATCGGGCGTGGTCTATTAATGCGGGACACCCTTATCATCGAGCGTAAAAAGAATGCGTATGGCAAAGTGATGTCGGGTCGCAGGATTGAATCTTAATGGTACGTCAGCTAAATCAGATGCAGGATTGGGCTCGCGAAACTCGCATCGTTCACGGGCGAATTGTCGTGTTGGCGCTGATGATGCTGCTCGTCATGGCTGGACTGTTGTACCGCTACTTCGTTCTACAGGTCCTCCAAAACGATCAATATCGCGCGCAGTCAGATCGAAATCGTATTGCCGTTCGAACCGTTGCGCCAACACGTGGTGTTATTGTCGATCGGAATGGAAGTCTTCTTGCTATTAACCAACCCTCGTTTACGCTCGCGATTACGCCTGAGCGCGCTGATGATTTAGCACAAACGCTGACCAACTTGCAGGATCTCCTGGGTCTTTCTGACCAAGACGTTGCGCTTTTTTTAGATGCGCGAAAGCGTCATCGAGCCATGAGTCCGGTCCCCATTAAGTATCGGCTCTCGGATGAAGATCGGGCCCTGATTGCGGTGAACAAGCACCGCTTGTCTGGGGTGTCTGTGGCATCGGAATTGACCCGGTATTACCCCGAGGGTGACCTCGTGGGTCATGCGCTGGGCTACGTTGGCCGTATTGGCATAGACGACGTAGATGACACAAAAAAAGACGAGTATCGTGGGATTGCCCATATCGGAAAAGTGGGGCTTGAGGCTTATTACGAAGACGTCCTCAGAGGTGGGTTAGGTGTTAGTCGAGTAGAAACTAATGCGCGTGGCGTCGAACTGGACGTCATTGATCGGATTGAGCCGATTGCCGGGTCTGAGCTCTCCTTGCACCTCGACCTTGGGCTGCAGCGAACCGTGGCTCAAGCAATGGGTGGTATGCGCGGTGCGGTGGTGGCGATCGATCCCAGCAACGGTGGTATTTTGGCGGCCTTCTCAAACCCGCGCTACGACCCTAATAAGTTCGTCAACGGAATTAGTTTTGACGATTACGCGGTGTTACGAGATTCGCGTGACTCACCATTGCTTAATCGAGTGATTCAGGGTCAATACCCACCGGCATCAACTATTAAACCGATGCTGGGCCTTCAAGGCCTCAATCGGAACGTGATTAGTATTGATACGCGCATCGCCGACCCGGGTTGGTACTCGCTTCCCGGAGACCCTCGCAGATACCGCGATTGGATTCTCCGCTTGCGCGGTACGGGGCATGCGGACGACATGAATTTAAGAGAGTCGATCGCGCAGTCTTGTGATGTTTATTTCTACGATCTCGCGCATCGGCTGGGCATTGACGCGCTTGCCGAATCGCTCGATGATTTTGGTATAGGAAGTTTGACGGGTGTCGACCTGCCTAGCGAAAAGCGCGGCATATTGCCTAGCTCCGACTGGAAAAAGCGAGTGATCGGCAGCAATTGGTACGGCGGTGAAACGTTGATTGTCGGTATCGGTCAGGGCTACATGCTGGCAACGCCCCTGCAATTGGCGGTGGCGACCAGCGCCTTGGCAACCCGCGGTACTGCCTATAAACCCAAATTAGTTGCATCGGTCGCAGGGGCTGTACTGCCGCTCGAGCCGTTGCTTGATGTAACTGCGCCAGCAGACTATTGGAACGAGGTCGTTGCAGGCATGGTCGACACGGTGTTCTCACCGCGCGGAACTGCTGCTGGAATGCGCAGGGGAATCACTTATAGCGTTGCGGGAAAGACGGGCACCGCGCAAGTGGTCAGTATTGCTCAAGACGCCACTTATGACGAAGATATTTTGTCAGAATACCAACGCGAGCATGGGTGGTTTATTGGGTTTGCGCCTGCAGAGAATCCTGAGATTGTCGTTGCGGTTTTAACGGAAAATACAGGGGGTGGCAGCGCCGCATATCCCGTGGCGCGCGCAATGCTCGATTACTGGATGAAACAAAATGAGCAATGATTTTTCTCGCAACGCGCACGTGTCGTCTCGCGAGCTTGGTTCGCGCACGCGCATTCTGCATGCGCTTCACATTGACCTCTGGCTCATGCTCCCACTGGTTGTACTCAGTGTAAGCGGGTTGTTTGTCCTCTACAGCGCAAGTGGGCAATCCGACACAATGATGATGACGCAAATTCGTAATCTGAGCGTCGCTTTTTTTGTCCTCCTGGTCACTGCGCAGTTGAAGGTGGCCACATTAAAAGGGGCGTCACCTTATATTTTTTCGATCACAGTCGCGCTGTTGATTGGTGTCGCGTTCTTTGGTGTCGGTGCAAAGGGCGCTCAACGATGGTTGGATCTTGGTTTCATTCGATTTCAGCCGTCAGAGGTGATGAAAGTGGCAATGCCGCTCGCGGTGGCGTGGTGGTTATCAAAAAAAGCGTTATCCCCTGCACGACGTGAACTATTGATTGCATTTCTGATGGTTGCGCTGCCCTCACTCTTAATTCTTGGACAGCCTGATTTGGGGACATCCTTACTGGTTGCCATCAGCGGGTTGTCGGTGATTTTCATGGCAGGTATTCAGTGGCGCTATATCCTGTCGATGTTGTTTTTGACAGGTCTGTCGATTTGGCCCGCGTGGCTGTTCGTCCTGAAGGATTATCAAAAGCAACGTGTGCTGACCTTGTTCAACCCGGAGTCCGATCGACTGGGTGCCGGGTGGAACATTATTCAATCTAAAACGGCGATTGGTTCTGGCGGATGGGAAGGCCTAGGTTGGAAGCAAGGGAGTCAAGCGCAGTTGGATTTTCTGCCTGAGGGGCACACCGACTTCATTATCGCCGTACTGGCCGAGGAGTTCGGGTTCCGTGGTGTGGCGCTCCTCTTTTTACTTTATGGCATTATTTTGGTGCGTGGGCTCATTATTTCGTGGCAGGCGCAGTCTAGTTTTGCGCGACTCCTTGCAGGCGCCCTGATTGCGACCTTCTTTTTTGGGCTCATCGTTAATCTTGGTATGGTTTCTGGACTGTTACCGGTCGTGGGTGTTCCCTTGCCTATGGTGAGTTGGGGCGGAACTGCCATGGTGTCTATGATGATTGCGTTTGGCATGTTAATGGCCATTTCAACCGAGCATTCGGTAACACAGGCCATGCGATAACGGCGGCAACCTGATGGTGAGTAAAAAATGCGTTAACTGGGAGCGGAGGGTAAAGTGATTCGACAAATGGGATTTTTATTGGCGGTGTTAATGGGCGTTGTGCCTATGAGTGCTGTCGCAGATTACAGCAGTCATCCGAGCGCCGCGGCGCTTGCTGATCGCGTATCGGCACGCGGTGTCGATCGCCTGTGGATCGATGCGGCGCTTGCTGAAGCGACAAAACAAGAGAGTATTCTCAAGGCTATTGCGCGTCCCGCTGAGAAGAGTAAGCCGTGGTCAGCCTACCAAGATATCTTTTTAACGGACCGACGAACTCAAGAGGGGGTGGCGTTTTGGCAGTCTAATCGGTCTGCGCTCGACCGTGTTTCAGCCGAAACCGGCGTGCCTGCAGAGATCATTGTCGCGATTATTGGCGTTGAAACTTACTACGGGCGCATTACCGGGAGTTATCGTGTGGTTGATGCGCTTTCGACACTCGCGTTTGATTACCCCCGCCGTTCGACGTTCTTTACCAAAGAACTCGAGATCTTTTTGGAGCTCGCCTACCGAGCCGAGCTGCCTGTGGGTGAGCTCAAGGGGTCTTATGCGGGCGCTATGGGTCTGGGCCAATTCATGCCATCGAGTTATCAGGCATACGCTAAAGACTTTGAAGGTGATGGCGTGATTGATATTTGGACCAATCCCAACGATGCGATTATGAGTGTGGCGAATTATTTTGTGGCGCATGGGTGGAGGCCGGGCGAGGACGTCATCACTGCTGCGAGTTTCACAGGCGACGTCTCCTTGTTTGATGCTGGATTGAAGCCCAAGATGAGTGTTGCTGCCGTTACCGAGCAAGGGCTTGTCCCCGCTCGAGAGGTGACTGGGACTGCGTTGGTTACCCCGATTAAATTTGAGGGAAAGCAGGGCGATGAATATTGGCTGGGCCTTCACAACTTTTACGTGATCACTCGTTACAATCACAGCGCTATGTACGCGATGGCGGTGCATCAGCTAAGCGGGGCACTTCGGGCACGCATGTTGTGAAAGGCGGTTATGCGGCGCTTGCGCTTATTTTTTTAGTCAGTTGCCGCGGCTCTCCCCCGGTTATTTCAGATTATCAGCCACCGCCTATTTCAGCCGCTGCAGTGCTCGACGCGGTACCGACGGCAGATCCCATTTTACCTGTGGGAAATAAAAGCCCGTATGAGGTTTTCGGTCAGCAGTATGCGGTGATGGTTAGTGCTAAAGGCTATACAGAGGAGGGAATAGCGTCCTGGTATGGTATGAAGTTCCAAGGCCGTGCGACGTCTAACGGCGAGAGGTTCGATGTTTATAAAGCGACGGCAGCTCACAAAACTCTGCCGTTACCCTCCTTCCTGCGCGTGACAAATTTAGACAACGGGGCGTCCATGATCGTTCGAGTCAACGATCGAGGTCCTTTTGTCGACGATCGTCTTATTGATCTCTCCTATGGCGCGGCTGTCCGTTTGGGTTTTGATCAGCAGGGTACGGCGAGGGTGCGTCTGGAGCACATCGACATCGTTGGAAGAGACGATTGGCGTGAGCATCATGGAAAGGGCTATCGACGACTTCAGGTGGGTGCGTATCAAAGTATGGTGGCGGCGGATACGATTGCGCGCAATGTACGTGAAGCGATCGGCAGCGATATCTTGGTGGAGGTGACGACCGTCAAAGAGGGCGCGCGTGAGGTTTATCGTGTTCGCTTGGGGCCGGTTGGGAAAGCCGAGGATCTGGATGATGTACAGGCGCTGCTGGATCGAAATGGTTTGCCCAAGGGGCAGCGTTTGCCTTGAGCGGTTCGGGCGTTGAGTTGGTACACTAGTGTTCTGGGATTGGGGCAGTAGGATGAAGGAAATGATGCGGTTGAGTAACGTTCGATTTTTGTTGGCTTGGGGCTTAGCGCTGTGTATGCCGTCCGCGATGGCCGCAGTACCACCACCGCCAAAACTGCCGGCAGATGCATACTTCCTTATGGATGCGAGTACCGGAAAGGTACTGGTAGACCATCAGGGCGATTTATCGCTCCCGCCCGCAAGCTTAACCAAGATCATGACCGGTTATGTGCTCGCAAACGAGGTCGCCTCGGGACGTGCTTCTCTGGGTGATATTATTTCGGTCAGTCGAACAGCTTGGTCACAAAATCCCACCTTCAAGGGGTCATCCTTAATGTGGATTGAGCCGGGGAAACCGGTCAGTCTTGAGGATCTGGAACGAGGTGTCGTTATTTCTTCAGGAAATGATGCGTCGGTCGCTGTGGCCGAGCACCTCGCTGGGACAGAGGCAAGTTTTGTCGATGTCATGAATCAGCTAGCCGACGAGCTTGGGCTGGACAAGACCGCCTACCGAAACCCTCACGGATTGCCTCACCCCGAGCACAGAACAACCGCCCGAGACCTTGCAACACTCTCGGTCGCATTAATTAATAATCATCCTGAGCATTACAAGATTTACAAAGAACAGAGCTTTACCTACAACGGTATTAAGCAATACAACCGCAACAGTCTGTTACGGTCTGACTCAACGGTCGATGGCCTGAAGACTGGGTACACCAGTGAGGCCGGTTATGGTCTCGTCGCTTCGGCGCAACGCGAGGGTATGCGCCTGGTGTCGGTCGTATTGGGCAGTGCGAGCAAGCGAACACGTGCCTCTGAAAACAGCAGTTTGTTAAACTACGGTTTTCGCTTCTTTCAGAATTTGCGTCCGCTCTCGGCAGAAGTCACCTTAATTGAGCCCAGGGTTTGGAAAGGGGCGAGCGAGCTTGTCCATGCGGGTGTTTTAGAGTCGGTCGTGTTGACGGTTCCCCGGGAGCGAACTGAGGCCGTAGTCAAGGTCGTCGCGCTGGAACAACTCGAAGCACCGCTTGCGCGGGGCGATGAAATTGGAACAGTGAGCATTGTCCGGGGCGCTGAAGTGCTCTTTGAAACCCCACTGCTAGTCCTAGAGGACGTCCCAAGTGGCGGCTTTTTTAAGCGTTTATTCGATGCATTACTACTGTGGTTTCAGAATTTAGTCGGCTGATTTATGCAGGATAAAGAAGCGCCAAAGATAGAGTTCCCGTGTCGTTATCCGATCAAAGTGGTGGGGCGTTCAACCCCTGACTACGCGACCGCAATTCGAGCAATTTTTGAGCGACACACGACAGGGCTTATCGACAAGGATATTGTCACCAAGAGCAGCCGTGCGGGGACGTTCGACTCGATAACGTTCACTATTACGGCCACAGGACAGGACCAACTGGAGGCTTTGCATAAGGATCTTGTTGCCTCAGGTCGTGTCTCGATGGTGATTTAAACCGTGTTTGTCCGGAACTTAGGGAATGTGGATTATCGTCCGACGATCGAGGCGATGAAAGCGTTTACAAAAGCGCGTGGGAGTGAAACCCCCGATGAGTTGTGGGTGTTAGAGCATCCGCCCGTGTTCACGCAGGGTATTGCCGGCAAAGAGGAGCACCTCCTGTCACCGGGCGACATTGAAGTGGTTCAAACCGATCGAGGGGGCCAGGTGACTTACCATGGTCCAGGGCAGCTTGTGATCTACGTGCTCTGCGATATTCGGCGTGCGAAGGTTGGTGTTCGGCAGCTGGTGTCTGCACTAGAAAGCGCCATTATTGATTTTCTGGCGACCCACGGTATTGAGGCCCTGGCGGACCCCAAGGCGCCGGGTGTGTACGTGTCGGGTGAGAAAATCGCTGCACTGGGTCTTAAGATCAGTCGGGGGTCGAGTTACCATGGGTTGTCGCTGAACGTCGATCCGGACTTAAGCCATTTTGGCCGTATTAACCCCTGCGGATACGCGGGTCTTCAGGTCACCTCGTTGTCCCGGATTTTAGGGGATGCCTGCCCCTCTCAAGGACAGGTTGCCCACGAATTAGTGCAGCATTTACGCGCAAATCTTCCGCTTCGATAAAACAGATGCTGCGTTAACTGGCATAATCCGGCGCGTCACTGGAGGACTCATGTCAGAAACCGACAATGCGATAAACGCTCGCCGTACATTCGCCATTATTTCGCACCCCGATGCAGGTAAGACGACCATTACAGAAAAGCTACTCCTTCTTGGATCTGCGATTCAGGTTGCCGGGTCAGTGAAAGGAAAGCGCGGGCCTCACGCCACATCGGACTGGATGACGATGGAGCAGGAGCGGGGTATTTCGGTGACGTCATCGGTGATGCAATTCCCGTATCGTGATCGCACGGTCAACTTGCTTGATACACCGGGGCACGAAGATTTTTCGGAAGACACCTATCGAACCCTGACAGCGGTAGATTCCGCGCTCATGGTGGTCGATGGTGCGAAGGGTGTCGAAGCGCGAACCATTAAGTTGATGGGTGTCTGTCGCTTGCGAGACACCCCAATTGTTGGCTTCGTCAACAAACTCGATCGTGACATTCGTGAGGCCATTGAGTTGCTTGACGAAATTGAAGATGTCCTGAAAATCGAAGCCGCGCCGATCAACTGGCCGATTGGCATGGGTAAATTTTTCAAGGGTGTCTATAACCTTTATACCGATACGATTCACTGTTACGAACAGGGACACGGGCAGGTGTTGCCGCCGGACCGATGCATTAAAGGGTTGGAATCGGCAGAGGCGCGCGCTTTGCTAGATGACGATTACGAGGACTTCTGCGATGAAATAGAACTTGTGCGCGGCGCGAGTCATACCTTTGATCGCTCATTGTTTTTGGCAGGGAAGCAGACGCCTGTTTTTTTCGGTACGGCACTGGGTAATTTTGGCGTCCGTGAAATGCTCGATGACTTTGTTGAGTGGGCTCCTAAGCCACAGTCCCGATTCGCGCAATCGCGTGAAGTCGCCCCCACCGAAGCGGACTTCTCGGGGTTTGTGTTCAAAATTCAAGCGAACATGGATCCCAAGCATCGCGACCGTATTGCCTTCGTGCGCCTTTGCTCAGGGCGGTATGAAAAGGGCATGAAGATGCGACATGTGCGCATTGCTAAGGACATTCGTATCGCCGATGCGGTGTCGTTCAAGGCCGGCGAGCGCGATTTGGTGGAGTCGGCTGTGGCGGGCGATATCATTGGTTTACACAATCACGGTACGATTCAAATCGGCGATACCTTTACCGCGGGTGAGTCGCTTCAGTTCACGGGAATTCCGCACTTCGCGCCCGAGTTATTTAGAAAGATAAGACTGTCAGACCCCATGAAGATGAAAGCCCTGCAGAAAGGGTTGCAGCAGCTGTCGGAGGAAGGGTCCACTCAGGTGTTTTCACCCTTGAGTTCGACCGATCTCATTGTCGGAGCGGTGGGGCAGCTTCAGTTTGATGTTGTGGCGCACCGACTCAAGGACGAGTACAAGGTCGATGCGATTTATGAGCCCGTCAACATTTACACCGCACGTTGGCTTGATGCCGCAGATGCTCGAACGTTAGACGACTTTCGGAAAAAAGCGTCTGATCATCTGTCCGAGGACGGTGGTGGCTACCTGACTTACTTGGCCCCAACGCGGGTCAACCTAGCGCTCATGCAGGAGCGCTGGCCTGATATTACATTTCGAGAAACCCGAGAGCATTAGACGTCCGTGATGATGGATCTGGAAGCGACGCTTGCGACGTCTGGCGCTTAGAGCAAGGCCATAATTTCGGACTCGATATCAGCAGGTTTTTTCTGCGATCCAAATCGACCGACGACCTCGCCGTCTCGATTGATTAGAAATTTTGTGAAGTTCCATTTGATTCGCTCGGTCCCCAAAAGACCTTTGACTTCAGACTTGAGGTGTTTGTAGAGCGGGTGGGAATTAGTGCCGTTCACGTCACTTTTTTCAAACAGCGGAAAACTCGTTTGAAAGCGCATTTCGCAGAATTCAACGATCTCCTCAGTGCTTCCCGGTTCTTGAGACCCAAATTGATTGCAGGGAAATGCCAGGACGGAAAATCCTGCGTCCTTGTGCGTCGCATGAAGCTTTTCCAGGCCTTCGTACTGGGGTGTAAAGCCACATTTTGAAGCCGTATTTACAATTAACAGGACTTGGCCTTTATAGTCCGAAAGTGCGGTTGTTGTGCCGTCGGCAAGTATTGCCGAGTAGTCGTAAACGCTGGTCATAGCAATGTCTCTATAGAAGTCAGCCGCAGAGCAAACTACATTCGAAGGTAAGTTTCCAGCTCGAATTCGGTGACGTGACGAGCGAACTCACTCCACTCTTGTTGTTTTGTGGCCAAAAAGAGAGTTTTAAATTCAGTCGTTAGGTATTCGGAGAGCGTTTGTGCTCCCTCAAACGCATCGATCGCCTGATCCATAGTCGTGGGTAACGGGGTCGCCTTGATGTCTTGATCCCAAGCATTGCCCTCGATTGCAGGAGGGGGCGTCAGTTTTCCTTCGATACCATGCCAAATGCCAGCCAGCACGGCTGCAAGCACCAGATAGGGGTTTGCGTCTGCACCGGCGACGCGGTGTTCAATGCGACGAGCCGAGGGCGGACTTTCTGGAATCCGAATGGCGGTTGTTCTATTGTCATAGCCCCAGGCAGATTCGGTCGGCGCGTGATTTCCTGGTTGGAACCGCCGGTAGGCATTGAAGCTGGGCGCGAAAAGAAGCATTGATGCTGGAAGAAGTTCGAGGCAGCCAGCAACGGCGTAGCCTAATAGATCAGAGCCTTCTTCACCGCCATTATCAAAGACATTGACGTCATTCTCTTCGAGCAAGCTGCAGTGGACGTGGAGGCCATTCCCGGCCTCGTCATCGATGGGTTTAGGCATAAAACTGGCCACAAAACCATGCCGTGCCGCAACCGACCGAATGGTGCGTTGCATTCGAATCACCTGGTCGGCAAGCAGCATCGTGTCATTGCTGTGCGCCACGTTGATTTCGAACTGGCTTGGCGCCGATTCTTTGATGATTCCCTCGTAGGGTAAGTCCTGAGTTTTAAAGGCCTGTCTGAGGGCCTCAAGCAAGGGTCCGTGGTAATCCAATTCACTCAGTGCGTAGAGGTTACCGCCCACTGTGTTTTGGTTTTTAAGGGCAGACCCTATGGACTCGTTGGTCTCTGGTTTTGGGAGCAGGCTAAATTCGAGCTCGACGGCCATGCAGGGCCTTAGGGACTTTTCGGAGAAGCGATTCACAAGCGCTTGCAGCACCTGTCTTGGGTCGCCCATATAGGGCGACTTGTCCTTGTCGAACATGGTTAAGAGCACTTGCGCTTGGTCAACACCACGTTCGGTCAGTAAGGGGCGAAGCGAACCCTCGACCAGGTGGCAATAGCCATCAATGTCGCCATTGGAATGCGCCAGCGCAGGAATATCACGGCCCCAAACGTCGAGCCCTAAGGCTGATTTAGGCAGCTTAAGACCTTGTTTTTCGATCGAGTCGAGCTTTTGAACCGGTAGCCACTTACCCCGCGCGATACCATTGCAGTCGGTAATTAGCGCCTCGACCATCGTAATGTCCGGATAAGCGGTTAAAAATTGTTGGGTCGAATGCACAAAAATGACTCGGCTAGATTAAGCCTGCATGATCTGGGGCTGCGCGCTCACCCACAATGCCCAAGTTGGGGCAAGTGATGCCTAACGTGGGTCATTAATGACTTAATTCATATAAATGTGAAGCGGGTCCTGTCCTTTTGCCTGTGCAACATAGGGAATGGTATTGATAAATAAGGCAAAGAGATCGGCCTGACTGTTCACGTCGAGCTTTTTGTATATTGATTTGCGGTGGCGCCGAACGGTCTCAAGTGAAATGTTGAGCCGCTCTGCGCTGGTGTCGGCACCGTAGCCTCTGAGTAGCAATTCCAAAACCTCTTGCTCACGTTCGCTCACATAACTGGTACCAAAATATTCAAACCCCTGTTGTATGTGATGGTCTACACCGGGTTGTAACAGGTTGCTCTCAACGAACTCTTCTCGGCGGGTGTGAAGCTCGATGAGTTCCGCAATGACTTGGCTAACGCTGTAAAGCCAGTTGTATTCTCCATCGCTAAACTCACCATGACTCTCGAGTCGCATGAAGCTGATGTTGACAACGCTGCCATCGCCAAGCCGCGTCACGATAATAGCTTCGTCAACGGTACCTGTACTGGCGTAATAGTTCTGGTGATAGCTGCTGTCTTCGAAGTTGCCTGTGATCAATCGCGACAATCGATAACAGTTGTTCCTCGGTGAGTTCAGTGAAATCTTAAAAAACGGGTCCTCTCGGTAGGGTCCTTCAAGATATTCATCGACTTGAGAGGCGTAGGCTTCTTTTGGGATTTTGTGATCAAGGAGTTTGGGCGGCAAGTCTCTGTGGTAAAGCCAGGCTTGCGGCAATGCCACAGGCACCTGCGCCTCGATCGCTGCAAACACCTGCTGAAAAAAAATGGGCTCGCCCACGTGAGCGACAATGTTCGCTAAATCGCTATTCCAGCGCTGAAACGCGTTTATTTCCACTCGCTGTCTTCCTAGTAAGGCCTGATCCAAGAGTGGAAGGTTTCTTCGCTTAGGTCAATCCAATTGGGCGTGGGGCAGGTCACGATGGACGCACTACGCCCCACTTTTTCAATATGCGTTGACCCGTTCCAAAACGTAATTACTCACTGCAGCGATCGCGATGTGCTCGGCTTCGCTATCACAGCGCCCTTGCACCTCAACCATTCCCTCTTTTAATGACCGCTCGCCGATGGTGACGCGCAAGGGCACACCAATCAGCTCACAATCAGCAAACTTAACGCCGGGACGCTCTTTTCGGTCGTCCATGGCGACATTAACACCCTGTGCCCGCAATTCGTCGTAAAGCGTTTCGGTGGCGTCAGCGACACTCTCGGATTTGTCCATACCCAGTGGGATAAGGACCACTGAAAATGGCGCCATCGTGGCAGGCCAAATGATGCCGCGCGCGTCATTATTTTGTTCGATAGCCGCCGCGACGATTCGCGTAATACCGATGCCATAGCACCCCATACTCATGGGAACCGACTTGCCGTTCTGATCCAACACCTCGGCGCCCATGGCCTCTGAGTACTTTGTTCCCAGTTGGAAGATGTGCCCGACTTCAATGCCGCGTTTGATTTCGAGGCGGCCCGTACCACAGGGGCTGGGGTCTCCCGCAGACACTGTGCGTAAATCAGCGACTTCAAATTTTGGAACATCGCGCTGCCAATTGACGCCTTTGAGGTGTTTGCCCTCTTCATTAGCGCCGCAGACAAAGTTAGTCAGCACAGAGGCTGCGCGATCTACGACGATTCGGACATCGAGTCCCACAGGACCCAGAGAACCAAACGAAGCACCGGTTGCGGTTTTTACGGCTGATTCTTGGGCCATTCGCAGAGGCTGGCTGATCCCGCTTATTTTTTCGGCCTTAATTTCATTGAGTTGTTGATCACCGCGAAGCACCAAGGCAACGAGGCCGCCTTGCGCATCTTCCACAAACAACGTCTTTAGAGAGGTGTCTGGGGCAATACCGTGGTTCTTGGAGAGGGCGTCAATGGTTTTGGCGTCGGGCGTATTAAACAGCGCCATCGTCTCAAACTCAGCTGTGACGGCCTGTGGCATGAGTGCCTCTGCAAGCTCAACGTTTGCAGCAAAGTCACTCTCTGTGGAGAAGGCAATACTGTCCTCACCCGAGTCGGCCAGCATGTGAAATTCGTGAGAGTGACTTCCGCCAATTGAGCCTGTATCCGCTTCAACCGGACGGAAGTCCAAGCCAAGCCGGGTAAAGATGGTCGAGTAAGCCTCGTGCATACGCCAATAAGTCTGCTCGAGAGAGTCCTGATCGATGTGGAACGAGTAGGCGTCCTTCATTACAAATTCGCGTGAGCGCATCACGCCAAATCGCGGACGTATCTCGTCTCTGAACTTGGTTTGGATCTGAAAATAATTGATCGGCAGTCGCTTGTAGCTTCGAATTTCTGATTTAGCCAGATCAGTGACGACTTCCTCGTGGGTGGGTCCCAGGCAGAAATCACGGTCGTGTCGGTCTTGGAGTCGGCACAGTTCAGGGCCGTACTGCTCCCATCGGCCAGACTCTTTCCATAACTCAGCCGGCTGAACGACAGGCATAGACAGTTCAACGGCGCCCGCGTTTTCCATTTCTTCACGAACAACGCGCTCGACATTGCGAACGACCTTCAGGCCCAGCGGCATCCACGTATAGATGCCCGCGGCGATCCGCTTGATCAGCCCTGCTCGAAGCATCAGCTGATGGCTGATTACCTCAGCATCGGCGGGAGTTTCTTTGGTGGTCGACAAGGGGAAATTTGAAAATCGCATCTACGTTTCCTGTAAGTGGCTGCCTAACGTCGTGTTGCACTGTCCGGTGGACCGCGAGTGTATCAAACCTCGGGGGGCAGTTCGCGATAGCCAGTGCGCTCATTCGCGATGGTTTGGGCTTGAATCACCGACCCTATTTGGTGTTACATCCTATAGCATCGATACAACGATCATCGACTTTAGGGGAAGGGGAGCAATCACAGTGCAAGCGGACAAGATTAAGCCCAAGAAAACGAATAGTAAGAAAGTCACTGGGCAACTGTCTAAGGGCGAATTGCACCGTAAAATTGCAAGTAAGACCGGTCTGACTAAAAAACAAGTGGGAGATGTATTTCGAGAGTTTGAGCAGGTATTGGCTGATCAGATGAGTGTAAAGGGCTGCGGTGAAATGACCCTGCCCGGCCTTGCGAAATTCACGACGGCGACACGGCCCGCTGTTCGTGCACGAAAAGGCGTAAATCCGTTTACCGGCGAGGAAACGCTCTTTGCGGCGCGACCCGAAACCCGAACGG
>CAYVQI010000008.1:0-10282 GCA_964454155.1 uncultured Alteromonadaceae bacterium | reverse complement strand
CGGTGGGGGAGGATGTTCGCCTTCGTTATCGATTCATGGACCTTCGTCGTGAGTCGATGCAACAAAATTTAATGACGCGTTCGCGGATCACCTCAACGGTCCGTCAGTATCTTGAAACCGCTGGTTTTTTGGATATCGAAACGCCGGTGCTGACCCGCGCCACCCCTGAAGGGGCTCGAGACTATTTGGTTCCAAGTCGAACGAATGCCTCCAAATTTTTTGCTCTGCCACAATCACCGCAGCTTTTTAAGCAGTTACTGATGGTGTCGGGCTTCGATCGGTATTATCAGATTGCACGGTGTTTCCGAGATGAAGATCTGCGGGCTGATCGTCAACCAGAGTTTACTCAGATTGATGTGGAGATGTCCTTTACTGACGAATCGGAAGTCATGCAGCTGACAGAAGGTATGGTCAGAGCGCTTTTTCAGACGCATTTAGATGTAGACCTTGGCGATTTCCCAAAAATGACGTGGCATGAGGCCATGGAGCGCTTTGGCTCTGATAAGCCAGACCTTCGTATTGACCTAGAACTCGTCTCGGTCGATGACCTCATGGCGGATGTGGAATTTAAGGTCTTCTCAGGTCCGGCCAACGATCCGAAGGGACGTGTGGCTGCGCTGCGCGTACCTGGTGGAGCGACGATCAGTCGGAAGGAAATCGACGATCTTACAAAATACATCAGCGCTTACGGTGCTCGTGGGCTTGCGTGGATTAAAGTCAACGACAAGGCATCAGGCGTATCAGGCCTTCAATCGCCAATTTTAAAGTTTATGCCTGAATCGACGATCCAGGACTTAGTTGAAAGGCTCGGCCTTGAGGATGGCGATATCGTTTTCTTTGGCGCCGATAAACGCCAGATTGTTAATGATGCTCTGGGCGCGTTGCGACTCAAGGTTGCCGCGATGACCGACAGCGTCAGAGAGGGTTGGGCGCCGCTGTGGGTGGTCGACTTCCCTATGTTCGAAGAAACGTCCAGCGGTGGTTTGACGGCGATTCATCACCCCTTTACGGCGCCGTCTTGCAGCGCTGAGGCGCTCAAAGCACAACCCGAAAACGCACTCTCCCGAGCCTACGACATGGTGCTCAACGGCAGTGAGGTTGGTGGAGGCTCAATTCGGATCCACCGCCAAGAAATGCAAAAAGCGGTTTTCGATATTCTTGGAATATCCGAAGAGGAAGCTGATGCAAAGTTTGGATTTTTACTGTCTGCGTTAAAACACGGCGCTCCCCCTCACGGAGGCTTGGCATTTGGTCTGGATCGTCTTGTGATGTTAATGGTTGGCGGCCAGTCCATTCGTGATGTCATCGCCTTCCCTAAAACGCAATCGGCCCAATGCGTGATGACTGATGCGCCCGGTGAAGTGTCTGAGCAACAGTTGCGTGAGCTCAGTATTCGATTGAGGGCGCCTGATAAGTAATTGCAGTGACGACATGACGTCGGCGTCAGTTTCCCGCACAATCTAAGTATGGGCGGAGAGGCACTGTGACACTTATCTTAGGGATTGATCCTGGTTCGCGTAAGACCGGGTTCGGTGTGGTCGAGACAGACGGCACGAACACGCGTTATGTGGGCAGTGGTGTCATCAAGCTGCCTGTGGATCAACCTTTAGCACCGCGCTTAAAAGTGCTTGCTGAATCGTTGACAGAAATTATTGTTGAGTACCAGCCAACCGTCGCTGTCATAGAGCAGGTTTTCATGGCCAAAAGCGCCGACTCAGCCCTCAAACTGGGTCAAGCACGCGGTGCTGCAATGGTGATTTGCGCGCTGGAGGGCCTTGAAGTCCATGAGTACGCGACGCGAAAAATCAAACAAGCGGTTGTGGGAACCGGTGGTGCCAATAAGGCGCAGGTTCAGCACATGGTGACTCGGCTCTTACGATTACCCTCGACGCCTCAAGAGGACGCCAGTGACGCGCTCGCCGCTGCACTGTGTCACATTAGTGGTGAAGCAGTGATGCGTGCGACTGGTGCAAGGGCTTTTGCTACTGGACGACTGAAATAAACCCATGAGAGCACACGGATGATAGAACGATTGCGCGGAACTATTTTGGCTAAACAAGCCCCCGAAGTCATCGTAGATGTGGGTGGCATTGGCTACGAAGTTCGTGTGCCCATGACGACGATTTACCAGCTTCCCGCGATTGGTGAAACCACGATTTTGCTCACTCACTTTGTGGTGCGCGAGGATGCTCAACAGCTTTACGGGTTCGTTCGGGAGATCGATCGTCGACTCTTCAGGGATTTGATCAAGGTTAATGGCGTGGGCCCTAAACTTGCTTTGGCGATCCTGTCTGGCATGGATACAGAGCAGTTTGCGGACTGTCTGAACCGCAATGATGTTCAAGCCCTCGTTGCGCTTCCTGGCGTTGGTAAGAAAACGGGCGAGCGATTGTTGGTTGAGATGCGTGACAAAGCGGGGCAGTGGTTGTCCGATGTATTGCCGGCTGAGCGTGCTCATTCGTTACAGACGCCTTCGATCGATGTACGTGGTGAAGCCGAGCAGGCACTCGTGGCGCTGGGATATAAACCCACTGAAGCGTCTCGCTTAATCGCTGCTGTGGATTCGGGCGATATTGACAGTAGTGAAGCGCTCATCCGGGCTGCTTTGCAGTCGGCAATGCGTTAGAAAATTCTACAAAGAAGGGATGCTTGAGTGATAGAGACCGATCGATTGGTAGCGGGAGGAACGACGGACGGTCGTGAGACTGTCTTAGACCGTGCTGTCCGGCCACAAACCCTAGAGGACTACATTGGACAGTCTGCGGTCAAAGAGCAAATGGACATTTTTTTATCGGCCGCAAAAGGGCGTGGTGAACCGCTCGACCACACGCTTATTTTTGGTCCCCCCGGTCTGGGGAAAACTACGCTTGCCAGTATTATCGCAAATGAAATGGGCGTACAGCTCAAGACAACCAGCGGCCCGGTGCTTGAAAAAGCGGGCGATGTTGCGGCTATCATGACGAATCTCGAGCCTAACGATGTTCTCTTTATTGATGAAATTCACAGATTGAGTCCCTACGTAGAGGAGATACTTTACCCTGCGATGGAGGATTTTCAGCTGGATATTATGATCGGCGAGGGACCTGCGGCACGTTCCATAAAATTGGATCTTCCACCGTTTACCTTAGTGGGCGCTACGACGCGCGCAGGACTATTAACATCGCCGCTCAGGGATCGGTTTGGAATTGTTCAGCGGCTTGAGTTCTATGAAGTCGGCGACCTGAAACGCATTGTGTCACGCGCTGCCAGCATTCTTTCTATCGATACTGACGACGCTGGAGCACTCGAAATAGCGAAGCGTTCGCGAGGGACGCCGCGGATCGCAAACCGTTTGATGCGTCGCGTCAGAGATTATGCGCAAGTCAAAGGCGATGGCATTATTTCTAAGTCAATCGCAGAGGCGGCGCTTGATATGTTAAGCGTTGACAACCAAGGGTTTGATCACCTCGACCGACGATTTTTGCTGGCGCTCATTGAGAAGTTTGAGGGCGGTCCCGTGGGCATCGACAGTTTGGCAGCTGCCCTGTCCGAGGAGCGAGGCACATTAGAAGATGTTATTGAGCCTTACCTGATTCAACAGGGGCTCATTATTCGCACGCCGCGCGGTCGCATTGTGACCCCAGCGGGCTACCGGCACTTTGGATTGGCCGCACCGCAGAAGGTTGACGCGGCAAATAGCGTGTCGCTGGATCTTAGTGAGGGCTCGGATGACTGAATACCGACTTCCTATTCGGGTTTATATTGAAGATACAGACGCGGGCGGCATCGTCTATTACGTGAACTATTTGAAATACTTCGAGCGGGCTCGAACGGAACTTATTCGCGCCATGGGCGTCGATAAGACCGCGGTCATGGACGATGGATCGGTGTTCGTTGTGACGTCAGCGTCTATTGATTATCTAATGCCGGCGCGTTTGGATGATTGTATTGAGGCGAGAGCGACCGTGGTCGCGTCGGGTGCGGCGAAGATTGAATTCGAGCAGGCTGTGGTGAGAGAGGGCGTGGAACTTGCGCGGGGGCGTGTGTCAGTGGCGCTCACCGAGGGGACTTCAGGCCGACCCAAGCGTATGCCGGCCGCGTTGCGCGCGGCTTTGAAGGCGAGTGAAAACAAAGGCGAGGTAAATCATGACGGATGAACTGAGTGTTATTGAACTCATCATGGGTGCGAGTCTCACGGTAAAACTCGTGATGGCGACGCTGTTAGCGGCCTCCGTCGCGTCGTGGTTCATGATTGTTCAACGCGTCATTATCTTGCAGAGGGCGAATGCTGAGTTGCTCGACTTCGAGGATCGCTTCTGGTCCGGAATGGATCTCGCGCAGCTTTACCGGGAGGGTTCAACCGCGATTGACGAGGGTTTTGACATCACGGGTGGTGAAGCGCTTTTTCGAGCAGGGTTTAAGGAGTTCTCTAAGTTGTCGCGTCAAGAAAATATGGACGCCGATGCCATGGTCGAAGGGTCACGTCGGGCTATGCGGGTCGCGTTGATGCGGGAGAGTGATCGATTAGAGCAACACTTACCGTTCTTGGCGTCGGTGGGCTCCACCAGTCCGTATGTGGGGTTGTTTGGCACGGTGTGGGGCATTATGCATTCATTCAGAGGTCTGGCGACGAGCTCGCAGGCAACGCTTGCCGCCGTCGCTCCGGGAATTTCTGAGGCGCTTATTGCAACAGCCATGGGATTGTTCGCCGCGATTCCTGCTGTACTTGCCTACAACCGATTTGCAGCAAAGGTCGACGTATTACTCAATCGGTACGAATCGTTTGTTGATGAGTTTTCCGGACTCCTGCAGCGACAAAGTTACGCTCAAAAGCGAGGTCAAGCGCAGTGAGACCGCGCCGAGCTATGGCAGAGATTAACGTCGTCCCTTACATCGACGTTATGCTGGTGTTATTGGTAATTTTTATGGCGACGGCGCCACTGCTCATGCAGGGCGTTGAGGTCGACCTCCCCGATGCGAACTCAAGCCCTGTTTCAGACAGCGACGCGGAGCCCTTAATTGTGTCGATCGATGCGCAGGCCAGGTTGTACCTCAATTTGGGCGCCAGCGACGACCTTGCGCTGAATATCGAAACGGTCAAACAGCGCGTCGCGACGGTACTGAAACGCAATCCTGAAAAGGCAGTTATGGTTTGGGGTGACGCGGCAGTGCCCTACGGTGAGGTAGTTGCACTTATGTCTCAGCTCCAGGAGGCCGGTGCGCTGTCGGTGGGGTTGGTGACTGAGGCTCCTGCGAGACGACAGTGAATTCTGATCGGCTCCTTATTATTGGTATCCCCGCACTCGTCGCCGTGCTGGTGCATCTTTTTTTCGTAATTGTGATGGAAGGCGGGTGGACCGTCGCGGCACCAACTGTGTCAGCCAAGCCGCAGGTGATACAAGCATCGCTCGTGTCTCTGTCAAAACCTGATCAGGCGGTGGCAAAGTCCACGTCAAAACCAAAACCAAAACCAAAACCAAAACCACAGCCAAGGCCAAAATCTGAGTCGGCCAAAGCACCTGAGCCAAAACCGATTCCAAGGCCTGACCCTATTATTCCTGAACCGGTCTCGGCTGACGACAATAAGACGTCTACTGAAAATCAGTTAGCACGACTTCAAAAGGAGCTGCTGGATGGACTGATGGATTTGCCCGAGGCTGAGGGGCAAGTACTGGCTGACGAGGTGAGCGAGGTGCAGCAGGTCGCGGCACTCATGCAAGCCCGCATCACCCAAAACTGGCGACGCCCACCTTCAGCGCGCAACGGCATGGAAGTTTTGTTGGAGATTAGTCTCGTACCGACCGGCGATGTCGTGGGTATTTCTGTTTTAAGCAGCAGCGGAAGTATTGCGTTCGATCGAAGTGCGATTGCCGCTGTGGAGCGTGTGGCTCAGTTTTCCGAGGTGGCGGTTTTGCCTATTTCAGATTTCGAGCGATACTTTCGCCGGTTCCCACTGCGTTTTAAGCCTGAGGATCTGAGGTACTAGTCATGTTGTTACGATCGTGTGTGTTTGTTTTTGGGTTGTTTCTTACCACCACCGCCGCGGCGCAGCTGGAGATTCAGGTGACGCGTGGCATTGATAACCCCACTTCAATTGCCATTGCACCGTTTGCCTGGGATGGCTTAGGTTCCGCGCCCACTGACTTTGCGCAAATCGTAGACTCTGATCTGGCACGAAGCGGTCAGTTTAGCCCGGTCAGCCGGCGGGATATGTTGAGCTTGCCCGCAGCAAGAGAGGAGGTTTTTTATCGCGATTGGCGAGCTATATCGACCCGCTATCTGGTTATCGGTCGGGTGAGTCAAGGGACCCAACTTCGCGTTGACTTTTCACTGCACGATGTTGAGCGTGGTGTGGAGTTATTCTCGGGTCAGGTGGTGAGTGCCGAATCTGAAGCTCGCATGGCAGCGCACCGTGTCGCTGACGCGATCTACGAAAAATTGACCGGTATTCCTGGCGCATTTGCCACACGACTTATTTACGTATCAGTAACGCGTAACCCGGACGGTAAGGACTTTTACCGATTGACCGTGGCGGATGCTGACGGTCGCAGGCCCATCGTTTTGCTAGAGGGTCGCGACCCCATTCTAGCGCCAAGTTGGTCCCCGGATGGGAAAGAGGTGGCGTATGTCTCTTTCGAATCCTCTCGACCGGCGATTTACCGTCAGGTACTTGCCACGGGTGAGCGGGAGCAGCTGACTTATTTTCAAGGGCTCAATAATTCCCCAGTTTGGTCGCCCGACGGCAAGTCAATGGCGTTGGTTTTATCCAAGGACGGTAGCCCCGATATTTATTTGCTTGATCTTAAAACAAAGCAATTTCAGCGCTTGACGCGACATTACGGCATTGACACCGAGCCGACTTGGATGCCCGACGGGCAATCACTGCTGTTCACTTCAGATCGTGGCGGGCGACCCCAAATTTATCGTTATGAACTAGCGACCGGTAAGATTGAGCGGATCACCTTTGAGGGGCGTTACAACGCGCGTGCGCGCGTTGCGGAGGACGGTCGTAACGTCGCTTTGGTTCACCAGCGCAAGGGGCGGTTCCACATTGCTGTTTTTGATCTCGTAACCGAGCGACTGACTGTACTGACCGAGACGTCGCTGGATGAAAGTCCGAGCATTGCACCGAATGGGTCGTTGGTGATCTACGCGACCAAGCGTGGTGAGCGGAGTGTTTTGGGTGCTGTTGCCGTTGACGGCGGGGTTAAATTTAGCTTGCCCGCACGATCGGGTAGCGTTCAAGAGCCCGCTTGGTCACCCATGTTGGTCGAACAGTGACAAAAAAACAGTTCGTGGTTCAACAAACGGACATATATGCGATACATTATGTGTCGTATTCAAAACTCTGCGTAGGAAACACGTCATGACAACGAAAAATACTTTGGGAAAAGCCGCGGTGGTTGTTCTGCTGGCGACATTAGTGAGCGCATGTTCCAGTAATGCGGCGAAAGAAGAGGCCGCGGCTCAGGCTGCGACCGAGCGTGCCGCCGCTGAGCAAGCCGCTGCAGCAGAGGCTGTTGCTGCAGAGGAGCGTGCGATCGAAAAAGAGAAAGCGATGGTCATGCAGGAGCAACGTGAAGCGAAGCGTCGTTTGATGGATGCCGCGTCGGCTGCTGGCACGGTATTTCTTTTTGACTATGACAGTTCAACACTCAGTGATGACGCTCGTGCGGCGATAGACGCACACGTCGCGCTGCTGATGTCCGGGAGCGCCAACGCTCGCCTTGAGGGGCACACGGACGAACGTGGTACTCGTGAATACAACCTCGCACTAGGCGAGCGCCGAGCCAACGCGGTACGCGACTACATGGTGGCCAGTGGTGTCCCCGCCTATCGGTTAGAGACCATTAGTTACGGCGAGGAAAATCCAGTGGCTTACGGTTCAGGTGAGTCCAGTTGGAGTCAGAATCGTCGAGTGGAGATCAAGTAAGACGCCATGATCTTACAGCGATTTTTAGAGCCGGCGCTTGTCGCCGGCTTTTTTGTTCTGTCGAGCGCCGCTTTTGCTCAAACCGAGGCGTTTCGACCTGCAGCAGAACCCGCAGGGGTGCTTCCTTATCGGTCTGCAGACACTGCGGTCAACACCGGGACTGCTCGGCCTTTGTCCGTTGCGCCGACTGATTCGCGCGCAGTGGCGATTCGCGTACAGCAGCTTGAAGAGGAAATTCGTCGTCTGAATGGTCTGGTAGAGGAGCAGGCAAGTTTGCTCGCGCGTCTTCAGGATCAGACTCTCGAGCGCTACGTTGAGATGGATCGGCGATTGGCGGTACTGGGTGCTGCTGAGGATGCAGTTTCGGCAGTCGCTGCAACTGTTGCGACTGAAGGTGGCGTCGTTGTTGACCCGCAAGATGGGGGCACGGATACCGCACAAGCTCCGGTTCCGGAGGCGCAGCCGGGTGAGCAAGAGGCGTATCAGTCTGCGTATGGTTTCGTTAGAGAGCGACAATTTGACCAAGCCTTGATTGCTTTTAATGCGTTTTTAGCGGCCTATCCCTACGGCCGATACTCCCCAAATGCACACTACTGGTTAGGGGAGCTTTACCTGGTCGTGGAGCCCGTTGATCCCGAGTCGGCGCGACAGAACTTTCAACTCTTGCTGGATCAATACCCTGCTGATCGGAAGGTCCCAGACGCGCTTTATAAGCTGGGCCGTGTCCACGCACTAAAGGGAAACGAGGATCGTTCGCGCGAGTACCTCACGCGTGTTATCGACGAATATGGCGCTGAGCAACATCCTGCGGCGCAGTTGGCGCAGGATTTTCTCGACAGTCAGCTGTAACGCCCCCACTTTTTTTCGAGCCGTCATTTGTGTCTCAGCTACGCATTACTGAAATCTTCCACTCGCTCCAAGGTGAGGCCCGCTCGGTGGGCATTCCCACCGTATTTGTTCGTCTGACTGGGTGTCCTTTGCGCTGTCAGTACTGCGATACAGAATATGCCTTTTCGGGCGGCGAGCTGATGGCGCTGGACAGTATCTTGGCGCAAATTCGCGCGTTCAACTGCGAATACGTCTGTGTTACCGGAGGCGAGCCGCTCGCACAGTCCGGCTGTAACGCCTTGTTGCAGCGTCTGTGTGATGACGGATTTCGCGTGTCGCTTGAGACCAGTGGCGCGATGTCGATTGAGCACACACCGACGGGTGTAAGCCGAGTCGTCGATATCAAGACACCGGACTCTGCCGAGTCGCATCGCAATCTGTGGGGCAATCTTGAATTCCTCACGAAACATGATCAGTTGAAATTTGTCATCTGTAGTCGTGATGACTACGAATGGGCGCGCTTCAAGCTCGACGAGTTTTCGCTCAAGAGTCGGGTTAGTGATGTGTTGTTTTCACCGTCACATCACGACTTAAGTGCGACAGACTTGGCTAACTGGATTATCACAGACCGTTTGCCAGTGCGCTTTCAAATGCAACTGCATAAAGTGCTGTGGAACGACGAACCTGGACGTTAACGACGAATATGAAAACTAAAGCCGTAATACTCACCTCAGGAGGCTTGGACTCAGCAACGTTGCTGGCCATGGCGCACAGGAATGGCCGTGAGTGTTACAGCCTAAGCTTCGATTATGGTCAGCGGCATCGTGCGGAGCTTAATGCCGCGCGAGGGCTTGCCGAGCGTTACGGCGACGTTGTCCATCGTGTCGTGTCACTCGATTTATCAGCGATCGGTGGCTCGGCGCTCACCGACATGGATATTCCTGTTCCGACGACACCTCAGGAGGGTATTCCCATTACCTACGTGCCTGCCAGAAATACGGTCTTTTTGTCTCTGGCATTGGGGTGGGCAGAGGTTTTAGGGGCGAGTGAGATCTACATTGGTGTCAACGCCGTGGACTACTCGGGCTACCCGGACTGTCGTCCAGAGTTCATTGCGGCCTACCAGCGGCTTATTGGCGTCGCGACTAAAGCGGGCGTTGAAGGTACGTCGATCAGCTTGGAGACGCCACTGATCGATCTGAGTAAGGGGGCCATTATCGACGTGGGTCTTCGCCTTGGCGTCGACTACTCGATGACGGTGTCGTGCTATCAAGCTGACGAAATGGGGCGTGCATGTGGGGAGTGTGACAGCTGTCGACTTCGGGCAGCGGGCTTCGAGCAAGCAGGCGTGCCAGATCCCACACGATATCGTTAATTTCAGGGGTTGCTTTTTCTTTCGTAAACCGTACGATACGCGCCCTCTGATAGTACTTTTGGGTCGTTAGCTCAGTCGGTAGAGCAGTTGGCTTTTAACCAATTGGTCGCTGGTTCGAACCCAGCACGACCCACCACTTTTAAGAAGCCACCAGCCGGTGGCTTTTT
>CAYVQI010000007.1:0-48256 GCA_964454155.1 uncultured Alteromonadaceae bacterium | reverse complement strand
CCCCTCGGCCAATCCGGCCCCTTCGTAAACATCGAATAAATCAAGTTTCGTGAGCAACTCACCGGCCGAATCATGAATCAGGGCCATGACGTCGCCCGACGCCACCCCCTTGTCGACGACCAGAGCTAAGTCGCGACGCGTCTCTGGGAACTTTGATATGTCTTTGTACTCTGGCATTGCCAGCGCCGTCACTGCTGACTGCTCCAGCTCTGCTACTACCGTACTGGCGGGCAACCCCAACGACTTTCCAACATTGGGGTGAATCGTACCCATACGACCCACGGCATGACCGTCAACTAAGATAGCCGCGCTTTGGCCGTCGTGCAGTCCTGGAAACACACAAGCTTCAAACGAAAGTCGCTGTCCGAGGCTTGCCAGAAGCGCCTCAACACTGCCCTTAACGTCAAAAAAATCAGCTGCATCTTTGCCTGCCGACCACCCTTCGATATCTCGTAAACCCGATGCTGCGAGCGCAATCATAGGCGTTTGCACAATTTCGTCTCCCGGCATAAATCGTAATCCCGTCTCGAAAAGACGAACACGACTCTGCTGCCGACTCACATTATGAGCAATTGCCTTTAGGAGGCCCGGGATCAAACTGGTACGCATGACGGCCAGGTCTGCCGAAATGGGGTTTTTCAGGCGCACAGGCGACGTTTGAGGGTCAAAGGTGGCCTGCAACTGAGGTTCAACAAAACTAAAGGTCACTGCCTCGTAATAGCCGCGAGCCACCAAGTCATTTTTCGCACTGCGAAGCGCGCGACGCGTCTCAGGCACAGGCGTCGCAATGAGCTCACCCGTGAGGCGCTGAGAGGGTATGGCGTCGTAGCCAATAACACGAGCCAACTCCTCGATGAGGTCAACCTCAAGCCCCATGTCAAACCGCCAGCTTGGCGCAGTACAAAGCCAACCTTGCTCTTGCGTAACGATCCAAAAACCCAAGCCCTGCAGAATACGTTCAACGTCAAAGCGCTCAATACGCAGGCCTAACAGTTTTTCAATCTGTTCCTCTCGAAGCAAAACCGCATCATTGATCGGCAAGTCG
This sequence comes from uncultured Alteromonadaceae bacterium, assembly GCA_964454155.1. GTDB lineage: Bacteria > Pseudomonadota > Gammaproteobacteria > Pseudomonadales > Halieaceae > Luminiphilus. The sequence continues at coordinate 47,211 of CAYVQI010000007.1, read as the reverse complement.
CCGTCAGACGAGACTTCAGTGACAGGCCCTGCTTCACCCCCTACGATCTCGATGAAGAGCCGTGTCGCCCTCTCCATTGCTTGCCGTTGCAGTTGGAAGTCAACGCCACGCTCGTACCGATGCGACGCGTCAGTGTGCAAACCGTAAGATCGTGCGCGCCCGGCCATAAGCTCTGGCGTAAAAAAGGCGCTCTCCAAAAAGAGGCTGGTTGTACTCTTGCTGACACCGCTGTCCTCACCACCCATAATTCCAGCCAACGCTAAGGGTTTTTCGTGGTCCGCAATGAGTAATGTGCCCGACTTGAGTGACTGCACTGTCCCGTCGAGAAGCGTCAAATGCTCGGCTTCACGACACTCACGCACCACGATACCGCCACTAAGCTGATCAAGGTCAAAGGCGTGTAATGGCTGACCCAGTTCGAGCATGACGTAATTAGTGACGTCGACCACTGCGTCAATCGACCGCAATCCCGCGCGCTCCAACCGGTCTCGCATGTAATCAGGTGTCGGTTTGGATACGTCCACACCTTTGATGACACGGCCTAAATAACGGGGACACTTCGCAGGGGCGTCAATTGCTATCGGAAATTGATCATCAATCGTCGCCGCGAACGGCGCAATTTCGGGCTCTATCAAGGCCTCATCAAACGCCACAGCGACGTCGCGAGCGACACCGCGCATGCTCAAGCAATCCGCTCGATTCGGCGTTAAACCTAACTCAAGAACTTTGTCATCAAGGCTCAGATACGCGCGAATATCCGCACCCACGGGCGCATTAGAGGGAAGCTCCATCAACCCATCGTTATCCTCGGATATCGTCAGCTCGGCACTGGCACAAAGCATGCCCTGAGACTCGACACCTCGCAGCTTGGCCTTCTTAATTTTAAAATTACCGGGGAGTACAGCCCCAACCTTAGCCAGTGGAGCACGCAGTCCGGCGCGCGCGTTGGGTGCACCGCACACAATTTGAACATGCTCATCACCCGTGTCAACGAGACAAACACGCAACTTGTCCGCGTCAGGGTGTTGCTCAGCGCTAATAATTTCAGCGACGACCACACCGGAAAACGGTTCGGCAACAGTTGCAACACCGTCAACCTCGAGGCCGATCATCGTTAACTTGTGACTGAGGGCTTGTGTCGTCGCCTCGGGGCTGACCCAAGTGCGCAGCCACTGCTCTGAAATAATCATGGTGCTAACTCACATGAACTGCGCAAGAAAGCGCAGATCGTTATCAAAGTTGAGGCGAAGATCGCCAATCCCGTAACGCAGCATTGAGAGCCGCTCAACCCCCATCCCAAAGGCAAATCCGCGGTATTTATCGGGATCAATGCCACTCATCTGGAGAACCTTTGGGTTAACCATTCCGCAGCCCAAAACCTCAATCCAGCCCGTGTGACTGCAAACGCGACAACCCTCACCCGAACACTTTACACACTGAATATCGACTTCTGCCGACGGCTCGGTAAAAGGAAAATACGAGGGACGCAACCGCACAGACAGGTCATCGCGCTCAAAGAACGCATGAAGAAACTCCTCCAACAGCCCTTTGAGGTGTCCAAAATGAGAGGTCTCGTCGATCAAAAGCCCTTCCACTTGATGAAACATGGGCGAGTGGGTCAGATCCGAGTCACACCGATAGACGCGACCGGGACAAATAATACGAATAGGCGGTGCTTGAGTTTCCATCGTGCGCACCTGAACACCTGACGTGTGTGTTCTCAGTACCCGTGTCTCATCAACATAGAATGTGTCATGCATGGCGCGAGCAGGGTGATGCGCAGGAATATTGAGCGCCTCGAAATTGTGGTAGTCGTCCTCAACCTCAGGGCCCTCCACCACGTCAAAACCCATTGACGAAAAGAAGGTTTCCATTCGTTGGATTGTTCTTGTAATGGGGTGTAATCCACCCGTCTCAGCATGTCGCCCCGGTAGGGTCACATCGATCGCTTGCGATGACAGCTGAATCGCCAGCGCCTCGGCATGCAATGTGTCCCGACGCTGGTTCAGTTGCTCGGTCAAGACCTGTTTAATGGCGTTTATCTCGGCACCCGCTTTGGGTCGCTCTTCAGCAGAGAGCTGCCCTAGACTTTTGAGCAAACCAGTGAGCGCGCCCTTTTTGCCTAAGTAGCTGACACGCAACTCTTCAAGGGCGGCAACGTCTGTCGCAGCGTCAATTGCGGTACTCGCCTCTGCTTTGATGTTATCCAGTGACTGCATCTGTGCTCTACACTCCACTCATTCAAAAAAGGAGGCCGTAGCCCCCTTTCTATTATCGCTCCACATTACTGCCATCGGAAGTACGAAGACGGTAATTAGGCCGCCAGTGCAGCTTTTGCGCGCTCAACCACTGCCGAGAAGGCCAGCTTATCGTGAACAGCAAGATCAGCCAGGACACGGCGATCGAGGGTAATACCCGCGCGCTTAAGACCATTGATGAACTTGCTGTACGTTATGCCGTTAGCTCGAGACTGCGCGTTAATGCGCGTAATCCAGAGCGCCCGAAACTGACGCTTGCGCTGACGACGGTCACGATAGGCATACTGACCCGCTTTAGTAACCGCTTGTTTCGCTACTCGGAATACGCGCGAACGTGCACCGTAGTAACCCTTTGCTTGCTTTAAAATTTTCTTGTGTCGACGGTGAGCCGTGACACCACGCTTTACACGAGGCATGTCTTATCTCCTAACTGGTTAACGATTACTTGGCGCGCAACATACGATCCACGAGTACCACGTCGGACTTGTGAATCAGTGATGTGCCTCGAAGCTGACGCTTACGCTTTGTCGTCATTTTCGTCAGGATGTGGCTCTTGTAAGCGCTCTTGCGCTTGTAGCCACTGGCCGTCTTCTTAAACCGCTTAGCGGCACCACTGTGAATTTTTGCTTTTGGCATCTTAGATACTCCCGCTTAAGGCTCGTTGCAGTTTCCTGCTTGAGCGTTTCATCAATCGAGTCATAGGGCATTCACGGGCCACTATCCTCGTTTCTTCGGTGCGATCACCATCGTCAATTGACGACCTTCCATTTTTGGAAACTGTTCAACCGCACCTAACTCGCTAAGGTCATTCTCAACACGCTTGAGAATTTCCATACCGAGTTCCTGGTGAGCCATTTCACGACCGCGATAACGCAGCGTGACTTTAGCTTTATCACCGTTTTCCAGGAATCGGGTCAAATTACGCAACTTGACCTGATAGTCACCTTCATCCGTTCCCGGACGAAACTTCATTTCTTTAATCTGTATCCGCTTCGCGCGCTTCTTCTGCGCTGACTTTTGCTTCTTAGACTCAAAAACGTGCTTGCCGTAATCCATGATCTTGCAAACAGGCGTCTCGCCTTCCGCCATCATGACCAAATCCATTCCGGCCGCATCCGCTCTGCTCACTGCGTCCTCGTTGGACACAATGCCGACTTGAGTGCCATCGGCTTCAATCAAACGCACCATCGGTGCATCGATTTGTTCGTTTGTCAGAGCTTTCTTACTCTTGGTCTCGTTCTTAATACTCTTTCTCTCCAAACACGGGTTTTGTGTGTTGCGTCTTAACAACCCCTTTTAAGACGCACTCACTACCCAAAATAGGGCGGCGATTTTATAGTGAAGTGCGCGCGATAACAAGGCTCAGTAAGTCAGTTTCGCCCTGTATTGATGATGGCTTATGCCACTTTATTGCTATTGGACCGGTGTGCAATTTCAGTGTCCAAGTGCGCGGCAAAGTCTTCGATCTTCATAACACCCAAATCCGCACCATGACGACCACGCACAGCCACGGTCCCCGCTTCACGCTCTTTTTCCCCTACAACCAGTACGAAAGGGATCTTTGCGAGCTCGAGCTCCCTGATTTTAAACCCGACTTTTTCGTTTCGAAGATCGCAGGCCACTCGAAACCCTTGCGCCTTCAGTGAGGTCGCCACTTCACCCGCATAGGCCGTCTGCTTGTCCGTGATATTCACCACAACCGCCTGCTGAGGAGCCAGCCAAGCAGGAAAATTACCTTCGAAGTGTTCGATCAGAATGCCGATAAAACGCTCCAAAGAACCAAAGAGTGCACGGTGCAGCATCACGGGGCGCTTATCGCGGTTGCCTTCCTCGTCGACGTACGAAATATCAAATCGCTCAGGTAGGTTCATGTCGACCTGCAGCGTGCCACATTGCCAGTCGCGACCAATCGCATCGCGCAGAACAAACTCAAGCTTGGGTCCGTAAAACGCGCCTTCCCCAGGGTACAGGACGTAATCAAGCCCCATCACCTCCAATGCGTTACTCAAGGCGGCTTCCAGCTTGTCCCAAACCTCATCACTGCCGATCCGGTTTTCGGGTCGCGTGGACAGCTTAATGACAACGTCTTCGAACCCAAAGTCCTTGTAGATATCGAGCACGAGCGCGACAACGTCAATACACTCTTGCTCCATCTGCTGCTCAGTACAGTAAATGTGCGCGTCGTCCTGCGTAAAGTGACGGACTCGCATCAAACCGTGCAGCGCGCCTGACGGCTCGTAACGGTGAACCTTACCGAATTCCGCCATGCGCAGTGGCAAGTCGCGGTAACTCTTAAGACCCTGAGCAAACATTGATACCGACCCAGGACAGTTCATAGGCTTCAGCGCAAAAATACGCTCGTCCTCAGTTTGCGTGGAAAACATGTTCTCGCGATAGTTGAACCAGTGCCCCGACGTTTCCCAAAGACTTCGATCCATGACGTCTGGCGTATTGACCTCGACGTACTCAGCGGCGTCTTGACGCGCACGCATGTATTCAAGTAACTCGCGAAAGAGCGTCCAACCCTTGGGATGCCAAAACACAGAGCCTGGCGCATCGTCACTAAAATGAAATAGGTCAAGCTTGCGCCCAATTTTACGATGGTCACGCTTTTCTGCTTCTGCAATACGGTTGAGGTAGGCCTTCAGCTCCTTCGGCGTTGACCACGCTGTTCCATAAATACGCTGTAATTGCGTATTATTCGAATCACCCCGCCAATATGCTCCAGCGACTTTCGTTAACTTAAACGCACCTAACTTACCCGTACTCGGAACGTGAGGTCCTCGACAGAGATCCATCCAGTCGCCCTGCTGATAAACTGAAATTTCCTCGTCGGCTGGGAGATCTTCAATAATCTCAACCTTGTAGTGCTCGCCCATACCCTTAAACAAGGCAACAGCGTCTTTACGAGAAGTCACGATGCGCGTGACCGGCAGGTCGCTGGCGACCAGCTCTTTCATCCGCGCTTCTATCTTTTCCAGGTCGTCGAGCGTGAAGTTGTGCGCTGCCGCAAAGTCATAGTAGAACCCGTCATCAACGGTCGGCCCAATGGTCACCTGCGTTCCTGGAAAAAGTTGCTGAACGGCTTGGGCCAGTAAGTGCGCGGTCGAGTGCCGCAGAATCTCTAATGCCTGATCATCGCGACCGGTGATGATACGAAGCTCGGCGTCGTCCTCAATCTGAAAGCTTGCGTCAACCTCACGACCATTGACGACGCCTGCCAAAGTGGCTTTCGCAAGTCCTGCACCAATATCTCCGGCCACCTCGTGAACGGTAACGGGTTGATCAAATTGACGAGTGGAGCCGTCTGGGAGGGTAATAAGTGGCATGGCGCCGTCCTTAGTCAGTGGCAACACTTACGATGCGTTGCGTGTTTGAGTACGCTAAACCGGGGTCTAGCTGCGGGCCCGCATCATAACGCCTACCACCTCTGGGATAAACACCGTTTACTAACCTTGTCCGCCGGCTTCTCTTAGAAATACATTCGAAGACGCGGTTGGGCTGGCTTCGTCTTGCTTGAACGGTGTACTTGCTTCCTCGTGAAGCTGCCCAGTCGCCATCCGTAGGTTAACGTCGGCGTGATGCTGCTCGTCCGCTCTAACGCATTGAATCATGTCGCTAAGTCGCGCATCTGACGCCAGACTATAGTAATCAATGGCCAGCTGTGGTGCTGGGACGTCCTCGATTTTACCGGTTTCAATCATTTCCAAATACTGCGTGTAGCTGTTCACTGCCTCTTCTTCGAAGTAATGAATCATCTTGTGTGCCGTTTTTGGAAAAAAGACATAAAACACAAAATAGTAGTTCCAGAAAATGGCCTGTGCGGCCAGTATCAGCGCGCGCTCAAGCGCATTGGGCTTTGCAATATCGATGAAGAACATGAGATGCATGCGCTCGTTCTCGGCTTCAGCTAACAGCTCCCGAATCGTGGGTCCATAGCCAGTCTTCATTTGCCTCAGACTTCGGAGATGAATCCACATCCCAGCCACCATTCCCGGCACGCCCGCGATGGTTTCGAGCACTACTGCCCTGTGGCCGTATCGCTTAGCAAAAAAGACATCTGCAAAAAAACGGAAAAACATGGTTTGTCCGCGTGCGAACTTATCAGACAAGTTCATTTCTAAACCCTCAATCCAGTCACTGCATTCGAAGAAAAAGCGCCGCGCGTTACGACCGCCCTCACGCCGGACCATTATAACAAAAATTTATGCGTGTTAGGGAATTCAGCAGAATTTTGAATAAGCCAAGGACGGGGAAATTACGCACCTCATGGTCGTCATTGGGACCATCGACCCAAGGCTCGAGTCAATGTAACTTGGCCCTTATAAAAACAACAACGCCAAAGGCAACGCTATGCAACACATTAATCTTATCCGCATTCTCGTTCTGGCAAGCGTTGCGATGCTCGGCGCGGCCGCTTTTGTAACGCCCATGCCAGGGGGACCATCAACATGGGGAAACACACTGGTCGGGGCCGCATCGCTGGCCTATCTGCTCAGCTTAGTGTTGTTGTTCCTGAACGTGAAAATGGCCTCATGGCTCTTTTTGCCCAGCATCGTCATCTCGTTACTCGGCATGCCTTATGCAAGTTATCCGGTGGGAGCGCTCAATGCGACCTACGACCTCACCATGTATTTGTCGGGATTTTTTAACGGCGCGATTGCCTTACTGATTTACCGACCGAATGACCCTGAGTGACGTTGCATAGCGCCCGCACGACGCCAACGATCGTCAAGCCGCCGATCGGCGACAAAACGAGTGGCCACTGGCAGTACTACAACAATCCTGCGAACACGAGCGTTGCTAAACAAAAGCTCACAACGACCGCGAACATGCTCGGTGCGACCGAGGTAACACGATCGGCGACACATTTAGCAATTGCTGAAAGAGCGCCGCGCGCTGGATTCTCTTTCACTTCGCCATTCCCACGCCGTTAACAAAAGAGCCTAGAGCTGGACGACTTGCACTCTACGGTTTAGTTGGCGACCCAGCTCGGTGAGATTTGACGAGAGCGGCTCACTGTCACCGCGAGCAGCGACCACCAGACGATCACTCGCAATACCTTGCTTCTTGAGGTAATCGGCGACTTGCTCGGCTCGACGCTCTGAAAGTTGTTGGTTGTGCGCACGGGTCCCAAGGGAACAGGTGTGGCCCGTAATCAACACACTGACCTCTGGAAACTCCTCTAAAAAAGTCACCACCGTAGACAAGGTCTCATCTGCACCGGGCAAAAGGCTTGACTGATTCAGCTCAAAGTCAAGAGTGCGACTGTCAAATACAAAACTTCGTGTCGGCGCCTCCGCGACGGGTATGGATTTAGACACAAGCAATGGAGGACGATTTTCCAGAGGCTGAGACAAGCTGCCAGGCACACTAACCCTCAGCACCTCAGGTGATGCTGTCACCTCGGGCTCGTCGCACAGCGCAAGCGCTGCGGCTGCGCCAACGCCACCCGCACCGATGACTTGAGCCGCTGTGCCCGCAACGACACGGATCGCCGATCCCGAATCATTAAATCCCTGCAAGCACTGCATGTACTGCTCATCAGTAGTCGCCGTGCACGCCGACACACTCAATGACACTGCAATAGCAGCCAGACCTTTCCTCATACTACCCTCATAGCAATTTGTCGAATTGAACCTAATAAACTCAGGCACCCATAAATGCGATTTGCTTCAATTCCGCGATCTGATCTCGCACCGCTGCAGCCTCTTCAAACTCGAGATTCTTCGCATGCGCGGCCATGTTGTTTTCCAGTTCGGCCAATTTACGCGACAATGCCGCTGGAGTCATGCTCATCACGTCCTGCGTGAAGGCAAGTCGATCGTTTGCAACCTTTGCCTCACGCGCACTTCGTGCTTTGGTCGGCATGCGGCGCGCGCCCTCAAGAATGTCTTGAACAGACTTTTCTATGCCTTTTGGAACCACGCCGTGCTTCTCGTTAAAGGCCAACTGCGCATCACGTCGTCGCTGCGTCTCACTGATGGCACGCTCCATGGAACCCGTCATTTTGTCGGCGTACAAAATAGCGCGCCCGTTCAAGTGTCTTGCGGCACGACCTATGGTCTGAATTAAAGACTTGTCGCTGCGCAGAAATCCTTCTTTGTCGGCGTCAAGAATCGTAACCAAAGACACCTCCGGCATGTCCAATCCCTCGCGAAGTAGGTTAATACCCACCAGCACGTCAAAATGGCCCAGCCGCAGATCTCGAATAATCTCGACGCGCTCCACGGTATCAATGTCAGAGTGGAGGTATCTTACTTTCACGTCATGCTCACTAAGATACTCAGTCAGGTCCTCAGACATTCGTTTTGTAAGCGTTGTTACCAGAACACGATCGCCCTTAGCCGTGGTCTCTCTGATCTCAGCAAGCAAGTCATCGACTTGCGTTCTGGCAGGACGAATTTCAATCACGGGATCCACGAGACCGGTCGGCCGAACAAGTTGCTCAACGGTTGCACCCGCGTGCTCGCCCTCATAGCGACCCGGCGTCGCTGAGACAAAAATGGCTTGTGGGCTCATCGATTCCCATTCTTCAAATTTCATCGGTCGATTATCGAGTGCTGATGGCAACCGGAAACCGTATTCAACCAAGGTCTCTTTGCGCGATCGATCCCCCTTATACATGGCACCAATTTGCGGGACTGTAACGTGCGACTCGTCAATTACCATGAGTGCATTATCCGGCAGGTATTCAAATAGCGTCGGTGGTGGTTCTCCCGGCGCGCGACCTGAGAGGTAGCGTGAGTAGTTCTCTATTCCTTGGCAGTAACCCAGCTCTCGAATCATCTCAATGTCGTAACGTGTGCGCTGTGTCAGTCGCTGTGCCTCGAGCAACTTATCTGATTCTTTAAGCTGCTTCACTCTCAACTCGAGCTCTTCCTCTATCAGGCCAACTGCACCCAGCATCGTATCCCGCGAAGCCACGTAGTGTGTCTTGGGGAAAATGGTGATGCGCGGTAACTTTTCAGCCACTGCACCCGTCAACGGGTCGAAACTACAAATATTTTCGATCTCTTCGTCAAACAACTCCACACGCAGCGCCAGTGCGTCTGAATCTGCCGGAAAAACATCAATGACATCGCCACGAACTCTGTATGTGCCGCGCTTAAAGTCGATATCGTTGCGTGTGTACTGGAGCTCTGCGAGCTGCCTTAGGATGCCGCGTTGGTCGATAATCTCTCCCCGCGAAAGGTGCATAATCATTTTAAAGTAAGACTGTGGATCACCTAATCCGTAGATCGATGAGACTGTTGACACCACCAGGCAGTCGGGTCGTTCAAGAAGTGCTTTAGTGGCCGACAGACGCATTTGTTCAATGTGGTCGTTTACCTGTGCATCTTTTTCAATAAACGTGTCTGACGACGGTACGTAGGCCTCAGGCTGGTAGTAGTCGTAATAGGACACAAAATATTCAACCGCATTATTTGGGAAAAACTCTTTGAATTCACCGTATAACTGCGCCGCCAACGTTTTATTGTGCGCCATAACAATGGTCGGTCGTTGCAGCTGCTGAACGACATTGGCCATGGTGAACGTCTTACCACTGCCCGTCACACCTAAGAGAGTTTGTGAGGCAAGGCCTGCGCCAATGCCCTTCACCAATTGCTCAATCGCCTTAGGCTGATCTCCCGCTGGCTGATAATTTGATTGAAGATCGAAATGCTTCGCCACTACTTTGCGCGTCCAAAACTACGGGCCGAGTAGCTTAACGGAATTATCTCACCAACTCGCAGTCTCTCTTCTTCTTGACGCAAGAAAATACGGACGTGTATAGTCCGCGTCTTCTGAAGAGACTATTCCGCCTTAGCTCAGTTGGTAGAGCAATTGACTGTTAATCAATGGGTCGCTGGTTCGAGCCCAGCAGGCGGAGCCATTCAGAAATATATCAAAGGGTTGCAGAGATGCAGCCCTTTTTTATTGGCCGATCATTATGCTCGACCAGAGCCAAGCACTCGCCCCCCACCCCCTCATGAGACCCCACCGTGAATAGAATCGAGAAGTTAAAGAACGACGCCTACAGCTTTGAAGAGCTGGATACCCTTCAGAAGAACGCGACCAAACTGGGCGATACAGAAACTCTGGGCCTGATTGAAGTTAGCCGCGCTTCAAAGACTGCCAAGGGCGAAAAGCCTAAGAGCAAAGTTGATGAGGATGGGAAGCCGTTGACTAAGAGGGGTCGGCGGGAAGAGAGGGCTAGGCGTCAGGGGCTCAATCAGTGAGTTATCAAAGGGTTGCATAGATGCCGCCCCTTTTTATTGGCTGCTCGTAATGCTCGAGCAGCCGGTGTCCCACTGGCGCTGGCAAGCTACTTTCGCCAGACGATACGTCAACGCTACACAGAATAAACACGACACTGACTCATCAAACCAAGCCAACAACGATTGCCATTTGACTCGGTCACGACAACCGGATTGTCTGCCAAAAATGTGCGTTAACATATTCACTCAGCTTGTTTATAAAGGGCAGCGACACGCTGCTTTTTTTCGCCTTCGTTTAACGCGCTTTGTCATCCCGCCGACATCCAAAGCCACTTTGGCTCAGAGACTCACACGATTCGGCGGACGCTTTTATCTATCGCTGAGTTTGCAAACGCCGAACGCGTACGGCCCGCCCTTTGACTTTACCGTCGGCAAGATAATTCATCGCCTGACGGAGTGCTGATCGTTCTATCGCAACGCAACTGCTGTTATCTGAGATCGAAATCTTGCCAATTTGCCCGCCCGCCAGACCTGCGTCGCCTGTGAGTACTCCCAATAGATCCCCCGGACGAATTTTTTGTTTTCTTCCAGCGTCAAATTGCAAGGTCACCATGCTGCCCTGTAGCTCATAATTGGGGTCTCGATCGAGCGACGAAAGCACATCACAAATGCAATTAGTCTTTACGTATTCCTCTATCACTCTCATGCGCGGCGCCTCAGGGGGCGTCACCAAACTGTAGGCCTTACCCGATTCGCCGGCTCTGCCTGTGCGACCAATTCGATGCACATAGGTATCGGCGTCGCGGGGCAACTCATAGTTGACGACCATCGCCAATAGCGGAATATCTAAGCCCCGAGCCGCCACATCGCTGGCCACTAAAACGGGACAGGAGTCATTGGCAAATTGCAGTAAGACCTGGTCTCGCTCTCGTTGGTCGAGGTCACCGTGAATCGCGGCCGCCTCAATATCGTGTTGACGAAGAAAACGAGCGACCTCGGCACATTGCTGTTTAGTATTGCAAAACACCATCGCGTTGCGCGGTCGATGATGTTCGAACAACGCGAGCAACCCAGGATCACGCTCATGCTTTTTAACCTCATAGAACAGTTGCTCAACAACGGCCTTCTTACTACTTGCTGGCGCTTCGACAATAATCTGTGACGGATTTTTTTGTATTGTGCGGCTGATCTTCTTGATGTCTTCTGGAAACGTAGCCGACAACAAAAGCGTTTGCCGGTCCTTTGGCAAGCGCGCAGTGATGTCCTCCATGACCTCGGCAAACCCCATATCGAGCATACGATCGGCCTCATCAAGAACGAAGGTGGTGACGCCTTTGAGCTCCAAGGTGCCCCGCGTTAAGTGATCTTGAATCCGTCCCGGCGTCCCTACGACGATGTGTGCCCCGTGTTGTAATGAATCACGCTGAGACCCAAAGGGTTTACCTCCACACAGCATGACGGTTTTTACATTGGACATTCGACTCGCCAGTTGCCTAATCGACTTACCCACTTGCTCAGCCAATTCACGCGTGGGGCACATCACCAGGGCTTGCACACCAAAAAATCGTGGGTTCAAGTGATGAAGAATGCCAATGGCAAAGGCAGCGGTTTTGCCGCTGCCGGTCGCCGCCTGAATAATCACATCTCGACGCTGCAAAATGGCCGGAAGGCTTTGTGCCTGAACAGGCGTCATCGCCGAATAACCCAAACCCGTCAGGGCGTCGAGTTGAGCAGGATTGAGTTTCAGTGAAGAAAACAGGGAAGACGTCATGGCGCATCGCAGCAGTGGTAAAGCGCGGACCATAGCAGACTGCTGAGAACTTCGGGGGTTTACCCCAGCAAGATGCGACGCAATACCGTCAACGCCTTGATTACCGCGGCGCAGGAGCCGCAGTTTGAGGGAAGTGGTCACCAAAGAACCGTACAATGCGTCGAGCTGTAACCTTTACTTCTCCTTTTGTTGTGGTAAGTTTGCGTTACATTTAAATGCTAATAGGTAAAGCACCATGGCGGACCTCATACCCATACTTGGAATACTCTGTGGAATCATTATCCCGCTGGCCGCGTTCTACTGGCAGTACTTGGAAGGCAGAGAAAAGCGCGAGCTCGTCATCGAGATTGCCAAACATAATGACGATCCAATAAAGATTGCGGAGCTCATGGCTCTGCTTGAGGAACCAACGCAAGAACCCGTTGATTATCGAAGAGGTGGAATCATCACCTTGTGCGTTGGTATTGGCATCTATCTCCTTGGAAAGGAGGCATTTGGGAACCTTTTTATCGGAATAGGTTTTTTGGTGGCCGCCATCGGCGTCGGTGTTTTAATCGCAGGATATCTGTATCCCAAAACAAGCCAGGAGCTTACGAACGCAGTCGACGAGTTTGAAAAGCGTTGAGGCACTGATGCGTGTGGTCGAACGTGCAATAGACCGAATCGGCACCGCTACACGCACTAAAAAGCGGGTTTTGGTAACGAATGTTAGCGCGCTCAATGCGCGAGCACCATTGAGGTAGCACATGGGGCGACACCACGCAAAATTGCTTAACAACCTCGAACGACTGAGAGTGGACGCGCGGCTTACCCAGCAAGCGCTTTCAATCGAAGCCGGCGTGTCTCGCAAAAGCATAAATGCCATCGAAAACGGAATCTATGTTCCATCGACCGTACTCGCCCTTAAAATAGCGAGAACACTAAACTGTGGGGTAGAAGACCTGTTCCGACTTCCCTAACGGCCCTTTTCCTGACGACAAAAAGCACCTCATCTGGGACAACTAGCAAACAGGGCGCCTCTAGCGCCACACAACGCACCAAACACTAGATCACTCCACAATTGTCATGAGTGTTCTCGTAAGTTGATTGGACGTACGATAAAGATCTTTTAGCTTGTGCATACGGTTACCAACAAATGCGTAGCCCAACGCGTTTTTGGGATCGCCAAAGGCCACGCTCCCGCCAACGCCACAGTGACCAAAAATACGTCGCGGATGCGCAGTACCGCCGAAGGTCGTAATTCCCAACCCTAAATCGTAGCCGACACCAAAATGAATTGGCGCTCCAAATATCACCGTATCGGGTCCTTTGGACAGGGGTGTCAGCGCAAGTTCAAGAGTCCTTGGCGCAAATATTGTGTGGCCTTGCCGCTCCCCGCCCGCACTCAAAATGCCAAATAACGCCGCCAACGATGCGGCCGTCCCATGCCCATTTGCTGAAGGGATTTCCGCTTCGCGCCACTCCGGACTGTTCATGTCACCAGAGCTCTCCGATTTGGTAGCAAAGGCCACCTTGGTGTCTCCCATTCGCAGATAGGTCTTGAGCTCTCGAAGACGGCTCGGCAGTAAAAAGTCAGGGGCCAGTGCAATTGCCGTCATAGACCAGGGTGTCGGCTGAGGATCCACCAAGATATCGGCACAGCGTGCGATAGCAGCCGCATCCAAACCGATTCTAAAATCCAGCCCGAAGGGCTCCGCAATCTCCTCTTTGAAATACTGCCCCACACCTCGACCATCAACCCGACGAACAAGCTCCCCAACCAACCAGCCAAATGTGAGGGCGTGATAGCCCTGCGTCGTGCCAGGCTCACGAAACGGCGCCTGATTGGCGAGTACAGACACCCACGAATCCCAGTCACGATAGTCCAAGGAGGGCATCGAACCCTGAAAGCCGTGCATGGCAGCGCGATGACACAAGAAGTCGCTGACCTTAGTATTTTCCTTGCCGTTACACGCATACTCAGGCCAGTACTCACCCACATTAGCCATCAGGTCAATTTTGCCTTGATCAATCAATCTCAGAATGCAGGTCGCAGTGATGGCTTTGGTCGTTGAAAACACATTAATAATGGTGTCTTCCAACCAAGGAACTGTGTGCTCTCGATCCTTATAGCCGCCCCAGAGATTAACCACCATTTCGCCTTGGTACTCGATGGCGACCGATGCACCAGTCTCGAACCCAGACTCAAGCCCTTCACTAAATTGCCGCTCTATTTCACTAAATCGAGGATCGCAAAAACCAGACACTAACTCACTTCTCATTTGAGACAACCTTTTACGCTTTGCTGCATTGGATTAACGCCCTGTTAACGTCGCAGGACGTTTGTCGATAAATGCTGAGATCGACTCTCGAAAGTCCTCACTGCGCGCTGCTAAAATCCATTGATCATGATCCATGTGCATCACGGACTCACTCAAGGCTAACGCGTACTGATTGACGCTTCGCTTGATCATCTGGACGGCAACGGGCGGCAAGTCAGCGTAGCGTTGTGCCCACACCATCGCCGTCGCAAACAAGTCTTCTTGGGTACATTGCTCATCAATCAGTCCCCATGTTTCCAGCCGATCGACTGAATAAAGCGCCCCCGACATAATCATTTGCTTCGCACGGGACAAGCCGACAAGCTCGACGAACAGCGGCAAGGCGTTCCACATTAAGTTCATGCCCACCTTCACCTCACCCAGCCCTAAGCGAGCACCCGACGCTGCTATACGGAAATCACATGCGGCAGCGATGCAAGCCCCACCACCTGTGGCAATACCTTGCAGTGCACACACGGTTGGCTGATGAATTTCTCTAATACTGGCGAGCAACTTACGCCCCAACTCTGCATCTCTTCGTGCGCGCAATAGAGACCCGTCCGACTCCATTCCCTGTACTTCCTTTAAGTCAGCGCCGACGGAAAAGTCTGCGCCCTCGGCAGCAATAACAACCGCTCTTATGTCATCACGATCGGATACGTCCAAAGCCACTTGCATGAGCGATTTCATTGTCTTTCGGTCAAGGGCATTGCGCAGATACGGCCGACTAAGTGTAATCGTCGCAATCGCGGCCTCAACGTTAAGGTGCACGGTTTCCTCGGGGTTACTTGGGTTCATGTCAGCCTCTGCACTGATTGAGTACGGGTCTAATATGCCAGACCGGATCGTTAAAGACAGTTGATATCGCAAGGTCACGACATCAAGAACGTCTCTATCCCGTCGCGAACTGCTTTCAGATCAATCTCCAGCTCATCGTGCAGACTTGCGCACAAATTCATCATCTTGGGTGGCGTAATAAGTGCCTTCTTGAAGTCGTTAATGGGCGTGGAATCGCGACTCAAAAGGGCCTGCATGAGCAAAGGACTCATGGCACCTGCAGCAGGTTCAAGCTCGAAGTCAGCGAAGGTATGAAGTGCTTTGATCAGCTTTGGCCCGACCATTTGAGGCGCAATGTGCGCAGGGTCAACGCGACGAATCAACGACTGCGTGGTGTGTATTAAAAAATCGAGAACGGGTGATGCTTGTGAAAAGATCATAAAAGCATTGTGTGGCTGCCTGCGCACCTCCAGTGCTCCCGCCTTGTTAGATTGCAACCAGTACTCTTCACCAAAGCGCGAATGCAAGGGGAATTCCGGTCGCCAATGCGCGTCGACAACGAGCGTGTCGGCATCGCACCAAATAACCGAATCAACACCCTCTGCAAGCAGCGTCTTAATGTGAAGAAGTCGCGCCAAATCGGCGAGAATGGGCCCCCTGCCAACGAGTTTACTCTGATACCAATCGGGTAAAACATCAAAAAATCGGTCGTCAAAATAAACGTAATCAGCACCTATGGTACTCGCCCACTCGCTGACACTGTCGATACACTCAGAGACCCACTCGGGTTTGTCGCTCGGCGCAGACTGCAAGACAACCGTACTCATGTGACCGCTACTCAGCTTTAAAGCGCGACCCTTGTGGTGGTGGTGGATTCGCACCGCCCGCAAAACATTGTGCATTTTGCATCCAACGGCTGGCGCAGTCGCCCACCACGGTTAAGCGGGTATCGGCAACATTTCTCGTTTGAGTTACTACCTGTGCAAACTCGACTGCTTCGCCCCGAATCACGTTCCCATCTTGCGGCTCGCCGTACGTCCAAAGAGCGCCACTGGGTGATGTCAGCTCGACAAGCGGCATGGGGCCGGGTGGTGCCTCACCCCGTACTTTGAAGGTCCAGCCATAGGTGTTGATGCCCAATACCACGATATTTCTTAGGCGATCACACTCCTCACGCGCCACGCCAAGGATGTCAAACACTTCCTGCCCGTGTGCCCAGGTCTCCATTTGGCGTGCTGAAATTGCAGAGCGCGCACTCATACTTGGGCCCGCCCATGGAACCCGTACACTCGGATCGAGGGCACGATAAGCATCGGCAGTCTCATCGACAAGCGCAGACCAGGCGTCCCGCAGTGCATGACCGCTCAAGCCTTTTAAATACTGGTACTCGTACTCAGGAAGCGACCCACCCTTTGTCATGTGCACGCCGACGCCTTCAAAAAAAACGCCAAAGGCCTCCTCGCCTTCTGTGGCCACCATGACGGCTTTATTCCAAAAGTGAAGGTGACGTAACACATCATTAATCGTCCAAGACTTAAACTGAGTCACCGACTCAAAAGCGGCTTCGTCAAGATCATTAATCAGCGCCTTTAAGGCCAGGCTTTCCTCGTGAAAATCGTTGGCTTGCTGCATTGCGTTCTGCTCCGTCAAATAGCGGTTACTGATGCTTGACAGCACCGGGTTGCGCCTCGATTGCGCTCCACATGATCGTTAGGGTCGCTCAATATTTACTCATCCAGCTCAATCAGCATAATAAGATCACCAGCACCAATCTGCTTCCCTTCGCCAGCAGAGACCTCGACAACCGTGCCGTCGCCAGGCGCCGTAATCTCATGCTGCATTTTCATGGCCTCTAACACTGCAATTCGCTGTCCCTTTACCACAGCGGCTCCCGCGCCGACTTCAATGGACAGTAGCTGACCGTGCATGGGCGCTGAGATCGCTCCACCGCCGGCGGCATCTTCAGCCTCAGGCGGGATCCGGGTACTGTCTGCTAACGCGAATGACCGCTCTCTTGAGGCCAAGTAAATCGTCGCGGGAGACTCGGCACAGTAATGATAATGTTCTGCCAGTCCATCGATCTCAACGGTGAGATCGCACTCGTTTATATCGACGATCACCACTTGGTGAGTCTCGTGCCCGACTGCAACCTCATAATCGCCAACATCGAGCGGGACGAGCGACACGTCAACGCTCTCCTCACTCACCTGATAGCGACGCGTATCTGTCACTCGTCCCATTGACGTCCAGTCCAAAAGTTCCTCGTTGACCGACGCCGATTGACTGTGGTGGTTTTCCATTGCCAGTACGTGCTGAGTGGCTGCCGCCACCGCAAAGTCTGTTGTGCTGACAGGTCTCGGAGAATACGCATCACCATAGTTATCGCCGATAAAGGCCGTTGTTGCCTCGCCTGAAACAAATTGATCTTGACCTAACACGTCGATTAAAAAGTCTCGGTTATTTTCGGGGCCAAATAAGGCAGTCTCGCGCAGTGCGCTGACCATCTTCAGCCGAGCATCCTCTCGGGTCTCTCCATAAGTAATCACTTTAGCGATCATCGCGTCGTAAAATGGGGTCACTTCATCATCCGTCTCCACGCCTGAATCGACGCGGATGCCCGCGCCCTCGGGTACAGAAAACAACTTGATGTCGCCCGTGCTGGGCAAAAAGCCCGCGGTGGGATCCTCAGCGTAAAGACGCACTTCAATGGCGTGCCCAAACAGTTCAATATCGTCCTGCTCTGCCGGCAGTGTTTCGCCCCGTGCCACGCGAATCTGCCACTCGACCAGATCATAGCCTGTGACCATTTCGGTCACTGGATGCTCGACCTGAAGGCGCGTATTCATCTCAAGAAAATAGAATTCACCCGCCTCATCAAGCAGAAACTCAACCGTTCCCGCACCCACGTAATCAACGGCCTTGGCCGCCTCAACCGCTGCCTGTCCCATGGCCACTCGCAACTCAGGCGTCATGACCGGACACGGCGCTTCTTCTACGACCTTTTGATGGCGGCGCTGAATAGAACAATCGCGCTCTCCGAGGTAAATCGTATTACCCGACTTATCGGCGAACACTTGGATCTCAACATGCCTTGGACGCACCACCGCCTTTTCAATGATCAACTCGCTGGATCCAAAGGCATTTTGCGCTTCAGATTGTGCCAGCTCGATAGCTGACTCCAGATCTGAAGGATCGTGAACCAACCGCATGCCACGACCACCCCCCCCAGCCGCAGCTTTGACCATGACGGGCATGCCAATCTTATTCGCCTCGGCGATCAGTGTCGCATTTGACTGATCATTGCCTTGATAACCCGGCACACAAGGAACACCGGCGTCGATCATGGCTCGCTTCGCACGCGCCTTGTCGCCCATCACCTCAATCGCGGCGTTTGGCGGTCCAATAAACTCAATACCGCGCGCTTCACACGCCGATGCAAAGGCTTGGTTCTCAGACAAAAAGCCGTATCCGGGGTGAATGCAATCGGCGCCAGTACGATCCGCTGCGTCGAGGATCGCATTGATTTGCAAATAAGACTCCGCAACCGGTGCAGGTCCAATACAAATTGACTGGTCCGCCTCACGCACGTGCATCGCATCTGCATCAGCTTCTGAGTAAACGGCAATCGTCCTCATACCCATCGTTTTCGCAGTTCGCATAATGCGCACCGCAATTTCTCCGCGGTTGGCCACGAGTAGGGTGGTCAGTGCCTTCATCATTAAATCTCCGTGTGCCAGTTGGGTTTGCGCTTCTCGATGAAGGACGCCACGCCCTCTTTGCCCTCATCCCCTTGCAGGCAGCCACTAAAATTCATGGCTGCAAACTCCACTTTCTGTTCATCAGGCGTTGCAGGCATCCCAATGATCAGGGCCTTGCATGCCGCCACTGCACCCGGAGCGCACTCGAGCACGTCCTGTTTAACCCGTTGCTCAAGGGCCTCTAGCTCTTCAGTATTACTCGCAACAAAGTCCAAAACGCCCAGTGCTCCGGCCTCTTCACCCTTAAATCGGGCGGCTGTGAGCATTAAGCGTCGACCGGTTGAGTAACCGCATTTTTGCAACACATAGCGCGCTATTTGTGCGGGCGTGATCCCAATTCGCGTCTCTGAGAATCCAAATTTAGCATCGTGTAGCCCTACCGTAACGTCGCAGCAACAGGCGACACCCAAGCCGCCCGCCATAGCTGCACCCTCGATAACGGCAACCGTCACCTGCGGTAATGCATTCAACTCGGCAAGGACGTGTCCAATACGACGACTCATTCGCATCGCGTCTTGTGTCGCACCCGTGGCCATCGCATTAAAGCCCTTAAGATCGCCCCCCGCACAAAAAAAGCCACCTTTACCGCGTATCGTCATACCGCGAATGTCACGCTGATCCTTAATCGACTCAATAACAGTGGCCAGATCCTCCACAGCCTCGTCTGTTAATGGATTGCGGCGTTCCGGTTGATTGAACCAGACGGTGAGCCACCCCGCGTCGAGCGACAGCGCTAAGGTTTTTGTTTTAGGTAGTGTGGTCATCATCACATCCTCGCAATGCCGAAGGCATTGGCACGCGTTGCTCGTAGTCGACCTTCCAAAACAGTTTCGAGACAGAACGCGAGCACTTTTCGAGTATCCCGCGGGTCAATAATGCCGTGGTCAAGTACACGACCCGACGTGTAGAACGCATCTTCCTGGGCGTCAAAGTGCGCCCGAATAGCCGCCGCTTGCTGTTCCAACATTTCCTCAGGCGCCTCTTGCCCTTTTCGAGCCGCCCCTACACGAGCCACCTCAGACATCGTGTCAGCAGCGCTTTGGCCCGCCATGACACCCGTCCGGGCATTGGGCCAGGCAAACAAAAAGTCCGGTTGATAGGACCAACCACACATCCCGTAGTTGCCCGCCCCAAAACTTGCGCCGATGTAGAGCGAAATCTTAGGAACGCGGGCGTTAGAAACCGCCTGAATCATTTTTGATCCGTGCTTGATCATCCCAGCTTGTTCGTACTCAGTACCGACCATGTACCCAGTGGTATTGTTGAAGAACAAAATAGGCATGTCTGCAGCGTCACAGAGCTGTATGAATTGTGCGGCTTTCGTCGCACCATTGGGATCAATAGGCCCGTTGTTGCCGATAAAACCAAAGCTGATACCCGTAATCGATGCATACCCACAAACGGTTGACACCCCATAACGCGCCTTAAACTCCTCGACGGACGAGTCGTCGACCAGACGTGCCAGCACCTCTCGGACATCGTAAGGGACCTTCGGGTCGACAGGAATGGCGCCAGCAAGCTCTTCAGCAGGAAACCGAGGTGGCTCATAGGGCCGTCTCACGACCGAGGTCACGCGTTTGTTCCAGTCGATGCTCTTCATGACCTCGCGCGCCTTTAAAATCCCGTGCGCGTCGTCTTCTACTAAATACTCGACCACACCGGAGACGCTCGAATGCATCTCTGTGCCGCCAAGCTCTCGATCATCAGCCTCTTCACCGGTCGCAGCTTTTACCAAGGCGGCACCGCCAAGTGCCGCCATGCCATTTTCCTTAACCCCAATAACGTAGTCGGACATGCCGGGCATGTAGGCGCCACCGGCAGTAGAACCCCCGTGCAGTACCACCATGGTGGGTATTCCCGCTGCAGAAAGTCTCGCAAGGTCACGAAAGACATTGCCAAAACGAGACCACAACTCGACTTTGTACTTCAAAAGATTCGCGCCTGCACTTTCGACCAAGTGAATGACGGGGAGTTTTTGCCGCATGCACATCTCTAGAATTGAAGTCGATACAAAGCCCGTTGACTCTGTTGCAGCGCCTGCTGAAATCCCTGAGTCATCAACCCAAATCATGCAGCGCACACCCTCTACAAAGCCAACGCCCACGATGACCGATGCCCCGGGAACACTGGTTTCCTGATCGGGGTTTTCAACGCAAAAATTCGCCATTGAATGCATTTGCAAAAACGGCATACCTGGATCGAGCAGGCGTTCAAGACGCTCTCTGGGTGACAGTTGTCCGCGCGCCCTGAAGGTTTTAAGCCGCTTATTCGAGGTGTCAATGGTGCGCTGCTCAAGGTCACGCCAATGGTTGATGAGTGCGACCATATTTGATCGATTTTCTTCAAAACTGTCGCTCGAGGGCTGCACAGTTGAGGTCAGGATTGCCATATCACGCCTCCAAAAGGTGTTGTGGAATCATAACGGGGGTATCCAGTAGTACTTGCGCGTAGGCCTTGGCCTGCGGGTCGTTCCTTAGACTCGCAATACCACCACCGCCCAGCGCGTTGTGCAGCAGAAAGTTGAGTGCCGACGTTCCCGGTAGATAGTACCGATCAATGCCCGGCGTTGTCATAAAGTGCGCAAAACGATCTGCCACGTACGCCTCGGTCAGCGTTGCGGCGATCCAAGGGAGATAATCGGGCTTTCGTGCAATAACGCCAACATTAGCCTTGTCGCCCTTGTCCCCTGAGCGGCCCCAGGCGAGTGTCTCAAGTGGCACTTCGACAAGAGTGGATTTAGGGCTGTCTTCAATCTCAGGAATACCTGCCTCAAGGGCTGCGCTGACACCGACCGGCGCTGTGGGTGGAACAAACGTCGTTTCTGCCGACTCGTCGATGAGCGTCAACTCGATCGACGACTTATCAACGAGCGTTGAAAACAGACGGATCACGGGTGAAGGCTTAGCGCGAGCGCCCGCAAAAAACGCCATGCCCGCAGGCGCACCCAACGCCACACCGGATAACTCACGCAGCAGTAAAGCCACAGCACGTGCGTCCTGGTGGCGACACGCCACCTTAAGGGCCACCTCACGACTTGATGTTGCCGTCGCATGAGCTCCCCAGAAACTCTCTTCACCGATTACATCAATGACCACGTCGTCAAAGTCTTCAGCACCCATTGCTTTAATCTTCGCTCGTGTGCGCACCAAAGCCTCTTCAGCGAAAATACGCGCCTTGTCTGCGGCTCGCCGCCCAATGCACCAAAAGGTCGTGCCTGCACGCCAACCATCCGCCCAGGTCATACTCGCCTTGTAGCTTGAGGTGACGCCTCGACCGCGAGCACCGGACACATGAACGCGATTTTCACCCACTTCCTCAAGCCGGATCTGAGTAAAATCGCACACAACATCGGGCACAACATACGCCGCGGGGTCCCCAATTTCATAGAGAAGCTGCTCTGCCACCGTCCCCTTATTAACAATGCCACCCGTGCCCGAAGGCTTGTAAAGATCGCACGATCCGTCTTTTGATATTTCAGCAATCGGGTAGCCTACCTTGTACAGCGAGTCCGCCACTTTTTCCCAGTCGGTGAAGTTTCCGCCTGTAACTTGCGGACCGCACTCAATGAGGTGCCCAATGGCAGAGCCGGCAGCAAGGTTGTCGAGCTCATCGACAGACCAGCCAAATTCGTAAATGCATGCACCAAGCGTCACGGCACTGTCGACACAGCGCCCTGTGACCACAATATCAGCGCCCGAGGCGAGCGCCGCAGCAACCGGAAAACCGCCAATGTACGCATTAGCGCTCGCTATTTTATCCACCGGGGGGAATGCTTCATCCGAGAACATCTCGGTAACCCCAGAGGACTTAAGCTGATCGAGGTGTGGCATGAGGTCATCACCCGTGACCACCACTACTTTCAAATTCAATCCGGCGGCGGCAATCGTCTCTCGCAGCGCTTCACCACACGCCTCAGGATTCACTCCGCCAGCATTGCTGATTAGCGTTACACCCGAGTCCGCAATGCGCTGTAAATTCGGCTTCACAATGGCCGAAACAAAGTCCGTCGCATAACCCAAGTTCGGATCGGAAGCGCGTGCGCGTGCCAAAATCGACATGGTAATTTCGGCCAAATAATCAAAAACAATGTAGTCAAGGTCACCTTCGTCGAAGAACTGCGACATTGCCATGTCCGTCTCGCCCCAGAAACCGGTTGCACCGCCAATCTTGATGGTCTTGTCAGCCACTGTGATGTTCCCCTATCATTCCCATGATTACTGCTCATTAATAATGAGCCTGACTCAGGTGACTATAAGCGCTTGCTGTTTAGCCCACAAGCCATTGCGCAGAAACAGTTTTTTGTAACAAAAACAGCGGAACTGGACTGACTATGAGTACGACACAACGGCAACGATTAGAGGCGCGCGAAGAGAACTTACTCGTCGCCGCAACCGCTGTATTTGCTGAGTCCGGCGTGGACGGCGCTCGCATGGCCGAGATTGCGCGACGTGCCGATATTGCCGAGGGTACAATTTATCTTTACCACAAAAACAAACAGGAACTCTTAGAAGCCGTTGTTGATCGATTCTGGAGGGAGCTGACGCGAGGCGCGCTGGCCGCACTTTCACCCCACGGCTCAGTGACACAGCAACTCAAAGAGCTTGCTAACTACCACCTGCACTCACTCATTGACGACTTCAAGATTGTCGAGATCACCTCGCGAGCGAGGGAACGACAGGGTGAGACCGGACGCCAGTTACCGCAAATTCGAGAGTACGTCCGCGTCTTTGACGCCATACTCGAGCGAGGTATTGGGCTTCAGGAATTCGATGCATCAACGCCCGTCTGGCAAATGCGCGACGTCTTCTACGGCACCCTTGAGCACTCCGCACGGACTCTAGTGCTACGCAACCAAGCGTTTGATGCCTCAGTCATCAACAACTTGCTGCTGTTGTTTGAACGCTTCCGACAGACCACACCCGGAGTAGAGGGACAAACCAAGACCGAGACATCCATTATGGAGGCGCTCGCTCGGATCGAAAGTCATCTGACAACAAAGAGGAGCTAACCGAACTGCTGACGAAGGGCGTCAATAAAGCGCCCTAATTCCTCTCGCGGCAAATGGTTTATACCCGCCGCCGCCGCGCGGCCACCCCCAGTTTTGAACTGACGACAGACGTCGTCCGCGCCCGTTCTATTATTCAGCGGCGCTCTCACACTCACCAAATAGCCCCCTTGGACATCGGTCAGCACCGCATGTGCCTTATTGGGAGATTGGTTGGCTAAATCATTACCCAAAACCCCGCTAACACGTCTCGACCACGACGCATCGGGCAGGGACACCACCACTAGATCGTCGTCATCGACCGCTCTAGGAGCCGACTGGGCGGCGTGCATGTCCAGACGGTAGGCATCGGTCAACATCTCAAATAAATAACGATCGTCACTGATCATTGCGGTTGGGGACTTGTGCTGCTGCATTCGCCGATAAAGTGCGGCCGGTTCAATATGCAAATCAGCCGCACTGGCACCATAGGCGTTATAGTTAACACACACACCCAGCTGTCGCAGCGCTTGCCGGTCCACCGAATAGCTCATCTTTCCAATAATGGTGTCAGCGGTCGTGTCTAAGTTGTCGCCAAAACATCCGACAACGGCCCACTCGGCAAACTCACCGCGTAAACGTCCATTGATAAGCGCACTTGTACACACCACAGGTGAGGCGCTCATCAGAACGGTTAGCCGCTCGTGTACAGGCACATCGCCCGAAAAGTGATGATCACAAAAAAACACTTCTGCCCCGGCCTCAATCAGCCTAATGCAATCGTCTCGGTTCTTGTCGAATGAAATATCTAATGCGGTGACCCGGTCGCCCTCATGGCTGGGGACCCGCTGAAGTAACTCGATGTCACGCTTGACACCTGTAATCAGCTCAGCATCGGGCTTTGGGTCAGCACGACGGAGTTGAATCAGGGCGCAAATACCGTCTGCATCGCCATTAAAAACATCGTAATCCATTGTCAACGCGGCCTCCGTTTTGCGGGGCGCATGCTACCAGATCAACAGAAAAAGGGGCAAAAAAAACGCCCCCTCTCAATTTTACTCGAGCACAATTCGTTGCTCATTTTTTTCAAGTAATACGGTCCCGATTCCCCGCACATCTGACAGCGCTTCAAGGCTCTTAAAGGCGCCGTATCGCTCCCGAAACTCAACAATTCGTTTCGCCAGCTGTGGTCCAACACCAACCAGTTGCGATGCCAGCGTACTAACGTCTGCCCGATTGATATTAACCGTCTCCGCGCCGTAGACCGGTAAAACTGCAAAGGACACCAGCGTGAGTGCAGCGACCAATGCCAGCCAAAATGATGATCTTTGTTCTGTGTAAACCATGTGAACGTCTCCTCTGTCACTGAGCCAATATGGCTCTGAAATGACATTAGAGGGCTACACCACGAACAAACAGACCAATCACCGAAACGGCTCAAAGGTGGTCAGTTTTGCTTACTCAATCCGACTAAGAATACCCTCAACAACGCGGGCAGGATCTGCGGCACCAGTGATCGAACGTCCCATAACGAGGTATGACGAGCCTCCCTCCATCGCATCCCAGGGCGTGACCACGCGGCGTTGATCACCCGCCGCGTCCTCGGGCAAACGAATACCCGGCGTCACCAAGGCGAAGTCATCTCCACAACTGGTACGTAACAGTGGCGCCTCCTGCGCGGAGCAGACAACACCTGCAAGTCCACAGGAGTGAGCCAAAGTCGCCAAGCGCGCGACACGTTGATTCGGTGGCTCATCGATACCCAGCTCCAAAAGATCTGTCGTATCCATGCTGGTCAGGACGGTCACCGCAATCAATTGCGTCGCTTGACCACTTCGCGCGACCGCGTCTGCGGCGGCCTCCATCATGCGACGTCCGCCAGAAGCGTGCACATTCACCATCCAGACACCGAGTGCTGCCGCCGCTGATACGGCGCCGGCAACTGTGTTTGGAATGTCATGAAACTTAAGGTCTAAAAAGACCTCAAAGCCCAGCTGATGCAACTCGTCTAAAATACGTGGGCCTTCACTCGTGAAAAGTTGCTTGCCGACTTTAAGGCGCACCT
Organism: uncultured Alteromonadaceae bacterium; assembly: GCA_964454155.1. GTDB lineage: Bacteria > Pseudomonadota > Gammaproteobacteria > Pseudomonadales > Halieaceae > Luminiphilus. Next base: position 21,097 of record CAYVQI010000007.1, on the reverse strand, counting down.
TGCGTGGGTCCAGTGCTCGCGCGCACGTCAAAGCCTGCTCCAATGACGAAAAATCAAGGGCGACAATTAGCGGGCTTTGCATAGAGATCTTCCTGGGTCCAAAAAGTGAAGCGCCTATTATCGCACGGGGCGATAGAGCGTATCCCAACTTTTACAGCCGGGACATTGCCAATAAAAACTTGGTCCGTGAAAACCGCATACACCACACAAGTAAGTCGACTGACGCGAGGCCAGTGTGTGAGCACTCGCCACCAGTGAACCGTCAATGACGTCATCGCCCAAAAGCGCCAGTGCTCTCGCTAATAACAAGGAGCTGGGCTTGCTCTCCAAACCCTGCTTGATCACGTCTAGGGCGCGCGCCTCTTGGCCACTTGCAATGTACGCGTCAGCCAGTATGACTCGGATCTGCGGATCCTCTCGACGCTTCAGCAGCCGCTCGACTAACGCCCTAAAAGCACTATGTCGGTCAAGCACAGTGCTGAGACTGACGAGTTCATTAACGACTTCGGGGAAACGCTCGGGCAACAACTCTGCCGCAGCAACTAACCGGTCATACGCGCGCGCCGGCTGCCCTTCTTGCTGGTCTAGCCGCGCCAAAATAATTTGTGGCCAAATCGCGTTCTCACTCCACTTCAACGCTTCTTGGGCAAGCGCTCGTGAACCCTGCCCGTCCTTCTTCAGGCCATGATCTTCAGCATCTTCACAGCAATAGTAACTGAGCTTTTCTCTGATCTTTCCTGCCTTGATCTTCGCAGCCGGCTCGGGTTGGGACACTGTCTGTGTCAACTGCGATTCAGCAAGACGACGCGCTTGCGACCAGTCGCGACTCGCTTCACACACGTCAATTAACAGCGTCTTTGCATCGGCCTCATGATCTTCTGACAGCTCAATCAAATCGTTCAGCAATTGCTCGGCTCGATCTAACAGCCCCGCGGCAATAAAGTCTTTGGCAAGTTCAAGGTGGGCTTGATTTTTTTGAACGTCAGGCAATCGAGTGCGAGACAGCAAGGATTGGTGAATTTTTATCGCGTTGTCCACCTCCCCGCGCTTCCTCAGTAGGCTGCCAAACGTAATATGCGTCTCAAACGTTTCGGCATTAACGGCCAGCGCTTCACTGAAGGCTTTTAAGGCGGACTCTTGCTCACCGTCCAGCAGAAAATTTAGACCGAGGTAATATTGCGAAGGCGGGGTCTGCTCGTCCGCGGCGTCGCGACTTGAAGCACCACGCCCCAACACCCAACCGGCTGCCACGGCCAAAAACAGCAATCCAAGAAGTAGTGTGCTGGGCTCAGCCATCGGCTGATGCCTGCTCAATACGCCGCTTTAGTTTTGTATTTTCACGCTTAAGTACCGCCAACGAACCGCGCTGCTGCAGCAGTAACACTGAACTAATCAGTTGACCAATCAGCACACCGACCACAAGAAAACCCAACAACCAAACCGCCACTGACTGCTCAGATAAGCTGATGGTTCCCAAGGTCAAGGGTACCGCCTCAGTATTTTGAGTGGCAAATACCGCACCAAGGAAAATGGACAGGGACAGCATTGCGAGTATGAGGGCGGCACGTAGCCATTGGAGCATTAAAATACCGCCTTGATTGAACGATTTACACGTTCCCTCAGGTCTTTACCCGGCTTAAAGTGAGGCACGTATTTGCCCTCAAGTTCGACTGCATCGCCTGTTTTTGGGTTTCTGCCTTGCCGCGCCTCTCTATAGTGCAGCGAGAAACTACCGAAGCCTCGAATCTCGATACGCTCACCTGAAGTGAGTGATCCTGCCATATGATCGATCATCAACTTCACCGCCAACTCGACGTCCTTCGTTGTCAGTTGATTTTGTTGTGACGCCATGAGTTCTATGAGTTCGCTACGTGTCATGTATCTGCACCTCTGCTCGCCATTGTCGCTTTACACTTGCATCGACGCAAGTATCTAATTTGCATGCAGTTTATTATCGACCTCGGTAAAGAACAGGCGGTGGTCCTCTGAGCAGAAGTGCCTTTAGAGCTTGAAGGTCAAACGGCTTGGTGAAAACAGTCCTAAAGCCGCTTTTTCGGACGCTTGCGCTGCAATGCTTCCGGTATTCGCAGTGCACGCATAAATCCTGAGCTCGGTGATAAACGGAAAAAAAAGCAAAAAAAAGCCGGCAATGCCGGCTTCTTAAGTGTCACAAAAAACGTGACGCGTTACTGATCGTTCATTTGAGCTTTAATCAGGTCACCAATAGTGCCCGGTGATGCTGCGTTATCCTGCTGCTTGAGCGACTGAACCGCTTCCTTCTCATCGTCCATGTCTTTGGCTTTGATCGACAGACCGATAGAGCGAGTCTTGCGGTCGATTGCAATGATCTTCGCTTCAACCTTTTCACCCACAGACAAGACTGAGCGCGCATCTTCAATACGCTCGCGACTCAAATCAGCAACCTTTATGTAACCATCAACTTCCTCGTTGAGTTTAATAACAGCGCCTTTGGCATCAACTTCAGTCACTTCACCATTAACGATGCTGCCTTTGTCAGACTCTCCCAAGTAAATCGTGAACGAATCTTCTTCGAGCTGTTTAATGCCGAGTGAAATACGCTCACGCTCGGGATCGATGCTCAAAATAACGGTCTCGATCTCATCGCCTTTCTTGTAGTTGCGAACCGCTTCTTCACCCGTCTCGTTCCAGCTGATGTCGCTGAGATGCACCAGGCCATCAATATTTCCAGCCAAACCAATGAAGATACCGAAATCAGTAATCGACTTGATTGAACCTGAAATCTTATCGCCAGTCGCATGCTCGGACGCGAAAGCATCCCATGGGTTTTGCTGACACTGCTTAATACCCAGCGAAATACGGCGACGCTCTTGATCAATATCAAGCACCATCACTTCTACTTCGTCACCGAGTTGAACGATCTTAGAGGGGTGTACGTTCTTGTTGGTCCAGTCCATTTCAGACACGTGAACCAGTCCTTCGACGCCCTCTTCAATCTCAGCAAAGCAACCGTAGTCCGTGAGGTTTGTAATACGCGCATTCACACGACTGCCCTCTGGATAACGATTTGTAATCTCCACCCAAGGATCTTCGCCCAGCTGCTTAAGACCCAGCGATACGCGGTTGCGTTCGCGATCAAACTTAAGAACCTTCACATCAAGCTCTTGTCCCACTTCAACCACTTCACTTGGGTGCTTGATTCGCTTCCATGCCATGTCAGTGATGTGCAGCAGTCCATCGACGCCGCCGAGATCAACAAACGCACCGTAGTCAGTGAGGTTCTTGACCACACCCTTGACGCTCTGACCTTCTTGTAAGTTTTGGAGTAACTCGTCACGCTCGGCGCTATTCGCGGCCTCCATGACAGCCCGACGCGATACCACAACGTTGTTGCGCTTCTGGTCAAGCTTAATCACCTTAAATTCGAGCTCTTTGCCTTCCAGATGCGCCGTTTCGCGAATCGGACGCACGTCGATCAATGAGCCTGGTAAGAACGCGCGGATGGAATCGACATCGACGGTGAAACCGCCCTTGACCTTCCCATTAATAACGCCGGTAACGACTTCCTGCGCCACGTGTGCGGCTTCGAGTGTCTTCCAAGCTTCAGCACGCTTTGCTTTTTCGCGCGACAGCTTAGTTTCACCAAATCCATCCTCAACAGTTTCCAAGGCCACCTGGACTTCATCGCCGATGGTCAGCGTGCACTCGCCACTGGCGTTGAGAAACTGATCGCGAGGAATAACACCCTCAGATTTGAGACCCGCGTGAACAGTGACCCACTCGTTATCAATGTCGATAACGACACCCGTCACAATCGAGCCGGGCTCCATGTCAACGGTCTTGAGACTTTCTTCGAATAACTCGGCGAATGATTCGCTCATTGAATATACCTGTATTATCGCTGCAAACTTCGCAGCACCAGCCGTCCTACCCAGCCGGGTCGATTTATAAAACACTGCACGAGGGGTCAGGCCTTTAATCGTCGCAGTGCACAATTCCTTTTTTGGCCACCAAAGACATCACTCGGTCAAACACAGCGTCTGCCGTCATGTCTGTACTGTCGACAACGACGGCGTCCTGCGCTGGCACAAGCGGCGATACTGACCGTGTTCGGTCGCGGGTATCGCGAGCTTCTATGGCCTCCAGAAGGCGCGGCAGACTAACATCCTCATCTTGCAGCTGCAACTGGCTTTGTCGTCTTTGCGCGCGCGCAAGTGCGGAGGCCTCTAAGAATATTTTCAGCGGCGCTGTGGGGAAAACCACCGTGCCCATGTCTCGACCATCAGCCACAAGACCTGGCGCCACTGCTAATTCGCGTTGACGCGACAACAAGGCGTCTCTAACAGAGGGGAGTGCCGCGACCGCCGAGGCGCCTTCTGCGCCGAGGACCGATCGCACTTCGTCGGTCACATCTGAGCCTAAGTAGAGCACCCTCACGCCCAACGTCGAGGCGACGAACTCAACACTGAGTGAGCGCGCGACGGTCGTCACGGCAGGCTCATCATCCCAAGCCACGCCTTGCTGTGACGCCGCGAAACCCACTACTCGATAAAGTGCACCACTGTCCAAGAGCCTGAACCCAAGCGCCTCCGAAAGGCGCTGCGACAGAGTCCCTTTTCCCGAGCCACTTGGACCATCAACACAAATTACCGGAATCATCAGCAATCAACTCTCAACCGACACTTTGAGACCGACACTTGCAGCCAACTCGGCAAACCCTGGAAATGAGGTGGCAACGTGATCGCAGTCATTAATACAAATAGTGCCGGAAGCTCGAAGTGCCGCCACTGCAAATGACATGGCAATTCGGTGATCATTATACGTATCAACCTCGCCGCCCTTTAGCGGTCCGCCGACAATGACAATGCCATCGTCAAGCACTTCATTTTCAACGCCTAACCGCGACAAGCCGTCGGCCATTGAGGCAATGCGATCACTTTCTTTAACGCGGAGCTCTTCAGCACCGCGCAGCACCGTTCGACCCGTTGCACAGGCGGCGGCAACGAAGAGCACAGGGAATTCGTCGATAGCCAGTGGGACGAGGTCTTCCGGAATCTCTATACCGACTAGAGCTGAGGACTTTACCCGGAGGTCCGCCACCGGCTCTCCGCCCACCTCTCGCTCATTGAGTACCTCAATGTCAGCACCCATGAGGGTCAAAATAGTGATAACACCGGATCGAGTGGGGTTCATACCCACGTGCTCCAATGTAAGGTCAGAGTTCGGTGCAATCGAGGCCGCAACGAGGAAAAACGCGGCAGACGAAATGTCCGCTGGAATATCGAATGTCGCAGCCGTAAGACGACCCCCACCCTGCACGCTGATCACATCATTTTCTCGTTCAACGTCATAACCGAAACCGCGTAACATCCGCTCAGTATGATCGCGCGTTGGCGCGGGTTCCGTCACCGAAGTCCGACCTTCAGCAAACAGGCCCGCCAACAGGACGCAGGATTTCACCTGCGCACTGGCCACGGGCATCTCGTAGTGAATACCGTTGAGTGGCTGCCCACCTTTTATTACCAGCGGAGGCCGTCCTTCTTGACTGCCAATCTCAGCACCCATGAGTTTGAGCGGTTCAGTCACGCGTCCCATAGGTCGTTTCTGCAGGGAAATATCACCGGTCATTGTTGAATCAAAACGCTGGGCGGCGAGCAAACCGCTCAGCAAACGGATACTCGTACCTGAATTACCCATATCAAGGACACTGTCGGGTCTTTGCAGTCCCTGCATACCCACGCCGTCAATCTCAATACGACCGTTTTGCGGACCGCGCACCGTCACACCCATGTCTTTAAACGCCTGAACCGTACACAGCGCGTCATGCCCCTCTAAAAAGCCAGTGGCAATAGTCGTGCCCTCGGCCAGCGCGCCCAGCATCACCGTTCGGTGAGACATGGACTTGTCACCCGGCACTCGAATAGCGCCCTGTAGCGAGCCTCCAGACTCGACTCTAAACTTCATGATTCTCCTCAGGTGCCGTCTCAGAAATAGGGTTTAAAATACTGTCGTGGTCGCGTCGATGCGCACGACAAATCGAGAAATAGTCTTCGAGCGCCCGCTCGTCTTTGCGGTCGACCAGCTCACGGAGCATCGTCATCTCCGCATCAAACTGATCCATTGCCGCCAGTAGCGCTTGTCGGTTAGTCACCGCTATATCAGTCCACATTCGAGGGTCTGACCCCGCAATGCGCGTCATGTCACGAAGTGCGCCACCACCATGAATCATCGGGTCGGACGCATCTCGCTCAAGCGCACGGGTCAGGGCGTAAGCGACAACATGGGGCATGTGAGAACTGGCCGCCAACAACGCATCGTGTTGCTGCACCTCCATTGCTCGGATGTACGCCCCCGTTAACGCCCACATCGCCTCAATCTGAGCTACGGCGGTGGCTGCGGTATGAGGCAGTGGTGTGAGGATAACCTCCCGGCCGGCAAATAAACCCGCATCTGAATATTCAACGCCGCTGTGCTCAGAACCCGCTATGGGGTGTCCGGGTACAAAATGCGGGTAATCATGGTCTACAGAATCGACTACGTAGCCCTTGATGCTGGCCAAGTCCGTAATAATGGGCTGCTGCGTCGTCACGGCAAGCTTGCCAATGATTTCACTCAGAATTGAAGCGGTCGCTGCAGGCGGCGCACCCACAACAATGACGTCTGCCTGATCAATCACCTCTTCAAGCACTAGGGAGTAATCATCAACAACGCCTAACGCTCTACCGCGTTTCAAACTCGCCTCACGTGGCCCCCAGGCAATCAGCTTGCCCTGCCAGGTACTGCTCTGTAGTGCGCGCGCCAGAGACCCAGATATAAGGCCTAATCCAACAAAGGCAACCGTTCTCGCTTGAAATTGCGTCATCAGATCGGTGCTTTGGGGTAAGAGCCCAGTGGCTTCAGTAAGATGGAGTTTTCTTCAAGCGCCGACATCACTTCTCGCACGACAGCGTCCGAGTAATGCCCCTCAAACTCGATAAAGAACATGTAGGTCCACTTTTCCGTCTTAGAAGGCCTAGAGTCGATTCGAGTGAGGCTAATGCCGCGCTCCTCAAACGGTCGAAGCAAATTTAAAAGCGCTCCAGGCCGGTTGCGACTGGCAATCAGAATTGACGACTTATCTGCACCACTAGCAGGCACCATCTCTCTGCCAACAACGAAGAAACGCGTCGTGTTGTGTGCAATATCCTGAATCGCTTCAGCGAGCTTGGCCAAACCGTAATGCTCAACCGCCAAATCCCCGGCGATTGCAGCAATACCCGGCTCACTCTGAGCACGCTGAGCCGCTTCACCATTGCTGCGGCACACGTCTCGGGGAATTCCCGGTAAATTTGAATCGAGCCAATCTCTGCATTGGCCCAACGCCTGCTCGTGCCCGCAGACTGCCCGAATATCTGACCTGCTTTGACCGGCCGACGCGATCAAATGGTGAACAACCGGAAGCTCAACCTCACCGATAATTTGTAAGGATGATTCGAGAAAGCAATCGAGCGTTTGACCGACCATTCCTTCTGTTGAGTTCTCTACCGGAACTACGGCCATATCGCAGGCGCGGTCCTCGGCTTGTCGAAAAACGTCGCGAATGGTGGGCTGCGGCTCAAGAATGGCCGATTGCCCAAAGTGCTTGAGTGCCGCAGCTTGCGAATAGGTACCCACAGGCCCCAGGAACCCCACAGTCAACGGACGCTCCAAAGCAAGGCAACTCGACATGATTTCACGGAAAATCCGCGCCGCCTGATCGGCCGGCAGGGGGCCCGGATTACGCTCTTGAATGGACCTCAAAATCTGAGCCTCGCGCTCTGGCCGATAAAAAAGCGCATCACCGTCTTGGCTGGCCGCCAACTTAATCTGTGCTACACGACGCGCGCACTCCGCTCTCGCGTTGATCAACTCGAGTAATTGCTGATCTATTGAATCGATATTCGTTCGAATATCGGCTAACTGATCATCCGTCGCCATAGCAACTGGTCTCTATCTGTGCTCGTTTTCGAAACGATGCATGAAATCGCACAATGCATCAACGGAGGATTGTTCTACCGCGTTGTAAATACTGGCGCGCATACCGCCCACAGACCGATGCCCTTTCAGATTCATCAGCCCCTCCGCCTCTGCCTGCTTTAAAAACTGCTTATCCAGCGTGTCATCGGCCAGCGTAAAGGGAACGTTCATTAACGACCGATATCGACGGTCTACGGGGTTACTGTAAAAGTCACTGGCATCAATGGTGCCGTAAAGCGTCTGAGCCTTTCGCTGATTCGCTTGATGTATCGCGGTGAGACCGCCACGCGCTTCGATCCACTCGAAGACGAGTCCCGACAAATAAATTCCGAAGGTAGGCGGTGTGTTGTACATGGAGTCATTGTCCGCCGCGACTTTCCAGTGCAGCATGGCGGGAATGTCAGATCGCGCCCGATCTAAAAGATCTCGACGCACAATCACGATACACAGTCCCGCGGGGCCTATATTTTTCTGGGCACCGGCGTAAATAACGCCGAAACGGTCAACATCTATAGGTCGTGACAAAATGGTTGAGGACATGTCAGCCACCAAAGGCGAGCCGCTTTGGGGAACAAAATCGAACTCAAGCCCTCCGATCGTCTCATTGGGGCAGTAGTGCAAATAGGCGGCGTCGTCAGAAGTCGACCAGTCAGCCCGGTCTTGAACCGTGGTGAAATTTGACACCTCAGAGCTCGAGGCCACGTTCACATTAACCAGACGCCGCCCCTCGGCGAGGGCTTTCTTGGACCACTGCCCCGTCACCACCTGATCGACAGTGTCTTCTTTGTCCGACAAATTGAGTGGCACCGACGAAAATTGCTGAGAAGCCCCACCTTGCAGAAAGAGCACCGCATAGTCGTCGCTGATCTTCAATAAGCGGCGAAGCCCGGCTTCTGCACGCTCGGCCACACCGACAAACTCAGGACTGCGATGACTGAGCTCCATTATCGAGGCGCCGGCACCGTGCCAATCGAGCAATTCGCCCTGAGCACGCTCCAACACTTCTGCGGGAAGCGCTGCAGGCCCCGCACAAAAATTATGAACTCTCGTCACTCTTGCGTCTCGTCACTGCCGTTATCGATACTGTCCTCAGGCACAGTATCAGCCACAACCGACTCAGCATCAGCCACAACCGACTCAGCATCAGCCACAACCGACTCAGCGGGCTCTGCGACAACGTCATCCTCCGCAATACGACTCACACTGACCAGTGCTTCGCCGTCACGGGTGCGAATGACTCTGACGCCTTGGGTGTTTCGACCCAAGAGACTCACCTCATCGACACGAGTCCGCACGGCCGTGCCCTGATTTGAAATCAGCATCATCTCGTCGCCGTCCCATACCTGAACGGCACCCACCAGCGATCCGTTTCGATCAGAGGTCGACATGGCAATGACGCCTTTCCCGCCTCTCCCTTTTGCAGGGAACTCGTCATTTTCAGTGCGCTTGCCGTAGCCGTTCTCTGTCACTGTCAGAATCCGACCTGATACCTTTGGGACAATCAGCGAAATTAATTTGTGCCCCGCGGCGAGATTAATACCCCGAACACCTCGGGCTGTTCGACCCATGGCTCGAACCTGCGACTCATTAAAGCGAGTGGCCTTCCCCTCTGAGGAAAACAACATAATGTCGCTTTCGCCGTCGGTTATCGCCGTGCCGATCAACACGTCGCCTTCGTCCAGCTCAATCGCGCGCAACCCTACGCTGCGCTGCCGCGCAAACTGAGTCGCAGCCGTTTTCTTGACCGTCCCGTTTTCAGTCGCCATAAAGACGTACTGATCCTCGTCGTAGCCCTCAATCGGCAGGATCGAAGTAATGCGTTCCCCTTCATCGAGCGGAAGCAAGTTGACCATCGGTCTTCCGCGCGCATTCCGACTCGCCAATGGAATGTGGAACACTTTTAACCAATACACTTTGCCAAGGTTGGAGAAGCACAACACCGTGGCGTGAGTGCTCGCAATAAGCAGGTGCTCAACAAAGTCCTCGTCCTTCACCGCAGTGGCGCTTCGGCCGGTACCACCTCGTCGCTGGGCCTGATAATCGGTTAACGACTGCGTTTTGGCATAGCCTTGGTGAGAAATTGTGACAACACGATCTTCTTCTGTAATGAGATCCTCGACCGTCAGGTCGTGTGCCGAGTCGGTAATTTCCGTCAGTCGCTCATCACCAAAGTCTTCGACCAGCTCTTCAAGCTCTGCACGTATGACCGTGCGCAATCGATCGGGATCACCCAAAATCTCGAGCAAGTCTGCAATTTCGGCCACTTTATCGGCGTATTCTTGAAGCAACTTCTCATGCTCCAGGCCGGTTAAGCGATTCAGTCGGAGCTCAAGAATGGCCTGTGCCTGTGCCGGTGACAGATGATACTGACCTTCAATTAAACCAAAATCGCCTTCAAGACCTTCGGGACGACACGCCGCATCGCCAGCCCGCTCCAGCATCGCTGTGACGTCACCCGGCGCCCATGCCGAAGCCACTAAGCGCTCGCGCGCATCGGCGGCTGTGGGCGATGTCTTTATGAGCTCAATAATTGCGTCAATATTGGCGAGAGCGACGGCCAAACCCTCTAATACGTGGCCCCGCTCTCGCGCCTTACGCAACAAGAACAGTGTTCGTCGCGTTACCACCTCGCGTCTGTGACGAACAAAGGCCTCGATAATCTCTTTCAGATTGAGTAATTTCGGCTGTCCGTCAACCAACGCCACCATGTTGATACCCACTACGGCCTGCAGCTGGGTCTGTGCGTAAAGATTATTCAGTACCACGTCACCGACTTCGCCGCGACGCAGCTCAATCACCACGCGCAATCCATCTTTATCAGACTCGTCGCGAAGCTCTGTAATACCCTCAATTTTCTTTTCTTTTACCAATTCCGCTATTCGCTCAAGCAGCTTTGATTTATTCAGCTGATAGGGAATTTCGTGGATAATAATCGTGTCTTTACCCTTCGAGTCGTCGGTAATGACTTCCGCCTTTGCGCGCACATAAATACGCCCCCGACCTGTCCGGTATGCCTGAATAATGCCGGCCCGACCGGTAATAATTGCGCCCGTGGGAAAGTCTGGCCCAGGGATATATCGAATCAATTCATCAATGCTGATCTCGGGGTTCTCGAGCACGGCTAGGCATCCAGCAACAACCTCACGCATATTGTGCGGCGGTATATTGGTTGCCATACCCACCGCGATGCCGGCAGAACCATTAATCAGGAGGTTCGGGGCGCGCGTTGGCAGTACAACGGGGATGTGTTCCGTGCCGTCGTAGTTTTCCGCAAAATCGACCGTTTCTTTCTCAAGGTCAGCGAGCAGCGAATGGGCCAGCTTGGCCATTCGAATCTCGGTGTAACGCATTGCAGCAGCAGAATCACCATCGATCGAACCAAAATTACCTTGGCCGTCGACCAGCGGGTACCGCAAGGAAAATGTCTGAGCCATACGCACGATCGTGTCATAAACCGCAGAATCGCCGTGAGGGTGGTACTTACCAATTACGTCACCCACGACACGCGCAGACTTTTTGTACGCCTTATTCCAGTCGTTGTTCAACTCGTTCATGGCAAACAATACCCGCCGATGGACAGGCTTGAGGCCGTCTCGCACGTCGGGAAGTGCTCGCCCAACGATAACGCTCATCGCATATTCCATGTAGGATTGCTTGAGTTCGTCCTCAATATTAATTGGGTATACTTCTTTCGCTAAATCTTGCTGCTGATCTGACATCCGATGACTTTTTTGATGACGGGAGTGCCGCCAAAACCTGGCCGTGAATAAGCTGTAAATACTATCAAATTCAGCCTGTTAAGGCTACGTTTAGCGACGCTCAATATTAGGAGCTACAGATCCATGACATCAGTGAGTTTTGCGGTTCATGCAGACACGATAATTCCCGTTTCGGGAACGCAATCCGCTCTTAAGAATTACAGCATCGTGGTGCAAGAAGGCTTGATCAAACAGCTAATGCCCAGCACTGACGCCCGACAGCTCAAAGGTTTGGAGCATGTGGAGCTGCCCGGTCATGTCCTCATGCCGGGTCTTGTCAATGCGCATGGGCACGCCGCGATGACGCTGCTCCGCGGCTACGCAGACGACATGCCGCTGTCCGCTTGGCTCAACGACAAAATATGGCCGCTCGAAAGTCAGTGGGTCTCGAGCGAATTTGTCAGTGACGGCACTGACTTGGCCGCGGCCGAAATGCTCCTCAGTGGTATCACCACGAGCAGTGACATGTACTTTTTCCCAGACGTGAGTGCGCAAAGGCTGCGCGCAGCCGGTCTCCGGACACAGCTCGTCTTCCCCGTCATGGATATACCCACCGCCTGGGCCGCCAACGCCCGCGAATACCTTGATAAAGGCTTAGCACTGAACGATCACTTTAAACACGACGAGCTCGTCGACATTGGATTTGGTCCTCACTCGACCTATTCCGTCGATGAAAGCCTACTGTCTCAAACCGCCATGCTTGCAAATGAGCTGGACGCCGTCGTCCAAATCCACCTTCACGAAACAGCCGCTGAAGTGCTGTCTCACGTCGAGGCCACGGGCGAGCGCCCCATCGACTTGCTGGCTCGCATTGGCCTGCTTGGTCCCCGGACTCAATGCGTCCACATGACCGCGGTCGGCAATCAGGACATCGAAACTGTCGCCCAGTACGGTGCCCATGTCATTCACTGCCCTCGATCGAACATGAAGCTAGCCTCCGGTACCTGTCCCGTAAAAAAGTTCAAGGACGCGGGCGTCAACGTAGCGTTGGGCACCGATGGCGCGGCTAGCAACAACAAATTGAACGGACTGGCAGAAATGCAAGCCGCTTCCTTGTTAGCGAAGCTTGAAAGCAAAGATCCGACGGCGATGTCGGCACGAGAGACGATTCAAATGGCCACACTCGACGGCGCTCGAGCTTTGGGACTGGACCACGTCACCGGTAGTTTAGAGCCGGGAAAGTCTGCTGACTTCATCGCCTTAGATTTCACACACCTTGGAATGGAACCCAATCATCAAATTGAGTCCAATCTTGTGTACGCCAACTCGGGGTCCGAAGTCACCTGGAGCTGGATCGCAGGCAAAAACGTCGTCAAAAACCGACAGTTGCAAACTCTGGACAGCGACGCGTTACATCACAAAGCAGCCGCATGGCGCGGTAAACTCTCGCTATAGGCCAGACGAAGCTGTCTTGCACCCATCAGATATAAGAGTTGAGCATACGATGACACACAGTAATGTAGACCCCGATGAAATCGCAAAATTTGAAGCGCTGGCCTCACGGTGGTGGGACGAGAACAGTGAGTTCAAGCCGCTGCACGATATTAATCCGCTGCGTGCCGGATGGATCGACCAGTTCAGTGGCGTGCGGGGCAAGCGATTAATCGACGTGGGCTGCGGCGGTGGTCTCCTCAGCGAGGCAATGGCACACCGCGGCGCAACGGTTACCGGCATCGACATGGGCGAAGCCCCCCTTTCTGTTGCAAGGATTCATTTACTCGAGTCCCAGCTGGAGATCGAGTACCGCCAAACGACTGCCGAATCGATTGCGCTGGAACAGCCAGAAACATATGACGTCGTCACATGCCTCGAAATGCTGGAACACGTCCCCGACCCGTCCAAAGTGATACAAGCCTGCGCCGATATGGCAAAGCCAGGTGCCGACCTTTATTTTTCGACGATCAACCGAAACCCCAAAGCGTGGCTCTTTGCGATTGTCGGTGCAGAATACGTGCTTAATTTGTTGCCCAAAGGGACCCACGAGTACAACAAGCTCATTAAGCCCTCGGAGCTTGCACGCTGGGCTAGGGCTGCCGGACTGAAGGTCGAGGCAAATATCGGCATGACCTACAACCCCATTACCAAGCACTACCGTCTCGTAGAGCGTGACGTCTCGGTCAACTACATGATTCGGGCGAGCAAGCCTGCGTGACTGATCAAACATTCAAAGCCTTCGTCTTCGACCTCGATGGCACACTCGTGGACACTGCCAGTGAATTGCTCGCTGCCTATCGTAAGCTGTGTTGCGAGCTGGGAGGCCAAGAGCAGCCATTTGATGATGCGCGCAAGCTAATCTCTCATGGATCTGGACGCTTGGTCACGGAGGCTACCGGAGTCGTGGAAGGCGACCCTCGCTGGGAAGCTTACAGAGCGCAATACCTTGACTGGTACGAAGCAGAGCTCGGCACTTCAGCCATCCCGTATGACGGCCTCCTTGACATCGTAAAACGTCTCGATGAGGCCGACAGGCGCTGGGGCGTTGTGACCAATAAATTCCGGCGTTTTGCCCAGCCGCTGATGGCAGCGATGAAATTTCAGCCGCCAGCGGGCAGCCTCGTTACGCCGTGTGACGTCACGAAGGCTAAGCCACACCCCGAGCCCATTTTACTGGCCGCGACACAACTGCAGGTCGCACCCGACGAAATGGTGTACGTGGGTGATCACATCCGAGATATTCAGGCGGGCAATGCGGCGGGATGTTTCACCATCGCCGTAAAGTATGGCTACATCGAAGATCATGACGACCCAGACCAGTGGGGCGCCGACCTGTGTGTCGACACACCACAGGACCTCTGCCAATGGATAAGGGAACAGCTGTAATGCCAGTAGCACCTCATACTTGGTCACCTGCGACTGATGAACTTGCGGGAAAGACAATATTAGTCACGGGGGCGGCCGAGGGTATTGGTCGAGCGGCCAGTCTCGCATTCGCATCCCGCGGCGCCGAGGTCTTACTGCTGAGTCGAAACGAAGCGCGGCTTGAAGACCTTTACGACGAAATCGTTGATCTTGGCGCACCACAACCTGCACTACTGCCTATGGATTTATCAAGGGCCACACACGATGACTTCGTGACCCTTGCCGGCTCTTTGTCAGAGGCATTACCAAAACTGGACGGCCTGCTTCATAACGCAAGTCTACTTGGCGATCGAAAGCCGATTGCACAAACCCGAGCCGCTACGTGGCACGAGGTTATGCAAGTCAACGTCAATGCAGGCTTTATGTTGACTCAGACGCTACTGCCGTTACTCGATAAAGCCGCGTCAGCATCGGTGGTTTTTACAAGTTCTGGTGTGGGACGAACGGGTCGCGCCTACTGGGGCAGTTACGCGGTCTCAAAGTTTGCAACAGAGGGACTGATGCAAGTGCTTGCCGATGAACTGGGTACAACCTCTTCGATTCGGGTCAACACCTTAAATCCTGGCGCTGTGAACACCGCGATGCGACGGACGGCCTATCCGGGGGAACCGCCAATCACCAATCCACACCCAGAAGACATCATCGCCCAGTGGGTGTACCTCATGAGCGATGTAAGCCTAGCCCTTAACGGACAGGCGCTGAGCGCACAGTAAGCCGCGTCGCTATAAGTTTACCTTCTTTGTGCGACGACCGGGGTGCTTTCCACTTTTGCCGGCCTGCCGCTCGCGCTTTTCAGCCACTTTCTTCGTAGGTCGATAGATCGGCTTGGGCGTCAACTGGGCCATGGCGTAGGCCACTTCAGCGTCACGCGGCTTCAACTCCATCCACTGGCCTTTCTTCAGCTTTGAGGGCATAAAGACCTCGCCGTAGCGCACGCGCTTCAATCGCGAGACCGTGACACCTTGCGATTCCCAGAGGCGCCGAACTTCCCGATTACGCCCCTCGGACAACACCACGTAAAAGAATCGATTGATCCCTTCGCTGTCACTGCCACCTTCTTGAATATCGGTAAATCGAGCCGGCCCGTCGTCCAGGTCTACGCCCGACTTCAGTCGCTGAAGCATCGCCTCATCAACTCGGCCCATAACCCGCACAAGGTATTCGCGCTCAACACGGCTCGAGGGGTGCATAAGCGCATTAGCCAACTCCCCATCCGTTGTTAAAAGCAACACGCCAGAGGTGTTGTAGTCGAGTCGACCCACAGAAACCCATCGCCCAGACTTTAAACGCGGCAGCCCGTCAAAAACGGTCGCGCGACCCTCCGGATCTTTACGTGAGCAAACCTCGCCCACAGGCTTATGGTAAAGGATAACCCTGTTCTCGAGCTTGTCGTCATTAGCAACCGGCCGCCCTTTAAACTTAATCTTATCCCCGGCGACAACACGATCACCCAATTTGGCCATCGAACCATTGACCGTAATC
The DNA here is from genome assembly GCA_964454155.1 of uncultured Alteromonadaceae bacterium. Classification (GTDB taxonomy): domain Bacteria; phylum Pseudomonadota; class Gammaproteobacteria; order Pseudomonadales; family Halieaceae; genus Luminiphilus. Next base: position 5,024 of record CAYVQI010000007.1, on the reverse strand, counting down.
TCGCCTGCTTTAATACTCTCCTCGAGCTTTCGACGTGACCCAAGGCCTACGCGCGCAAGGACCTTTTGCAGTTTTTCGCCCTCGGGCTTAACCTCATCGTCGTCCAGAATCACTTTCTTGCTGTGCTTATCGGCATCACTCATTCCGAGTCCGCCTCCTCAGTTTCGGGCGTTGCGCTGACCGCAATCCCTTGCGTTTCTGGACCCTCAGCCCCCGCATCGTCGTCTCGCGAATCGTGAAACTCTTCCAGTGGTAACGCACTGGTCATCGTCTCAAGATCCTTAACGTCCGCCAGTGGCGGCAGCTGATCCAGGGACTTGAGGTTAAAGTAATCTAAAAAGCCCCGGGTCGTTGCATACATCGCAGGCCTCCCCGGCACATCTCGATGTCCAACAACCTTGACCCAATCTCGCTCGAGCAGACTTTTCATAATGTTGCTCGACACCGCCACACCGCGAATGTCTTCAATTTCACCGCGCGTAATGGGCTGACGATAGGCAATAAGCGACAGTGTCTCCAGCAGCGCTCGAGAGTAACGAGCCGGACGCTCGACCCACAGCTTGCTCACCCACGGCGATAAATGCTGCCTCACTTGAAACCGAAAGCCACTGGCGACCTCGACAAGCTCAAACCCTCGTCCTTCACACCGCGAGGAAACGTCGTCGAGCGCAGTGGCAATATCCGACGTAGACGGTCGGTCCAACTCGTCAAACAATTGAGCCAGCTGCTTCTTGGTCAACGGCTCATCCGCTGCAAGCAGCGCACCCTCAAGAATTTCAACTAGATCATGATCACCCATAGCCATATTTACTCGCTTCTTGCTTTGATATGGATCGGCGCAAATTCTTCTGACTGCACGATGTCGACCAAAGACTCTTTAATCAATTCCAAAATTGCCAGAAACGTCACAACAACGCCCAAGCGTCCTTCTTCAACCTTAAAAAGCGCATCAAAAGAACAAAACTCTTGCTTCTGAAGCGCCTGCAGCACATCGGCCATGCGCTCTCGCGTGGACAGTGATTCACGCTTAATCTGGTGGCTCTCGTAGAGGTCTGCACGCTTTAAAACCTCCGAAAAGGCGATCACCAGATCCTGCAAGTTAACGTCCGGCAGTGGCTTGGTGCGCTCGCTCACAGGGGGTTCTGCAGAACCCACCCAGGTGTCTCTCTCCACACGCGGCAGCGCCGCCATGTCCTCAGCCGCTTTCTTAAATCGCTCATACTCCTGAAGGCGCCTTACCAGCATCGCCCTTGGATCTTCCTCTTCATCATCGGCTTCGGTAGACCGAGGCAGTAACATCCGCGACTTGATCTCAGCCAGCATCGCCGCCATCAGCAGATATTCCGCGGCCAACTCAAACTGCATAGCGTCCATCAGATCAACGTACTGCATATATTGCTCTGTAATGCTCGCCACATCGATATCAAGAATATTGAGGTTCTGCCGCCGAATGAGATACAGCAACAAATCGAGCGGCCCTTCAAACGCCTCGAGAAAAACCTCGAGCGCTCGCGGTGGAATGTATAAATCTTTGGGCAGCTCTGTTAAGGCCTCTCCCAAAACCACAGCAAACGGCATCTCGCCTTGCTGCGGCTGCCCCATGCGCTTTTCCACAGCGTCTGATGCCCGCAGAGAATCTGTCGTCGAGAGATCCGTACTCGCGCCGTCATGCTCGTTTTTCGGGAGCTCAGTCTCTGCATCGGTTTCGTTGATGATCTCAGTCACATTAATCCTAGAACCTAGCCAAAAGCTTCAGAGGCGCCTAAACCGTGGCGTAAAATCCTCGTTTCATCATTACTCATATCAACAACCGTCGTCGGCTCCAGACCACAGTACCCACCATCAATCACCAAATCGACGTCGTGCTCAAGCGTTGCACGTATATCGTACGGATCGCTGAGTGGATAGTCATCTGTTGGGAGCAAAAGTGTCGACGACATTAAAGGTGCTGCCAACTCATGCAGCAGCGCCTGAGTAATGGCATTGTCGGGCACTCGCAAACCGATCGTTTTACGCTTCGGATTCATCAGCCGCCGCGGCACCTCTTTACTGGCCTCAAAAATAAACGTGTAAGGCCCCGGTGTCGCGTGTTTAATCTGACGATAAGCCGCGTTGTCAACGCGTGCATAGCGTGACAACTCCGACAGGTCCCGGCAGACGAGCGTAAAATTATGGTCGTCAGCAAGCTTACGGATTACCCGAATGCGTTCGGCACCTGCCTTATTGTCCAGAAGACACCCGAGTGCATACGCCGAATCAGTGGGGTAGACAATCACGCCACCGCGATTCAATATTTCCACAGCTTGCTGGACCAGTCTGCCCTGTGGTGTTTCTGGATGAATCGAAAAGAATTGACTCATAGGGTCGCCTCTAGGGCCTCCCATATGTAACGCCCCTTGGGCAGTCGCGCGACATCAATACCCAGACGTGGGCCATATTCAAACTCGCGGTGAAAATCTGAGCCTACCGAAGGAATGAGATCGGCAGATTCCATCAGCTGAAGAAGTCGCTTAGAGTCGGCGTCGGTTTGTCGACCGTTCAAAATCTCAATGGCCCGGCCTCCAGACGCCTTAAAATCGTTGAGCAGTGCGCGAAGTTTCATCCCGGTCAGTCTGTACTTTAAAGGGTGTGCCAATACTGCGATCCCACCCGAGGCGGTGATTCCCGAAACCACCTCGGCCAGCGCCGGCCAAAACATCTTTACATCGCCAGGCTTCCCTGTCCCCAAGTACTTATCAAAGGCTTCAGTCACAGTCGCTACGGCCCCAACCTCGACCATCCATGCTGCGAAGTGAGGTCGACCAATTTGGCTGTCACCGGCCAAAGCGGTCGCACCTTCAAAGGCACCAGCGATCCCGGCTTTTTCAAGTCGCGCGGCGATTTTGCTCGCGCGCGCGTCGCGCAGCGGTTAATGTCTTGATCATGGATTGCATTTCAGGCGCGAGCGGATCAAAGCCTAGCCCCACCACATGGATCGACGCAGTCGCCCACTTGCAGGACAACTCGACACCAGAAATCAAACCCACCGCTTTGGCATCATCGCTGTCTTTAACCGACAAATAGCCCGCGGTTGTGTCATGATCGGTAATCGCAAACTTGGTTACGCCCGACGCCCGAGCACGCGAGAGCAGCTCCGGCGGTGATAGCGCACCGTCAGAGGCCAACGAATGTGTGTGGTAGTCAACGATCACAATTACTACACTTGCAGCCCAAGAGCCGCCCGATCTCCCAAAACCGAATCATACCAGAGCCGACATGAAGCAACTCCTAGAATTCTTACCCCTTGTCATTTTCTTTTCGGTGTACCAGCTGTCAGGTACGACGGTTACTGTGGGTGATGTGGTCTACACCTTCGATGGCATTTACTCGGCGACCATTGCGCTTGTGTCTGCCACCTTGTTACAGGTCGTCATTGTAAAGCTTGCTTGGGGCGCGGTTGAAAAACGACTCATGGTTGTTGCCTTGGTGGTCACTGTATTTGGCAGCGCCACTGTGTTGTTACGAGACCCTGTTTTTATCTTGTGGAAGCCCACGGTCTTTAACTGGATGCTTGCCGCCACTTGCGTCGGTTGGCATGTGGTCCGAGGCCGCTGCCTCTTTGAAACCATACTCCCAGACGAGGTGCAAATGCCTGCACAAATTTGGAGCCGAGTTACAATAGTGTCAACGCTGCACTTCGCAATGGTGGGTGCCGCTAACTTATACGTGGCCTATAATTACTCCATGGACACGTGGGTCACGTTCAAACTTTGGTCGGGTTTGGGGTTCAGCCTTTTACTGATCCTTCTGATTTGGGCTGTTATGGGACCCCACTTAAAAGAGGTCGCGAATTCTGATGAGAACAACAATACGACGACGTTTTGATACCGTTGGGGAACAATTTCACTATGCGTAAACTTCAGATTTTTGTGACTCTAGCCGCGTTCGTTATGCTGCCCTTCCTCGCGCAAGCGCAGGAAGCAGTCGAAGCGAACATCGCAGAAATGAGCGAAACTCGGTACGTCACCGACCTTATCTTCACGCCGGTCCGCACTGGCCCCGGTGGCGATTATCGAATCATTAATAAGGGTCTACCGTCTGGCACCAAGCTCAACTATTACGGTCTCAGTGACGATGGTATCTGGGCTGAAATTGAGACAAAAGGGGGCACGCGAGGCTACCTGCGAGCACAGTACCTGCAGAGCAATGCGCCCAGAGGAAGTCAGGTCAATGCCCTTGAAGCCACGTTAGCAGAGGAAGTTGCGCGCTCGGCACAACTGCAGCGCGACCTCGACGACGCCATGGTACAACTGACCTCGACCGACTCCTTGATGAGCACTGCGGCTCAAGAACTTAAAGAGACCCGCGAAACGCTCGCAGAGGTCAAGCGCGTCTCTGCAAATGCGATTCAACTTGACCAAATGACCAAGAGCCTGACGGGAAAGTTAGAAGAGGCCAATGGGCGTAACGATCTACTGAAACTTGAAAATGCACGACTTCAGGATCGAATCTCCAGCAACCGGGCCATTGAAGTCGTTGTCTTGATTGCCCTGGGCATAATGATTGCCTTATTAGTACCCCGCCTTTCCGTCAAACGCCGACGCAACGACGGCTGGCGATAAATCGTCAAGGAGAATTCCGTGAAGTATGCCCGCCAGATCTTAATCAGCCTTATTGCAACATTCGCTTGCTCTTTGAGCTTATTTGCCGCAGCGGAAAATCCCATTGTAAAACTCGAAACAAGCGAGGGAGACATCACGGTCTTGCTGTTTGCCGACAGATCACCCAAGACCGTTGAAAACTTCCTAAGTCACGTGGATGAGCGTTTTTACGAAAACACTGTTTTCCACCGCATTATCGAGGGCTTCATGGTTCAGGGTGGTGGTTTTGACGTGGACCTAAAGCAGCGAAAGACAGAACGGTCGGTGGTCAATGAGTCGAAAAATCGTGTGCACAATGATCGTGGCACGCTTGCCATGGCTCGAACCAGCGATCCAGACTCGGCAGGCAGCCAATTTTTTATCAACCATCGTAACAATCCAAGC
>CAYVQI010000006.1:0-48262 GCA_964454155.1 uncultured Alteromonadaceae bacterium | reverse complement strand
CTGCTCTAACCAACTGAGCTATGGGCCCACTGACACGCGCCGTATCGCGCGCGGCCGCGAGTGTATCATGGTCAAATCTGAAGCGTCTTCTCTGCGACTCATTTGTTGTTCAAGTGTGCTGGAACAAATGTGACAATTGCGATAAAGTGACAGAGCGCGTCGGTCTGGCATGCACGTCTTGCGGATTTACTGCGGTACTGCAATGCGTTGTCCACCATGAGACTACGAGAGAGATGCTATGAAACGGGTCTTTATTGCATGGCTGAGCAGCCTTCTTTTAATCAGTGGCTGCGTGCCCACCGCTTTTGATATTGATAAAGCGGTGTTTGAGAGTCAGATCGCTAAGGTGTCTCCTGGGATGTCATTTAAGGCGTTCCAAGACTTATTTCCACAGCGCATCTCGCGCGGTGGCCGCACAACCAAAACAGGCATGATTACAGCGTTTGAAGTCGCCTATGACTACTATTCGTTTTACGGTACCGGTAACGAGCGCCGAAACACATTTACTGGCATAGAGCGCGTCGTCACGTGGTTTTTCTTTCAAGACGGCCGTCTCATTAAATACGGTGAGCCCGACAGTTGGCCCGTCAGCGACCCAGCGTAAAAATCAGCGTTCATCACATTGGTGTTGTCTGGGTAGCTGACGTCGCTTGCGGCCTTACAGCGGCCTTACAGCGACCTTCTGGCCTTCATCCAGGCGTTCGCCGCCTTTTGCTGCGCCATCGCAGCTGAAAAAACCGTGAGCTTGTCATTTTTCACGCCACTCCGACCGATGTGTGCGATCTGTTCGTAAAACCAAAATGTTGTTGCGAACGAGTTCAGAGTGCGAATGGTATTGAATCGAGTCAGCCACAGTAACCAACGCGGCAGTAGTGAGAGATTATCTTCATAGCGATTTAAGGTCTCAGCACCTTGCAAAAGTGCTTTCGGGCCATCGGTATCCATACACAGGGGTCTTCCAAGCCCGATCATGTCTGCGCCACCCGTCTCTAGAACATGCGCCATAACCTCGCGCCGCCGGAGCCCACCTGTGACCATAATCGGTATGGATAGGTGTTCACGCATGGCTTTCGCAAAGTCTACAAAATAGGCCTCACGTGCCATCGTACTCCGTGCGATCGCCTGCTCCTCGATCGGTTCAATACCCTCAAGATCAAGAAGTCGGGGTTGCTCATAGGTACCGCCTGAAATTTCGATAAGGTCGACACTGGATTCTGCAAGCCATTGGGCCACTTTTAGAGAGTCGTCAAAGTCAAAGCCGCCCTTCTGGAAGTCGGCACTGTTCAGCTTCACCGATATGGGGAATTCAGCACCGACTTGCTCTCGCGTTTCTTTTACGATTCGAATTAATGCACGCGACCGATTTTCAAGCGAGCCGCCCCACTCATCCTCTCGTTGATTAGTGAGCGGGCTCAAAAATTGGGAGAGTAAATAACCGTGCGCTGCGTGAAATTGAACGCCGGTGAAGCCAGCGCGCTTACAAATGACGGCGCAGTTCACAAAACGCGCGATAAGCGCTTCAATTTCAGAGCCCGTCAAGGCAACGGGCTCTCCAAACTGGCTTTGTGGCAGACGGATTCTCACAGCAGAAGGCGCTTTGGGAGTGGGGTTGACGAGTTTCTGTGTTTGCCGTCCCGCGTGGCTTATCTGTGCCCACAAATGATTCCCGGCACGTGTGCCCTGAGACGCCATTTCCGCCAATGCGTTAAAAGCTGACTCCGATAACTCCTCGTCAACCACGACATTTCCCGGGCGTTCAAGGTGGTCACCGTCGACCTGAATATTGCCTGAGAGAAGAAGTCCTGAACCCCCGTCACTCCATACGCCATAGAGGTGAGCGAGCTCTTCACTCGCAGATCCATCGGGATGCGCTAGACCCTCGGTCATGGCAGCTTTACATAGACGGTTTGGCACTACTGTCCCACAGGGTAGCGTTAAGGGTTGCTCCAGCACTTGCTTACTCCAGCGTTGTTTTAATGCCGATTATGACTGACTAAAGAGGATCGATATAGACGCATAAAATGGAATAACCTTTGTCTGTCAGACAAAAGTTAAGGTTGAGAAAGACAGCCGAAAGATGATGACCGGCGCCTATTTCTGCGTAGGAAGTAACACACGACAGCGCTGGTCGTGCAGTAACTCTGCCGACGCTTCGTCATAGATAAAGTCTTGACGATACTTATCCATGAACTCGTTGTCCTGTGTACGCAGGCGCTTGCGCTGAAGGGCGCTTAAAAAACGGCGAACGTCGTCTTGAGTTTTCAGAATCAGCGCCGGTACTTCAGCGGTTTTCCCATCCGGACTTTTTGCCACCATGTTGAAGTAGCAGGTGTTCGTGTGTTTGCTCACGCCCTCTTGCAGGTTTTCCGCGACGACCTTGATACCGACAACCAGTGACGTTCGACCGACATAGTTTACCGACCCCATGAGTTTGATGACTTCACCGACCTCCACGGGCTGGAGGAACTCGACATTGTCGACCGATACAGTGACGCAGTAGTTACCGGCGTGTTTGCTTGCGCAAACGTAAGCGACCTTGTCCATCAAAGACATCAATGTGCCGCCGTGGACTTTACCGCCAAAGTTAGCGTAGCTCGGAACCATCAATTCGATAATGGTGCTCTGAGAGTATGCGACTGTATGTCCTTCCACGACTCAATCCCCGCGAGGTAAGACTTGAATGTACACCTTGCTGGCTAGGCTGGATCAGAGTTCGTCTTTTTCAGGGGAAATACCGTAGGGCTCGGCGAGCTTCCAGACGTGCTTGGGAATCATCGTCTTGAGGCGCTTGGGCGCCGCTCGGCGCAAATGTAATATTGATTCGGCGGCTTTCATCTCGAGTCGCGTTCGCGCAAATTCAAGACCCTTAGGACCCGTTAAGGGCATAATCTTTCCGACAATTGGGCGGAGCCATTGCGGCATTCTTCGGAGCGGTAAACCGCCCGTTGCGCGTCGAGTATTTTCAATGAAGCCCTGCACTGCGGCTTTTCGTTTGCCTCCGGTTGTGGGTGGCTTGAGTGACAGCTCCGCTTGGATATGATCCAACGTTTTCTGCCCACGCGCATTTCTTACGATGAGCCATTGTTCTCCGCGGCCGCCCATGTAGCCCACCGTAATATCGGCCAGCGTGTTGACATAGTCGACACAGGTTCTGCACGTGAGGGGAAAGAAGTCATCGCGCAGATCAGCAATGGGGAGCTGCAAAAAGGGAATGCGCCGTTGTGCACCATTTTCAAAGCGCAGCTCAACGTGAAAGTCAGGCATGAATTCGAGGTAATTAATCGTCTCAGGCGCCTCGTCGAGCAGGCTTAGAAACTCGTGGAAGTTTTCGGTGGTCGTATTGTCAGAGCAGGGAGTCCCGATGACCACGAGGTGCTCGAGATCGAGTTCTTTTTCGAGGGCCCTTAGTGCGTAGATCTGACACGGAATTCCAATAACGGCTAGTCGGCGGTGACCGGCTTCAATAGCGGGTTCAAGGAGCTCCAAAAGGGGTGCATACCCCATGCGCATGCCTCGGCAGGAGGCCATCTCTTCTGCCGACGTAATGAGCTTAGGAATGGGTCGCCAGCGGTCGTTGGGATCCGCTCCGATACACAGCACAGCAGTGACCTCACCGCGCTCTAGCAACGATTCGCCCAGACGGGTGGTAATCCCAGACCACTGCGCCCCAGCTCGACGAGGTCTCAAAGAGGCTTGATGCATGTCTTCAACCACGCCAAAGAACGGCTCAATGTCACCCAGCGTCGTGCGGGCTCGACCGTGGACCCGACGTTCTAAAGCGGCGTAGTCAGGGTTGATAAACTGGCACGCAGAACCACAGCGGCTCGGATCATGGGTTCGACTGACCCCACAGTCGGTGCATAGCTTTCGGTGCGGCACATCCTGTTGCACCGCAATCAGGTTCACTCAGTGAGACTCAGCATGTATTGGGCAACGAGCAGGCGCATTTCTTCAGAGACATGGCTCTGTGGCGGCATACTTGGGAAGTCAGGACGCCGCTTTTCAGGATTGGCAACGTAGTCCGCAATTGCTTTGGCGTCGTCGCCATATTGCGCCTGAATGACAAATGCAGGGGGGCCAATTAATCGGACATTATAGGCGTGACAGCCGGCGCAGATTCCGTTGTAAACCACTTCAGCCCCATCGGCGTCGACCGTAATGACGCGCGGTTCGGCGGGGACCGGCAACATCTTAGTAATGAGCTGTCGAGTCGTACTTATTTCTTGTGCCGACGTCACGGCATCTGCGGCACGCACCGTCGGCGCATCGCAATCTGCCCAGTCATCGAGTCCATAAGAACGGTAGGCTTCGCGGCGTGAGATACAACTGCCGCGCTCCTTTGCTGTTGCACTCTGATACGCGAGTATGTCGGGACCTTTGGTGCTGAACTTACTCAGCATGAGGAGCTTCATCTCTCCGTCGGGATCATTGCCGTTATCGAACATGACATTGTTGCGAATCATCACTTCATCGGAGTGGGGATCTGAGTCTTTGTCGCTGGCAACTTCGGTGACGAAATCACCGCTGGTGACGATGATGCCGCCGGTATTGTTGCCGGTAATGATGTTGTCCTCGATCACCACCTTGTCGCCTGACATCACCAGAATGCCGGTGCCTGAGGGGATTCCGGCGACAAGCGATCCCGGAATAGCAAAATTCGGCGTGTTGTTGTTGGTGATGAAGTTGCGTCGAACAATGGCGTCATACGACGACTTGATCGGGAGCCCCGGCGTAATAAAGACTAAGATACCGCCGGTATTGTTCCTAGCGACGTTACCCTCGACTAACACATGACGACTGTTTTCGACCTCGATGCCGGCAACGTTATCGAAGACTTGATTATTACGAACGTCGACGTAGTCCGACATGCCGACGTAAATAGCTGCATCCTCTATGCCACTCAGAATGTTGTTTTCGATGAGGCCGTTGTGACCAAACTCGGGGAAAATGCCGTAGAGACCTGTATCGATGACCCAGTTGTTGCGAATCGAAAAGTTATTGCCTGACTGCCCCATGATCGCATTGCCTTTGTAATGCGTGATCTTGAACCACTCGACACTGAATCCATTGCCCGAATATAAAATGGCATCATTAAGAATTTTCTGGCCATCAAGGTGCGGCCACTGACCGTCTTCGACCACGCCAATCAGCGAAATATCGTCTTTGTCGACGTAGACGGTTTCGTGATAAGTGCCGGGGAAGACACGGATAACGTCACCGCTTTGCGCTTGGGTGACTGCCGCTTGAATCGATCCGCCCTCTCTCACCTCGTGAACAGCACTTGATACCGTATGGCTTAGAAAAATAAGACCCAGAATACAGAACAGTCGTATGTAGCTACTTTTAATCATTATTGTTGTCTCGACGTCAGTGTTGAATGGTGCTTCGCCGCTCCTGGACGTAAGCCCGACGGAACTACTGTCGGTATTTCAGGCATAAAGCCCTCATCGGTTAGAGCGTGGAGGAAATCAACCAATCTGTCGAGTTCTTCCTCGCGGAGGTCCGGTTCCCAAATATGCCAATGAATGAGAAGGTTTTCGTCCTGGGGGACCGCATGTCCGCGCCCGCCATTGTAAAACGCGACCGTTTCCCTGAGCGTTTTAAACGTTCCTTGGTGCATGTATGGCGCTGTTTTGGCGATATTTCGCAGGCTCGGCACCCGAAAACCGCCGCGCTGGCTTGGAATGCCTGATGTTGCACTGGCTCCCGGATCAAACGGTCTTCCCTCAGGCTCAGGCACGCCAATAATGGCAATTTGCTGGTTACTGAACAGGGGAGGGGTGTGGCACTCGCCGCAACGTGATACGAACGACCTAAAAATATTGAGCCCCTCAAGTTCACTGGGCGCGAGGGCGCTGTGGACACCGTGAGCATAAAAGTCGTATCGGCTGTTCAGCGAGACGAGCGACGCCTCAAAGGCCGTTAACGCAGTATAGACCTGCTCGAGCTCAATGGTGGGTGTCTCGAAGGCGTCGGCAAATAGCCGTCGATAGTTTTCGTTGGCGTTGAGGTCACTGAGCACGCGATCCGGGCGGTTACCCATTTCTTTATCTGAGTAGAGGGGTCCAAGTAACTGTGTTTCAAGTTTTTCTTTGCTGCCATCCCAGAGTAAGGTTCTGAAGAAGCCGATATTCCAGAGGCTGGGCGCCGACCGATCCAACACAGCGCCGTTAATACCTTGTGCTCGCCCCAAGCCGTCCGCAAAGCCAAGCTGAGGATCATGGCAGCTCGAGCAAGCAATCGTCTTATCTGCTGAGAGTATGGGGTCGAAAAACAGGTACCGGCCCAAATCAATGACTTTGGGTTGAAACCCATCGCGAAGCGCGGGTAGGCCGGCCCTAAGCCCACCCACACCGCTGTTGTGTGGGGAGGCATACTGGTTGTAACGGCTGTTCAATCGACAGCCGTCTGCGGGTTCGAGGGTAAATCCCGCGGGGCAGATTGAGCGCAATAGTAAGGCGTTCGCCGCGTCGTTGTCGTCTCCCTGTGAGTGTGGGCTTATGAGCACGTTTGCTAACAGCACGAGACCTAAAAGCAGTGGGCGAAAGCCAATATGTCGACGCGTATTCATTGTCAAAATAGTCCACCCACTCACTCGCATCGGGGTCTGTCCGCTACTGTGCAAGGCTTTCGACATAGGCCATCACGTTCTCGATTTGATCCCCGTTTGGCAGCGCCTTGGCAAGCCGGGACATTTGCTGTCCATAACGATCTGACTTGTGCGACCCACGCGCGCCGCTGGCAAATGCACGATATTGACGAACCAGGTATGCCACCTCTAAGCCGACCAGTGCAGGGGCCCCTAGCCGATCGTTTCCGGTTGCCATCGTCCCGTGGCATGAACCACAAAAGGCGGTGTACTGACTCCGCCCTTTTCGAAGATCAAATTCTTCCAAGGATGTTCGCTTTGGAGTGACAGGGATGAGCTGGGCCGCCTCAGAAACCGCTTGATCGAGTCGCATTGCATCGAGACTCTCAATGGCGGCGGCCATAATCGCGCTGGGAGAGGCGGCGTCGGACGACTGACGCCAACCCTGTTTGAACGCTGCCACTTGGCGCTTCATGTAAGGCTCTGAAAGGTGAGTAAGGTTGGGCGCCTTCAGCGCTGCGTTGCCGCTGCCGTCAGACCCATGGCACGCCGCGCAATGCGCCTCGTAGTGCTCGTTTGCGTGGACCGCAAAGCAGGCGACCAGTATCGACAATCCGCCCAACAGTTTGGCGGTGTAATTGAGCATTCGCTTTTTCCCCATACAGACAGACGCTCGGTTTTCACCGCACGTTCGTTATTATGGGAATGAGCCTAGGGGTTGCCTAGGCCAAAAACAAGTTGATCGGGGATATCAGTCGTCGAGGAAGCTGCGAAGATAGTCCGATCGAGTGGGGTGGCGGAGTTTACGAAGCGCTTTTGCTTCTATTTGCCGAATGCGCTCACGCGTGACGTCAAACTGCTTACCCACCTCTTCGAGCGTGTGATCAGTGTTCATGTCGATGCCAAATCGCATACGCAAAACCTTGGCTTCTCGAGCGGTTAAACCGCCTAGTACGTCTCGAGTTGCCTCAGTCAGACCCTCTTCCGTTGCGGCATCGACTGGACTGGAAATGGTCACGTCCTCGATAAAGTCGCCAAGATGCGAGTCTTCGTCATCGCCAATGGGCGTCTCCATGGAGATGGGCTCTTTGGCTATTTTTAGCACTTTACGGACTTTGTCTTCAGGCATATCCATGCGCTCGCCCAGTTCTTCTGGCGTAGGTTCGCGACCCATTTCCTGGAGCATCTGTCTTGAGATTCGGTTAAGTTTATTGATCGTCTCGATCATGTGAACGGGGATACGAATCGTTCTTGCCTGGTCAGCAATAGATCGGGTGATTGCCTGACGAATCCACCACGTGGCATAGGTTGAGAACTTGTAGCCGCGACGGTATTCAAACTTATCGACGGCCTTCATTAGACCAATGTTGCCCTCTTGAATCAGGTCTAAGAATTGCAGGCCTCGATTCGTGTATTTTTTGGCAATCGAGATAACGAGTCGCAGGTTAGCTTCCACCATCTCTTTTTTCGCTCGTCGCGCTCGAGCTTCGCCCATGCTCATGCGACGATTGATCTCTTTAATTTCCATGGTTTTGAGGCCGACTTCGTCCTCAATTACACCAATGCGCTTCTGCAGTCTGACAATATCTTCGCGGTAGTTGGCAAGGCGCTCTGCGACGTCTGCTTTCTTCGACGCACCATCGATCCAGTCGAGCTTGCTCTCCGAACCCTGAAAACTCTTGATAAAGTCTTTGCGGTCCATGCGGCACTCTCGCACCACAAGTCGCGTAATTTCACGCTCCGACTCACGCAGTACCGCCAATACAGCGCGCGGCGTCTCGACCAAGGGATCGAACACGCGCGGTGTCAGCTTGAAGAACTTGAACAGCTCTCCCAGTTTTGCCATCTCTTTTTGCGCTTCTTTGCTGTTATAGCCTTTTTCGGCGAGCGTCTTTTCAGTTTTAGTGCATTGACGCTTAAGCGCAGTGAATCGTTTTTTAGCTTCAACGGGATCAGGGCCGGTGTCGACCTCTTCTGAGTCATCGTTCTCTTTATTTGCGTTCTGCTCAGCAATTTCCTGCGCTGAGGGGACGTGGTCCGCTGGATCAAGGTAGCCCACAAGGATGTCGGAGAGCTTTTTCTCTTCTTTTGCGACCAGTTCGTATTCGTTGCTGAGTTTTCGAGCGACGCCTGGGTAAAATGCGAGGGCAGAAAGCAGTTCGCGGATGCCCTCTTCAATTCGCTTGGCAATGACAATTTCGCCTTCGCGAGTCAGTAGTTCAACCGTTCCCATCTCACGCATGTACATACGTACGGGATCGGTTGTACGACCTGCTTCATTCTCAACCGCGGCGAGTGCTGCAGCGGCCTCTGCGGCGGCGATCTCATCGGCAGACCGATCTCCTTCCGTCATGAGCAGTTCGTCTGCGTCAGGCGCTTGTTCAAACACCTGAATACCCATGTCGTTGATCATCTGAATGATGTCTTCGACTTGATCGGGCTCAGAAATATCTTGCGGGAGGTGATCGTTCACTTCCGCGTAGGTCAGGTAGCCCTGTTCTTTGCCTTTTGCAATAAGTTGCTTGAGGCGCGATTGGTTTTGCAGAGAATCAGACATGCATCGGTCCGGTGTGAAAGCGGTCGGAAAAAAATAAGCGAGCAATGATAGCGACCGCAGGTGCATTTAGCCATGTCAAAACTTGGACTTTAGGCGTTTTATTTAATTTTTATCAGTAATGCGAATCCCTGGGCAATATTAGCATTAACTTCGTCCTGAGAGTTGCCGTATTTCGGTCGTTAGTGTCACGAGCTCACGTTTTTGCTCGTGACTCAGATCAGTGTAGGCCACCGATTTAAGATTTTCAGCGCGTTTACGCAAAATAGTGATGCGTCGATCTCTTGAGACCTTGTTTAAAATTGCGATCACGTGCTCGTTAATATGCTCTTCATCGTCCATGACCTCTTTTGCGGCGGCGGCGCTGAGCGCTTCTCCCTCATCAGTGCCCATCCAATAACCGAGTAATGCGGCGGTACTTAAGTCAGGGGTCTCTCGCACTTGTTTCACAACATCATTTAAAAGGGTTGATATTTGATTTTGCGCTTCAGGAAGCATCTCTTCGGTAATTACCGTGGCGGCCGATGGCTTAAGCACAATAAGCCCAAGCGCTTTCAATAATGCGACGTCCTTTGATGCGAGCGCGATGCTGGCGTTGTCGCGTTCTAAATATTTTCCCCTGTCTGGGTGCGCTTGAGTTTGGTCGTCGAACGTTTGCGCATCACGCGCGAGGTCATCAAATCCATCGTGATCAGATACGACCTCTGAGGGATCTTCGAGCCGCTCTATCTCTCTGAGACGACGCAGGCTGTCAACGTCCATGTCAGTCCGGTCGGCCAGCGACTTAAAGAGTAATGTTTTGAAAACGCCATCCGGAATAAGATTGATGTAGGGCGCTACTAGTTTGGATAAGCGCGCTTTGCCGTCCATGGTTGCAAGATCGATTCCCTCGGACATCTGAGTGAAGAGAAAAGTCTCGAGTGGGTCGGCGTTGCTGAAGAGGTGTTCTAGGTGTTGCGCACCTTTGCTCCTGACCACGCTGTCGGGGTCTTCGCCTTCCGGCAAGAATAAAAATTTAACCCCTCGACCGTCTTCCATCATGGGCAGTGCAGCTTCCATACCCCGAAATGCCGCTTTTCGTCCTGCATCATCTCCGTCAAAGCAAAAAACCACCTGATCGACTCGGCGAAACAGCATTTCAAGGTGTGGCTTCCCCACTGACGTCCCGAGTGTTGCGACCGAATAATGGATGCCGAACTGTGCAAGGGCAATCACGTCCATATACCCCTCAACAACAACGATACGTGATAAGTTTTTAGCAAATTTACGAATGTGGTGTAGGCCGTACAGCTCGTGTGATTTCGAGAATAAGGGAGTCTCTGGCGAGTTAAGGTATTTGGGTTTACCGTCACCCAAGACGCGACCGCCCATTGCAATGACCTTGCCTCGCTGGTTCACAATAGGAAAAATAATACGGTCTCTAAAACGGTCATACTGACGACCCTTGTCGTTCTGAATGAGCAGGCCCGCCGAAATCGCGTGCTGGAGTTCGTCTTCTGATTGCAACGTGCTCTTAAGATTGTCCCAGCCCTCTGGGGCGAAACCGATGCGAAAGTCGCGAGCAATCTCACCCGATAACCCGCGCTGTTTAAGGTAGTTAATCGCCGTGGATCGATCCGCGTGTTGGCGCAACATCGCCTCGTAAAGCCGGGAGGCTTTTTCCATTGACTCGTATAACGGTTTTTGATGATCGACTTGCGGGGCGTTGTCGGCGTCTTCTGGCGGCATTTCAAGACCTGCGGCTTGCGCCAGTACTTCAATCGCTTCGCGAAAGTCCATGCGCTCATAGTCCATGATGAACCCGAGGGCATTACCGCCCGCGCCACAGCCGAAGCAGTAATAAAATTGCTTTTGCGGGTTTACCGAAAAAGACGGTGTCTTTTCTTCGTGAAAAGGGCAACAGGCGGAATAATTTTTACCGGCTTTTTTAAGCTTTACGCGACGATCGACCACATCGACGATGTCGGTCCGGTCAAGAACTTGATCAATAAACGCTTGTTGGAGTCGGGCCATATTCGACGACCTAAGGCGGTGCTCAAGCCGTGAGTTTAGCCTTTACGATCTTCGATACGGCACCCATATCGGCACGGCCCTGTAATTTTGGCTTTATGGCTCCCATCAGGGCGCCCATGGCAGCCATGCCTTTGACCTCAATTGCACTGAGCGCGTCATCGATCATGGCGATGATCTCGTCTTCACTCAACTGTTTCGGTAAAAATTCTTGAATGATTGCAATTTCAGCGATTTCAATCGCCGCGAGTTCGTCACGCCCGGCATCTTGAAATTGTGTTGTCGAGTCACGACGCTGCTTGACCATTTTGTCAAGAATCAACAGTGCTCGAGCGTCGTCAATCTCGATGCGCTCATCGACTTCGACTCGTTTAAAGTCGGCCAGGATCAGCCGGATTGTGGCGAGGCGTTCTTTCGCTCGTGCTTTCATGGCCTCTTTCATTGAGGCTTTGATACGTGCGACTAAGCGCTCAGATTCGGACATCTCGCCACCAAGGAGGGGTTAGTACAAACGCTGACGCTTACGGTTTTCTCGAGACATCTTTTTGAGGTGACGCTTAACAGCTGCTGCCGCCGCACGTTTGCGCACTGTTGTGGGCTTTTCATAGTGCTCACGCTTTCGGACTTCGGCTAACAAGCCTGCTTTCTCGCATGAACGCTTGAAACGACGAAGTGCGACGTCAAAGGGCTCGTTTTCTTTTATCTTTACTGCGGGCATTCAACTTATCCTATTGTTGCTTCGCGACACGTTTCTGCCGCAATTATTTTCACGGCGCGCAGTATAGGTAGGCGGACAGCGTTTTGCAAAGCCTAACATCGTGGTAAGTTCCGCATTTTTCGAGGGTCGATGTATTTTGCGTGTATTAGGTTTGGAAACGAGTTGCGACGAGACAGGGGTCGCGCTTTACGATACCGAAGTGGGTCTGGTGTCTGATGCGTTGTATTCGCAGGTGGCCGTCCATGCCGAATACGGCGGTGTAGTCCCTGAATTGGCGTCACGTGACCACATTCGCAAAACGCTTCCGCTCATTGATCGTGTGTTGTCGGACGCGCAGCTTCAAAAGTCAGATATTGACGCCATTGCCTACACCTCGGGCCCCGGCTTGTTGGGGGCGCTGATTGTCGGGGCAACGATTGCGCGCTCAATAGCAGCAGGGTTGGGTGTTCCAGCGCTCGGTATTCATCACATGGAGGGGCATCTGATGGCGCCGCTAATGTCAGATGATGCGCCTGAATATCCGTTTGTTGCGCTGCTTGTCTCCGGCGGGCACACACAGCTGATTCGTGCCAATGCGTTTGGCGACTACCAATTGTTGGGTGAGTCGCTTGATGATGCGGCGGGAGAGGCGTTTGATAAAACAGCCAAACTGTTGGGGTTGCCTTACCCGGGTGGGCCACAGGTTGCACAACTTGCAGAGTTGGGTGATCCCGAGCGATTTTCTTTTCCGCGACCCATGGTGAAGCACCCAGGACTCGATTTTAGTTTTTCGGGGTTAAAAACACACGTGGGGACCTGCATTAAAAAATTGCGCGCCGCGGATGATCTGAGCGATCAAAGTCGAGCGGATGTGGCGCGATGTTTTGAAGAGGCTGTTGTCGATACGCTCGTGATTAAGTGTAAAAGAGCCCTAAAGCAAGAATCAGTTAACACCCTCGTGATGGCCGGTGGCGTCAGTGCCAATCGACGATTGCGTGCTCGCCTCGAAGAGGCGCTTGCCAAGGAGGGTGCGCGCGTTCTGTATCCAGCACCGCAGTTGTGCACAGACAATGGCGCCATGATCGCCTTCGCTGGCGCGCTGCGCTTATCTCAAGGGCAGTGTGATCCTGATCTGCCAAGTGTTCGTGCGCGATGGCCGATCACTGAATTGACACCCCCAGGTTGCGAGGTCGGCGTATGAATGGCGTTGTTCGGATTTACGGTCTACAACCTGAAGCGGTCATTGGTTGCTACGACTGGGAGCGGACCATAAAGCAGCGTTTGGAGATTAACCTTGATCTTACGGCAGACTTTGCCAAGGCCGCAGTCACAGACGATCTGACGCACGCACTGGATTACGCTGCGCTGGCAGGGCAGGTTATGACCTTTGTTGAGCAGTCTGATTTTCAGCTCCTTGAGGCGCTGGCGGCAGCCATTGTCGATCATATTTTTGAGTCGTGGCCAGTGAGTCAGGTGGGCATTCAAATTGACAAACCGGGTGCTGTGTCGCTTGCACAAGTGGTGGGTGTCTCACTGGTCGTTTGCCGCGATTCTTAAAGGTCAAAGAGGGGTTCGATCGCTGCGATCCGCGCTTTATAGACCGCGTCTTTAATCTCCGGGCCTTTCACGCCACGCGATGCAAACGTCGAACCCCTAACCGTCAATGCCTGCGCTTGCGCTTGTACCATTCGCGCGACAGTTGGCGCGCTGAAAAGCGGGTCAATACAGTGCAGGACTTCCAAAACTGTTTGAAAGTAAGACCCCTGTCGAAACGCATCCAGCGCCTCGAGCATTTGCAACGCTTGGCGTGCGTCTTGTGGGGATCGTGTTAGGTAACAGTGCACTTGTTGCGACACTTTCTGAAAGCGTTTTGGAATTGTCACAACCGGGAGTGCCTGTGTTTCGTGAGGTGCCCTGGCAATGGCGATCAGTGCAGCCCATCGATACAGTGCGTCCCCATGTTTTGCGGCGACGCGATGAAGTGCTGTCAGTGCTGTCTCGGAAAACTGACAGTCGAAGAGGGACTCATCTCCACCAAGTGCTGACAGCAATGCAAAATATCGTGCAGGTATTTGCTCTTCAAGCGCGCGCTCTGTTTCACGCCAAATGCGGTTTGGTGCCAGTTCCTGCAATCCGCCTTCGGCAACAATCTCACGCATCAGTTCGAGGGTTTCGGTGGCGACCGAGAAGCCTAAGTGCTCGTAGCGCGCGGCAAATCGACAGACGCGAAGCACTCGTAAGGGATCTTCTGAAAAACTATCAGAGACATGGCGCAGCACTTTTTCATCGAGATCACGCTGGCCCCCATAGGGGTCTATGAGCCTGCCGCTCGCATCCATTGCCATGGCATTGATGGTCAGGTCTCGTCGCTGCAGGTCCTCTTCAAGGGTGACGTTGGGGTCTGCAAAGACTGTGAATCCGTGGTACCCCGGCCCAGACTTGCGCTCTGTTCGCGCGAGCGCGTACTCCTCGCGTGTTACTGGGTGCAGAAATACCGGGAAGTCGCTACCCACCTGTTTAAATCCGGCGTCTTTGAGGGCGTCGGGTGTGGAGCCCACAACAACCCAATCTGTCTCGTGGAAAGGATGGCTCAGTAGTGTATCTCTGACAGCGCCACCCACTCGGTAAATTTGGGTGCCCGGGCCGAGCGATAAATCACTCATGAGCAGCGACATCGGTAAAAGCGGCGCGTTTCTAATTCCAAAAATGTCATTTCATTGCCCCAAACACAGCCGGTATCGAGTCCGATGGTATTGGTTGAGTCAGTGATACCGTCAATCGAGGCCCAGTGACCGAAAATAATAGTGTCGTCTTTGGTCAGTCGTTCGCTGTGGGTGAACCACGGTGCCACCTTCTTCCCTTTGAGCGCATTTGTGATGGGTGTTGGACCCTTATTAATGAGATCGAGCTTGCCCTTTTTGGTGCAGTAGCGCATTCGTGTTAAATAATTAGTAATTACTCTGAGGCGGGTCATCCCCGAGAGATCATCGCGCCAGACGATGGGCTCGTTGCCGTACATGGCGCTGAAAAATTTTGTGCAGGCAGAGCTGCGCAGCACTCGCTCAACTTCCCCGGCTCTGTTGACCGCGTCACGCACCGTCCACATCGGCGGAATGCCAGCGTGAACCATGGTTACGTTGTGCTCACAGTGAATCAGTGGCTGATGGTGTAGCCAGCCGATCAACTGATCCCGATCCTTGGCATCGAGAATATCGTCAAAATTATCAGACTTATTGATCTTGCGGACGCCGGATGACACGGCCATTAAGTGCAGTTCATGATTTCCCAGTACGGTGACCACGTTATCGCGTCGTTCATAAAACCAGCGCAGGGTGTCGAGGTTATTCGGGCCTCTGTTAATCAGGTCACCGACACTCCAGATAACGTCCTTGTCGGGATTGAAATTGACGCGCTTCAACAGTTGTTGAAACGGCTTGAAACAGCCCTGTATGTCTCCCACTACATAGGTCGCCATGGATCTCTCGTATGTTGCTTGGCGTGATGAGACCTGAGTGTAGCGGGCCTTGGCGAATTCAGATAGCCGCTGTTGAGTGGGACAGCTAGTCGTGCAGCCAGTCGGGCAGTTAGTGGTGCAGCGCGAGGTCCACAAGCTGGTCTAGCGACAGCGTCTCCGCGCGGCACGAGGGGTCAATGCCTAAGGCTTCGATCTCAGACTCCTCGATAACGCCTTTAAGGTTATTTCGTAATGTCTTTCTGCGCTGCGAAAAGGCTTGCTGAACGAGGCTTGAAAGCTGTAAGCGCGGGCACTCAGGGCGATAACGTTCAGCTCGTGGCGCGAGTCTGACAATCGCCGACTGGACTTTGGGTGGTGGGTAAAACGCCTCGGGTGGTACGTCAAATAAATGTTCAACGGTGCAGTCTATTTGCGTCATGACACTCATTCGACCCCAGGTTTTATTGCCTGGCTCTGCAGTGAGCCGATCCACAACCTCTTTTTGCAACATAAAGTGCATGTCTTTTATGACGGATAAGTGAGACAGCAATTTAAATATTAAGGGCGTCGAAATATTGTAAGGGAGATTTCCAACGATTCTCAAATCTCCGGGTGACTGGGACAGCGCATTAAAATCGAACTGAAGTGCATCTGCGTTATGCAGCGTAAAGTCGCGATTAAAAAACATGACTCGGAGTTGCGACTGTAAATCGCGATCAATTTCGATCGCATTAATCGCGCAGCCACTTCCAAAAAGGGCGTCTGTCAGCGCCCCTTGGCCAGGCCCAATCTCGATCATGTTGTCTGATGCCGAGGGTGCAATGGCACGCGCAATCGCGGTGATTACGGATTGATCTGTGAGGAAGTTCTGTCCGAAACGTTTGCGCGGTACGTGCGTCTTTGGACGCACTGTATCCGCTCTACGAGCGTCTTTACGCACGCGATTTCCTCGCGCTAAATGAGGCAGTCGTCGAGCGCGCCACCCTGCGCCACGTAGTCTTTAAAGACAACCGGTGTACGACCACGGCCGGTCCACTGATGCGCCACACCATTGACTGTGATCTGGTACTTAGGGGCGACTTTGTTGCCCTTCTTTGGGCCCGTCGACTTTCGTTTTATAGACTTTGCCTTTACCGCACCGGCAATGTCGTCGGCAGAAATTCCGAGTTCGTTCATCATGGACTTGAGTTTTTTGACAGCGACTTCTTTTTTCCGCTGCGCTTTGAGCGCATCACGTTGCTGCGCTATTTTAGCGGCGGCTGATAAATTCGCGATTGCACGTTCGATTTGCTCGACGGTTAATGACTTCACAGCATTATTTGCGGCGGCTTTTGATCGGGAAATTGATTCAAGACTGAACTCTGCTGACATTTATTACATTCTCTTTGTCGTTTTTGTCGTGGTGTATTATTACGATTAATAAAAATAAACTTCAAGCTAATAGTAATAATATATTAAGTTGCTAGGAACAATAGGGCGTGGGAATAATTATTTATGCGTAAAATCCTCTCGATTGACGGCGGTGGTATACGAGGCATTATTCCCTCACTCGTACTTGATTATTTAGAGGTTCAATCGGGCAAGCCCATTGCTGATCTTTTTGACCTGTGTGTGGGTACATCGTCAGGCGGTATCACGACCCTTGGGCTGGCGCAGCAAGATGAAGTGGGGCGCCCAAAATACTCAGCACATGATTTGGCCGCGTTTTTTGAAAATAGCGGCACTAAAATTTTTGAAAAAACGGTGTGGCGAAACATACGTTCCGCGGGCGGTGTACTCGATGAGTTGTACTCCGCAAAGCCGCTCGAAGGTGCGCTTAGGAAGTATTATGGCCGCACCCGCTTAGGAGATACGCTGGGCTCGACCATGGTGACCACGTACGACATTGAAGCTCGACGAACCCTGTTTTTGAAAAGTTGGCACCCAGATCATGAGGCCGTTTTGTGCCGTGATGCGGCACGAGCCACCAGTGCCGCACCGACCTATTTCGAGCCGGCGTTGATCAGCGTGCAGGGGCAGGCTCGGGCCTTGGTCGATGGCGGCGTTTTTGTGAACTCCCCTGTCGTTTCAGCTTATGCCGAGGCGTTAAAGCTCTACCCAGGCGAGCCGCTTTTGGTGATGTCGTTAGGGACCGGTGAATTAGTGCGACCTATCCCGTATGAGTCGGCGAAGGATTGGGGGCAGGCGGGTTGGGTGATGCCATTACTGGACTGTATGTTTGACGGTGCGACGAAGGCGGCAAATCATCAAATGCGGATGTTTTTAGGGGACATGTACTTCAGGCTTCAGGTCTCGCTCGACGAGGCGAACGACGATATGGATGACGCCTCGAGTACTAACATTGAAAACCTTAAGCGCATTGCCGATCGATTAATTTCAGAAAACCAGAAGACGTTGGACCGCTTGCTGTTGTTACTGGCTTGACGTGGTGTGACTTGTGCAGATGATGGCCTCGGCTATTGCAGTAATCATGCTGTCGGCTGAGGCCTTTCCCGAGCCTGCAAGATCCAGAGCCGTGCCGTGGTCTACCGAGGTGCGGATGGTGGGCAGTCCGAGGGTGATATTGACCGATGCGCCGAAGCCGCGGGCTTTAAGTACCGGTAAACCCTGATCGTGAAACATCGCGAGAACCACATCGGCGTCGGCGACGGTCGACGTGATAAACGCGGTATCCGCGGGCAGTGGGCCGCTCACCTGTATCCCTTTGGCGCGTGCTGCGTCTCGAGCGGGTACCAGAACGTCAATTTCCTCTCGCCCAAGATGACCGCCTTCTCCGGCGTGCGGATTCAATCCCAGCATGGCGACCTTGGGTTGGGTAATACCGTACAAACGCTTAAGGCTCTCATTAATAATATTAAGTTGGGTCGCTAGCGACTTCCGAGTGATTGCATCAGGCACAGCGCGCAGCGGGAGGTGAGTGGTTGCGAGGGCGACTCTGAGCTTGCTATTCGCCAACATCATCACCACGTCCTCGCACTTAAAGTAGTTGGCGAAGAACTCGGTATGCCCCGAAAAAGAAATGCCTGAGTCG
This sequence comes from uncultured Alteromonadaceae bacterium, assembly GCA_964454155.1. Taxonomy (GTDB): domain Bacteria; phylum Pseudomonadota; class Gammaproteobacteria; order Pseudomonadales; family Halieaceae; genus Luminiphilus. The sequence continues at coordinate 29,927 of CAYVQI010000006.1, read as the reverse complement.
TTGATGACGGACTTCTGGACAGGTGCGGTGACCAAGGCGTCGGCGAGATCGTCCCGAATACGATCGGCCGCCGTATTGAGGGTTTGAAGTACATGGTGTGCATTAGCGGTATCGAGCGTTCCCGGTACAACAGAGTTTGCAGTCGGTGTGTGAAGAACGTGAACGACGCCGGGTTTGTGCGGTTGTGGAACGTGGTCCTTTGCTAATAAATGAATACTGCAAGGTATTCCCAACAACCGGGCACGCTCTTTGAGCACGTCGATATCGGTCACGACGGCAATACGTGCGTCAAACGCGCACTGCAGAGCAGTCAGTAGAACGTCAGGACCAATCCCAGCAGGCTCACCCGCAGTGATGACAAGACGAGGCGTGGTCATTCGCTCAACGTATCCATTACTTAATGTCTACAAAAGCCTCTTCGCGAATTTCACGAAGCCAGTTTTCGAGCTCCTCCTCATACTTTGCCTCGCGCAGGTAGCTCGCCACTTGATTGCGCCGCACTTGTTCGGAGAAGTCTTCAGTGCGTCGACCGGTGACCTCAAGAATATGCCAACCAAATTCGCTTCTGACGGGTTCCGTGATGACGCCTACCTCAGCGTTCGCCATGGCGGCTTCAAATTCAGCCACCATTTGTCCTGGGTTGGTCCAGCCTAATTCGCCACCTTCCTGTGCTGAACCAATGTCGTCTGAGTACTCTTTCGCTAAGTCGGCAAAATCCTCACCGCCTTCGATGCGCGCTTTCACATTGAGAATCAGCGTTTGGGCGGCTTCGTCACCAAGCACTTCGTTGGGGGTGAGGAGTATATGACGGACATCGGTCTGCTCAACCAAGCGCTCCAGTCCACGCGCTTCTGCAAGGTGAACCAGGTGAAGCCCGGAGTTTGATTGCACTTTGCCGGTATCACCCGCCGCCAGACTGGGAATGATCTGTGAAAACATGCTGGGTATATCGCTCAGTTTTCGCCAGCCAAGATCGCCGCCTCGAAAGGCAAAGGGCTCTTGGACATTGACGGCCTCAGAAAAATTCATTCCCGCTAAAACACTGGCCAACACCCCGTCGACAAAATCTTCCTTCGCGGCACGTGTCTCTGCGTTATCTGATCTTGAAATTGGGAGGAGCGCTTGCATGACACGATATTCAGGTTCGGTCAGCGCCGCACCCTCTTCAGTGGTCATGAAGTTATCGACTTCTTTCTCGGTGATATTGATGTCACGCATCACACTGCCTTGTTGGACACGCTGGATGGCGAGCTCGTCTCGCAGGCCTTCTCGCATTTCAACGTAGTCCTGGCCACTTTGAGTGAGTGCGTCTCTGAACTGTTCTAGCGTCAGACCGTTTTGTGCGGCGATTCTCGCCATTGACTGGTCTAACTGCGCGTCAGGAATACGAACGCCGAAGCGATCAGCAAGCTGTAACTGAATACTCTCTAGAATCAGTCTGTCGAGCGTCTCTTGCACCACGGTCTCGTCATCGGGTAGTGGGATATCTCGCTGCTCGGCTGAGGATTTTACTTGCTTGACACGATCTCGTACCTCACTGGCCAGAATGATGTCCTCGTCCACGATCGCGACAATGGTATCGAGCGGCGTCACTTGCGCGAAAGCAATCGATGAAGCCGCAGCTGAGAGAGCTGTCAGCGTGGTGATGCTCGCAGTGACAACTGATTTAAACCTAACGTTTAGCATTAAATCCTCTGATCATATCTTGCATGAGGTTATCGACTCGGCCACCGAAGCCGCCCAAGCCCTTTAAAATGAATTGGAATTGGAACGCGCGGTCTCGCGTAAGTTCCGGTTCCGCTATAAACACATCTGCCTCTCGGAGTGCATCAAGATAGCTCATGTAAATGAGACGCACCCGCCAGCAGCAGCCATCGTACTCGACACCGATCATATCTTCTACGCTACTGCCAATCTCGAGTGAGTACCGTATTGCGCCGAACGCGCTCCAGTTCTCATTGAGTGGTATGTAAGCGGAGGTATTGACCTGTTCAGTCACCGGGCGTGTGGCGAAGGAGGGGGGTGGCTCTCGGAGCGTATACCCCACATTGATTAAGGCGTTGTCACGGGGTTGATAGCTGACGCGGACATTGGCAGCGTCGAGTTTCTGATCATAACCATCAAACAGTAGGTTGCTGTGGAGTGCCCACCGCTCGCTCGCTCGAAGATCAAGTGCAAATGCCAGTGCAGAGCCCTTATCGGTGAGGGCGGCGTCGCTTTGTTTCAACCGAACACGCTGATCTCGAAAGTTAACCACCTGGCCAAAACTGGCGGTGACGTGTTCTATACCTGTTTTCGCATCCACAAGGCGCGAGGTGACGCCGAGTGAGAGCTGATCGGCGTCCGCGAGCCGGTCAAACCCTGAGAATCGCGTTGTGCGAAAAAGTTGGCGGTAACTAAAGGTGAGTTCGGCACTGTCGAAGTCGGGTATGCCTTCGTGATTGTCGTAGCTCGCGTAGAGATAACGAGCTCGAGGCTCAAGGGTTTGTATGAATGATCGTCCAAGCACGTCGGTACTGCGCTCGAATTCAAGTCCGCCATCAACGCTCAGCACCGACGAAGCGACGGAGGCATTGACCGTCTGATCGCTTTCGGGGGACTTGAGGCGATAGTTAATGCCGCGGTGGAGCAGGGTTGTGTTGAGGAAGCCGTAGTCTCGAGTGATGGGCAGCCTGAGTCCCACTTCGTGGAAAAATCGCTGTCCATCGACCTCTTCAAGATCGGTATCAAAGTTCGCGGCCTGAAGTTTTAAGATGGGCTCGAATTGTCCCAATTTCCGATGACCTCGCCAGAGCGCGGTGATCTGGGGCAGGCGTTTGTAGTTATCGGTAATGTCCTCGGTGATATTCTGAAACTGTTGTGCCTCAATACCGAGCACCCAATTTTCTGCGAGCCAGTCAATACGCGCTCTTTGCAATAGGGCCGTTTGCCGTTGAGCGCTGAGCGTATTGTTTTCAAGATCTCTCAAATATTCATTGTCACTGACCTTTGAGAAATCGATTGAGGTTCGTAATCGTGCAGTGGGGTCGCTGGATTGATTGATGTTCACCAACCATCGATCCTGCTTCTCGCGGGTCGAGCTTAGGTCGTCCGCCTTTAAAAATCCGCCTGAGACATCCCAAAAACCGGTGGCATCTGAGAGTCCTCGAGCATTGATCTGATGAAGCAAACCACGATCTTGGATCAGTCGCGGTGAGTAGGTCGCGTCGTAGTTTGGCGCCAGGTTTAGGTAAAGGGGTACGGTGACGTCGAGTCCTCCCCGGGTGTCACTGCTGATATCGGGGAACAGCAACCCCGTTTTTCGCTGGTCGCCGAGCGGGAACTGTATCCAAGGCAGGTAAGCGACCGGCACCCCTTTAATGTCGATGCGCGCGCCCCAGGCCTCGCCGGTGTTGTTCTCAGGATCAATACGCAAATTCTCTGCGGTCACCTGCCAGCTTGGGTCCGTCGGTGCGCAAAATGTAAACTCGCCGTCTTCGATATCAAGCGCGCCGTTGCGGTCCCTGACAACGCTCTCGGCAATGCCGTAAAGCTGTTGTTCAAACATGACAAACTCTGCATTTTTAAGCGCGGCTTGTTCGCTGAGACTGTCGTAGCTGATGTCATCGCCGTACATGGCGATACCCGGCTCCCTAAGTTCCACTGGTCCTTTTGCGACTAATGTTTGCTCCACTCGGTCGATGTAGACCTCTTGCGCCTTAACTGTTCGGTAACCTTGCGTTACCCTCACGTCACCTGAAAAAAGGAACTTACTGTCGGTTATGTCGCTGTCTCCGGCGCTAACCTCAAGGTCGAGTTCGTTGGGAGAAACTGAACGATCCACCTCTGCGAGTGGGTCTTGATATTGTCCTTTGCACTTCAGGCAGCGCGAATCACGGTCAGTGTCAGCGACACGCACCAGCGGAATCCAGTTGAACCGTTTTTGTATGCGTTCTACTTTAAGTTCATGGTCGTCAGTCGGCGCTGAAAACACGGCAGCAGGCCCGAGCACCCACGTCACGACAAGGGTGGTCATCAATACTGACAGTGGACGTTTTAAGAGTGTCTGCACAAACGGTTCGATGTGTGTTCGGGTTATTATCAGGGCCACAGTGTAACGCGGAGGAGTCTACGGTGTTTTCGAGTATTTGTGGCAATGCTGCGGATTTATACCGGCACAAAGGAGAAGACGTTGGTCTTTGGTGAATTCGAGCAAGCGCGCTTGTGGGTGGCACGGATCCTAAATTGCGGAGCGGGCGCCGTCACGGCTGAGCTTATTGCTGGAGACGCAAGCCCCAGAAAGTTTTACCGCATCACTGCGTCACCGGCTCTTGATGCTCAAACCCGAATTCTCATGGTATCGCCAGCGACTGAGAACAACGAACGTTTCGTTCTGGTTCAAGACACTTTGGAGCGAGGCGGTGTGAGAGTTCCGAGACTGCTGCGCGCCGACCTTGGTTTGGGTTTTTTCCTCCTTGAAGACCTGGGTGATGTCACTTTGTGGACTGCACTGCAGCACCGTCATAGCGATGCCTTGTATCGGGGAGCGCTGGATACTTTGGTTACATTGCGAGGGCTCCCGCTGACCGGAGTGGAGCTCCCAATTTACGACGCCACTGAGCTTCAGCGAGAACTGGATATTTGCCCGGAGTGGTTTTTTTCAAAGGTGTTGGGGATAACACTCGATGAGACGGCGTTCAATACGTTTAGGGCCTTCAGTGAATGTTTGGTCGCCGCATCGATCTCGCAGCCACAGGGACTTGTGCATCGTGACTTTCACAGTCGAAATTTGATGGTGTTGGGCAGTAATGTCTCGCCGGCGGTCATCGACTTTCAGGACGCCATCATAGGACCGCTCACCTACGATGCCGTGTCACTGTTAAAAGACGTCTACATTGTTTGGCCACGAGAGCGACAGCTGGAGTGGTTAACCTTTTATTGGGAGGCCCTTGTCTCGTTGGATCACTTGCCTGAAGACAGCTGGGCTGAATTTGTCAGGTGTTACGACCTGATTGGACTTCAACGGCACACGAAAATATTGGGGATTTTTGCGCGACTTTGGCTGAGGGATCACAAGCCAAGTTACATGGCCGATATCTCTGTCGTTGTGGGATACATCGAGGAGGCCTGTGACTTGTACGCTGAAGAATTTCCTGAGGTAGGGGAATTCTGGAAATGGTTTGAGGCCCACGCCCTGCCCAAAGCGACTCGGGCTGCCTGGTATAAAACGGCATGAAACACGCCATTATTCTCGCCGCGGGCGAAGGTCGTCGAATGAAGCCGCTCACCGACACGCGGCCCAAGCCGCTCATTAAAGTCGCGAAAAAATCCCTGCTTGAGCGTCATATTGAAGGACTGGCTGGCGCTGGATTTACAGAGATCGTCGTCAATGCGTCGTATTTTGCATCGCAGATTGTCGATTTTTGTGACGATCGACAGTTCGGAGACGCGCGAGTCACTGTGGTTGTAGAGGAGACGCCGCTTGAGACAGCGGGTGGCATTGTCAATGCGCTTCCCTTGTTGGGTGAGCGCCCATTTGTGGTGGTAAACGGCGATGTTTATACCGATTTCCCTTTGGCTCGACTGCAAGCGCTTGATTTACAGGATGACCTTGCTCATTTGGTGATGGCCCCAAATCCAGAACACCATCCGGCGGGAGACTTTGTCCTGGAAAATGGGCGCCTCTTGGCACGCGGTCAGCCTCGAGTGACCTATGCGGGGTTGTCGGTCATGAGCCCTCAATTATTCGAGGGTATGAAACCGGGTAAGTCGGCGCTGCGCCCCTTACTCGATACAGCCATCATTGAGGCCCGATTGTCTGGGCAGCTTTGGAGCGGACTGTGGTCAGATGTGGGTACGCCAGCGCGACTCCGAGAGCTTGAGAATAAGCTCAATCAATAGAGGTGCTCGCTCAGATTGCTGGTGACTCGGGTCAACGCGCTTTACACTATGTGGCTTTAGCTTATTGGACTTTACGATGCGTGATTACTTGATTGCTCCTTCGATCCTCGCAGCGGACTTTGCGCGACTGGGTGAAGACGTCGGTGCTGTTTTGGATGCGGGTGCCGACATTGTTCACTTCGATGTGATGGATAATCACTACGTACCCAACTTGTCCGTGGGTCCCATGGTGTGCAGTGCGCTGAGAGACTATGGGATTTCTGCGCCGATCGATGTGCACCTGATGGTTCAGCCTGTCGATGCACTTGTGGGCATGTTCGCTGATGCCGGTGCGTCCTACATTACCTTTCATCCCGAAGCCTCGACCCACGTGGATAGAACGCTTCAACTCATTCGCAACGCGGGCTGCAAAGCAGGCTTGGTTTTTAATCCTGCAACCCGTCTCGATGCGCTTAAATACGTATTGGATAAGATTGATATGGTTCTTCTCATGTCGGTGAATCCAGGTTTTGGCGGTCAGTCGTTTATACCCATGACGCTGGATAAGTTGCGTGAGGCACGTTCGCTGATTGATGAGTCCGGCTTGGATATTCGACTCGAGGTTGACGGTGGCGTGGGTCCTGCAAATATTCGGCAGGCTGCAGAGGCAGGCGCAGATACATTCGTTGCCGGCTCGGCTATTTTCAGCAAGCCCGACTATGCTGAAGTGATTAAAACCATGCGCGACGAGTTGGCTTTGGTGAAATGACCCAGTCACTGAGTCAGGCTCAATTTGAAGCGCTCGCTCAGGAGGGGTATTCCCGTGTTCCCGTAACGAGAACACTTTTAGCAGACACTGAAACGCCTCTTTCGACCTATGCAAAGCTTTGCGACAAGCCTTATTCATTTTTATTCGAATCGGTTGAGGGTGGCGAAAAATGGAGCCGTTACTCCATTGTAGGATTACCTGCTCGGCATCGATTTGCTGTCGAGGGCGCCACTATTTCTCGGTTTACTCATGATCAACTGATCCGCACTTATGAGACCGCTGACCCTCTTCAAGATATTGAGGCGCTTCATCAGTCTGAAAACAGTGCGCCGCTTGAGTCCCTTCCTGTATTTCACGGTGGGTGGGTCGGTTATTTTGGCTATGACACGGTTCGTTATGTCGAGCCAAAGTTATCGGGTACGGCCAACGAAGACACAATGGGAACTCCGGATATCTTGCTGGTACTTGCTGAGGAGGTTGTGGTTTTTGACAACCTGCGCGGCACTCTGACGTTAATTGTGAATGCCGATACGTCACAAGCTGGAGCGTTTGACCACGCAACTGAGCGTCTCGCTGAACTCGAGCTGCGACTGGCAGAGCCCATGCCGGCACTCTCTAACGTTGAGCTAGGCGCGATTGACACGACCGAGATTGAGTCACGGGTTGAATTTGAGACCCAACAATCGACCTTTGAGTCTTGGGTTGCGCGAATTAAGGACTACATCCTTGATGGAGACGTGATGCAGGTTGTGGTTTCACAGCGAATGACACTTCCATTTACGTCTGATCCAATCAACCTTTACCGGGCGCTACGTCACCTAAACCCGTCACCTTATTTGTTCTATCTCGATCTTGATGAGTTCCATATTGTGGGCAGCTCACCTGAAATTTTAGTCCGGTCTGAGCGTGGACAGATTACCGTGCGGCCGATTGCGGGCACGATCCGTAGAGGGTCGGATGAGGAAGAAGACGCGATGCTAGCCGCGGCGCTGCTCAATGATGAGAAAGAGCGGGCCGAGCACCTGATGCTGATTGACCTGGGTCGCAACGATGTAGGGCGTGTTGCGGCGCCTGGAAGCGTGGCGCTTACTGACAAAATGGTCATCGAGAAGTACTCGCATGTGATGCATATTGTCTCCAATGTGACAGGCTCCTCAAGAAACGGTGTGACCGCAATTGACGCTTTACGAGCGACGTTGCCCGCAGGCACGCTCAGTGGTGCGCCAAAGATTCGAGCCATGGAAATTATTGATGAGTTGGAGCCGGTTAAGCGCGGTGTCTACGGCGGTGCCATTGGTTATTTGACGTGGTCGGGTGACATGGATACGGCCATTGCCATTCGGACTGCGGTCATTAAAGACGGGCAGCTTGTCGTTCAAGCGGGTGCTGGGGTAGTGGCAGATTCTGTGCCGGCGTCTGAGTGGGAGGAAACCCTCAACAAGGCGAGAGCAGTGCTGAGGGCGGCGGCAATGGTAGAGGCGTGCTAAGTTGATGACTAAACCGAGTGTTGTGATGATCGATAACTACGATTCATTCACCTGGAATATCGTTCAGTACCTCTGGGAGTTGGGTGCGGAGGTCGGTGTGCATCGAAATGATGAAATCTCCCTTGAAGAGATTGCCTCGGTCAAGCCCGATCTCCTGTGTATCTCCCCGGGCCCTTGCTCACCCAATGAGGCAGGGGTTTCGATTTCGGCCATTGAGCGATTTTCGGGTGAATTACCGCTGTTTGGTATTTGCTTGGGTATGCAAAGTATTGGCGCGGCCTACGGTGGTGACGTGGTTAGAGCACCTGAAGTCATGCACGGAAAGACGAGTGAGGTGCATCACACTGGAAAGGGCGTCTTCAAAGATCTGCCTTCTCCGTTCACGGCTACCCGCTACCACTCGTTGGTTGTTGATCCCAAGACCCTGCCTGATTGCTTAGAGGTGACCGCGTGGACGCTTGATGACCGGGGGGAGCGCGAGGTCATTATGGGCTTACGTCACCGAGATCTTGCCGTGGAAGGTGTGCAGTTTCACCCCGAATCAATCCTCACCGAGCACGGTCACGCCATGCTGCAAAACTTTCTGAACCAAGCGAGCTGAGGTTTTTTAAATGGATATTCAAGCGGCAATCGCACAGTTGGTCGCAGGGCAGTCGCTGTCGCGTGCTGACATGGAATCAGTGATGCTCACGGTCATGCAAGGTGAGGCGACTGAGGCCCAAATTGCTGGTTTGTTGATTGGATTGCGAATGAAAGGCGAAACAATCGATGAGATTGTTGGCGCGGCCAGTGTCATGCGCTCGCTTGCGACCCCGGTTTCGATTGATCGCGACAGGCTTATCGACCTTGCGGGAACCGGTGGCAGCGGCGCTAATCTATTCAATGTTTCAACGGCGGCTACTTTTGTTGTGGCCGCTGCTGGCGGACGCGTTGCCAAGCACGGTAACCGCTCATCAGGTGCTTCGGGTTCGTCAGATGTGCTCTCAGCGCTTGGCGTCGATCTGAGTGTCTCACCCAACGTCATCGCCGACTGTATCGACTCAATCGGCGTTGGATTTATGTTCGCTCCGATGCACCACAGTGCGATGAAACACGCCATTGGGACACGTCAACAACTGGCTGTGCGAACCATTTTCAATATTTTGGGCCCCCTGACAAACCCGGCTGGTGCGCGTCGACAAGTTTTGGGTGTCTTTGCACCGTCACTGTGTGAGGTGCTCGCGGCGGCGCTACGTGACTTGGGCAGTGAGCACGTCATGGTCGTCCATGGATTGGATGGTTTAGATGAAATATCAGTCGCTGCGAAGACGCAGGTCTGCGAGCTGATCGATGGGACGCTGAAAAGCTACCAGATTGATCCTGCGGAATACGGACATGCACATCACTCAATCGACGAGTTGTCAGTAGCAAATCCGGGAGAGTCTGCGAACCTTGTTCGAGCCGCGTTAGGGGGTGATGGGTCGACGCGATCAGAGAAGGCGCGATCAATGATCGCAATGAATGCCGGTGCGGGTCTCTATGTGGGCGGGCAAGCCAGCACCTTGGTCGACGGCATAGCGCTTGCGAGTGAGGCCATGCGGACAGGAAAAGCGCTTCAGGCACTGGACGCGTTTGTTGCAAAAACACAGAGTGCAGGCGCGGAAATAAAATGATGTCACAAGGTACTCCCACGGTTTTAAAGCGAATTTGCGACAGGAAGCTTGAGGAGATTGCCGACCGAAAGCGTCTCGTCACGCTGGAAGACTTGAGGGTGCGTGCTGGATCTCAAGATAAGCCGCGTGGCTTTCGTCGAGCGTTGCAATCGCGCATTGATGCGGGTATCCCTGGTGTCATTGCTGAGGTAAAAAAAGCCAGCCCAAGTAAGGGTGTGATTCGGGAGGATTTTGATGCCGCGTGGATTGCCAATAGTTACGAGCAAGGTGGCGCGGCATGCCTGTCGGTCTTAACCGACATTGATTTTTTTCAGGGTGCTGATGAATTCCTTCTCAAGGCGAGGGCGGCGTGCGCGCTGCCGGTGTTGCGCAAGGACTTTACCCTGGATGCTTATCAAATTTGGGAGGCTAGAGCGCTGGGAGCCGATGCAATTTTACTGATCGTTGCGTGCCTTGATGACGCTCAACTGCACGACTTGTTCCAAGAGGCTTGCGAGGCTCAACTGGATGTTTTAGTTGAGGTTCACGATCGCCATGAGCTTGATCGGGCTCTTGCGCTTGACCTTGACCTTATCGGGATCAACAACCGCGACCTGCATACCTTCGATACGGATTTAAATACGACGCTCAACTTGCTTGCCCATGTGCCCAGTGGCGTGACTGTCGTGACGGAAAGTGGATTGCACACCGCTGACGACATGCGGCTTATGTTAGAGCAGAGGGTGTCAACGTTTCTCATTGGGGAGTCGTTTATGCGACAGCCCTCGCCTGGAGACGCGCTGGCGGGCATGGTCTTGGGTGCGACGCGCTAAGTGGCGCTGTTCCGTGGCTCTCGGAGCACCACAATAGTTTTACCCGCCACCGTAATATAGCCGTCGCCCGTCAGCATTTTCAGGACGCGGCCGGCCATTTCTCGCGAACAACCCACTAGTTTTCCCAGCTCTTGGCGAGTGACACGAACTTGCATGCCGTCTGGGTGCGTCATCGCTTCAGGCAGGGTCGTCAGCTGAATCAGTGAGCGATGGATCCGCCCATAAACGTCAATAAACGTTAGGTCGGCGAGCTTCCGAGTTGTATTTTTGAGTCGTTGTCCAATTTGTGAGGTCAGCGCGTAGAGGACGTCAGGGTATCGCTGTCGAATCGCGTGAAAGTCTTCATAACTAATTTTGGCAAATACACAGGGCGTGCGGGTCACCAGGTTGGCGGTACGGGTCTCTTCCCCAAACAGACCCATTTCACCAAAGAATTCGCCAGGATTGAGGTAGGAAACCACCATCTCTTGTTCGGAGTCCTCAACGTCGTCGACAATGACTGAGACCGACCCTTCTAAGATGACGTAAAAGTCTTGACTGAGTTCACCCTGACGGAATACGACCGACTTTGACTTCATAGTGATGCGCTCGCAGTGTTCGAGGAAGGCCTCGGCATTGGGAATACGCTTGCTCACAAGGTAGTTCATAGTGTCACGCCATTATGTGATTCGTAGCACGCTTTGCATTAGCATAGCCCCCCTGCGGGGGCGGTGCCAATCGTTTACGAGAAAAAGACCAACTGAAGATGAAACAGAGGAAGCGAAAATGGAAGGGACTGTGAAGTGGGTGGATGGCGTCATGTTTTTGGGGGAGTCAAGCTCTGGCCACAGTGTTGTTATGGATGGGCCTGAAGAGCTGGGCGGAAAGAACCATGGGTTGAGGCCGATGGAAATGCTGCTCTTGGGGACCGGCGGTTGCGCGCTTTTTGACGTCGTCACGATGCTTAAAAAATCACGCCAAGCCCTGACCAAGGGTCGTGTAGAACTTCAAGCCGTGCGTGCTGAGGCGGTGCCCGCTGTGTTTACGGCCATTAATCTCCACTTTGTCATTGAAGGTGATGGAATAAAAGAAAGCCAGGTGGCACGCGCAGTACAGTTATCCGCTGAAAAGTATTGTTCAGCGTCGATCATGCTGGCCACGGGCGGGGTGGAAGTGACCCACACGCACGAAACGATCAGCCATTGAGCGGTTAAACCCAGTAGGTTGTTTTTGTCATCACTTGGCTGGCGGTGCGCATGACGCGCTTAACCGGGGCTGAAAATTCGCTTCCACCTTGCTCAAGCGCATGTGCACCATGTCGCTCTTCCTCCGCCAGCATTTGCTGAAGAACCAGCTGCGACTTTCTGTCGTCTTCGGGGAGTTTTTGCAGATGCTCTTTTAGGTGAGCTGCCACGCCCTCCTCAGTCGCATGCACAAACCCAAGGCTGACCTTGTCGCCAATCGTTCCTGTGATTGCGCCCAAGGCATAAGCGCTCACGAAAAACAGGGGGTTGAGGCGACTCGTGTGACTTCCTAATTCTTGAAGACGTTCTTCGCACCAGTCAAGGTGATCTTTCTCCTCTTGTGCCGCGTGAAGAAGCGCCTCGCGTGTTTCATCGGACTTTGCGACCAACGCTTGGCCTCGATACAGGGCTTGAGCACACACTTCACCGGTGTGGTTGATACGCATCAATCCACCGGCATGCTGGCGCTCGGTATCCGTCAGCTCAGCTTCTGTGTGATCTTTCGCTGGAGAGGGTCGATCCCCCGACAAGGTGTTAGTACCGCGCGTAACTTCTCTAAGCGCGGTGTCGAGCGTCGTGATCAGTCGGTCAAGGCTGGTGAGTTGTCGTTGCATGGGCTCGCTACGTGTGGCTGAGGTTAGCAGGTTAACGCTCTAAGGCGCGCCAGCCAATATCACGCCGGTATTTCATGCCATCCCAGTTGATATTTGCAGCCGCGGCATAACAGCGCGTCGCCGCCTCCGCTAGCGAGGGTGCACTAGCCGTGACGCACAAGACTCGACCTCCTGCGGTCACCACGGCGTTACTGTCGCTGCGCGTACCAGCATGGAAGACTTTGACCGAATCCATCTCTTCGCCGAGTCCCTCAATGGTGAGACCCGAAGGACTGGAGGCGGGGTAATGCGCCGACGCGAGTACCACCCCCATTGCCGGTTGGTGACTCCATTGGACTTGCTCATCCAAGAGCCGTCCGTCACAGGCCGCAATGCAGTGTAAGGCCAGATCGGATTCGAGCCGCATCATGATGGGCTGTGTTTCAGGGTCGCCAAAGCGACAATTGAATTCGATCACCTTGGGGGAGCCGGCCGCATCAATCATGAGGCCCGCGTACAGGAAGCCGCGATAACGGTGACCGTCTGCAAGCATTCCCTGCACTGTGGGGTTGATAATGTCCTCCATGACGCGTTGATGGACAGTTGCTGTGACGACAGGGGCGGGGGAGTAAGCACCCATGCCGCCTGTATTGGGCCCGGTGTCGCCTTCGCCAACCCGCTTGTGGTCTTGGGAAGATGCCATGGTCAGCACGTCTGTGCCGTCTACCATGACGATAAAACTGGCTTCCTCACCGTCTAAAAACTCTTCGACTACGACCCGCGCGCCGGCGTTGCCAAACGCGTTGCCAGAGAGCATGTCGTGAACAGCCGTCTCGGCCTCCGCAACCGTCAGCGCGACAATGACCCCTTTGCCGGCGGCTAATCCGTCCGCCTTTACGACGATTGGAGCGCCCTGTCTTTGAATGTAACGGCAGGCCGCCTCGGGGTCTGTAAAGGTTTCATAGGCACCGGTTGGAATGTTGTGTCTTGCGAGAAAGTCCTTGGTGAATGCCTTGGAACCTTCGAGCTGCGCAGCGGCCGCACTGGGGCCAAAGCAGCGCAGTCCCTCGGCCTCAAAGCGGTCAACAATACCGTCCACAAGTGGTGCTTCGGGACCGATGACAGTGAGCTGGCAGTTATTGGCCTTGGCAAAATCGATGAGACCAGTGAAGTCGGACGGGCTCAGGTCTACGTTTTGGCACCTCGGCTCGAGCGCGGTACCCGCATTACCGGGGGCGACAAAGACCGTATTCACTTCTTTGGATTGCGCCAATTTCCAGGCCAAGGCGTGTTCGCGACCTCCGCCACCGATCATTAGTACATTCATATCAGTGCCTAAAGTGCCTTACGCCGGTAAAGACCATGGCGATACCGGCGGCATTTGCAGCGGCAATGACTTCGTCATCGCGAATCGAGCCGCCTGGTTGGATAACCGCTTTGATTCCACGCTCTGCCGCACTGTCGATACCGTCTCTGAATGGAAAAAAGGCATCAGATGCCATCACAGCACCAGCCACCGAAAGGCCAGCATGTTCGGCCTTGATAGCGGCGATTCGCGCCGAATTAACCCGCGACATCTGCCCGGCGCCGACGCCGATAGTGCGCTCGTTAGCGGCATAGATAATGGCGTTAGATTTAACAAACTTGGCCACTCGCCATGCAAACAGTAAGTCGCACATTTCTTGTTTACTCGGGGCTCTGTCGGAGACGACCGTCAGTTCATCCGCCAACAGAACATGGTCATCGCGGTCCTGAATCAGCAGTCCACCGTTGACTTTTTTGAGGTCCCAGGTGGGGCTGCGATCACCCCATTCTCCGGTCGACATCACCCGCACATTTGGCTTTGCGCGGGCAGCCTCAAGGGCGCTCTCTGAGATCGACGGTGCCGTTATGACCTCAACAAACTGTGAATCAATAATGACCGACAAGGTCCCAGCATCGAGCTCACGATTGAAGGCAATAATGCCTCCAAAAGCTGATTCCGTGTCTGTTTCAAAAGCGAGACGGTAGGCGTCCAGTAAGTTGCCGGCCACTGCGACACCGCAGGGGTTCGCGTGCTTCACAATGACGCACGCAGGCTCGGCGAACGACTTAACACATTCGATGGCGGCGTCCGCGTCGGCTACATTGTTATAGCTTAGCGGCTTCCCTTGATGCAGAGTCGCCGTACTGATCCCCGCCTCGATAATCTGACGATCCACGTAGAACGCCGCGTTTTGATGGGGGTTTTCGCCGTAGCGCATGACTGAGCTGCGCGTAAATTGGAAGTTCGCGGTTCTTGGAAATGCGCTGAGTTCCTCATCACCGACCCGCTTTCCCAGGTAGTTGGCAATGGCTCCGTCGTAGCCGGCAGTGTGCTCAAAGGCCTTCACCGCCAGATCAAACCGCGTCGCCTCGGTTGTACCGCCATAAGATGTCATTTCGGCCAACACGTGGCTAAAGTCTTCGTTGCTCACAAGGATGGTCACATCGCGGTGATTCTTGGCGGCTGCTCTCACCATAGTGGGGCCGCCTATATCAATATTTTCGATGGCGTCAGCCAGCGAGCAGTCTGGGTTGGCGACGGTGGACTCAAAGGGATAAAGGTTAACGACGACGAGGTCGATTGGTGCGATCTGATTCTTCGCCATGATCTCTTCGTCTTTGCCGCGTCTGCCGAGAATCCCGCCGTGTATTTTGGGATGTAACGTTTTGACTCGTCCATCCATCATCTCTGGAAAAGCAGTGTGATCTGACACCTCAGTAACGGGGACACCCTCTGACAACAGGAGTCGGCAGGTGCCGCCCGTTGAGAGAATTTCAACACCTTGTGCGGCCAGCGCTTGCGCGAAGTTCACGACACCTGTTTTATCGGAAACGCTAATGAGTGCGCGTTTAATGGGGGCGATTCTCGCCTCAGTCATAAAAATCCCTTTCGCTTATAAAAGCTTGTATTGGCGTAACTTCTTTCGCAATGTGCCACGGTTAAGACCGAGCATTGCTGCGGCTTTGCTTTGGTTGTTGGACGTGTACTGCATGACGACGCGCAGGAGAGGTTCTTCAACCTCGGCAAGCACGAGGGCGTAGAAATCGGTGGCGTCCTCGCCATCGAGCGTGTCAATAAACTGTTTGATGGCCACTTCGGCCGCCACTTTGAGAGCCCCGTTGGTGGAGTCATCGGTCATGCGGCAACCTCCATCAGTGTATTGCCGCTCTCGGCACTGCGAATGAGCTTAAAAATAAAGCTCTTGTGATCGCGCAGAAACGCCTCCTGAGCATCGGGCGAGGGCAAGGCATTAAACGACGCCTTGAGTGCTCGGTAGTCCTGGCCTGCTTCAGCCTCTAAAAACCAGTTTACGTGTTTGCGTGCAATCTTATATCCCATGATCGCGCCGTGAAACGCATGCAAGCGGCGAACGTGCTGCCTTAGAATATCGAATCGCTCGTCGGTACCGGGCCGAACGGCAACGCCTTGCGACAACGACCGTGCAATGAGACCGGGTAACCAGAGTCGACCTTGCGCGGCTCGCCCAACCATGACCCCTGTCGCGCCCGTATGATCAAGGACTTGGCGGGCTTTTTCGGGCGAATCAATATCGCCATTGGCCAGTACCGGAATATCGACTGCCTGCACAATCTGCCGAAGTGTCTCGTATTCGGCGGCACCGTTAAATTTATCGGCTCGGGTGCGGCCGTGCACGGTCAGCATTGCAATGCCGCAATCTTGGGCGATCTCGGCAATTTCTACGCCATTGCGGTGGTCTGTAGAGATCCCCGTGCGTATTTTTAGCGTTACCGGTACGCTGACGGCGTTAATCGTCGCTTTAAGAATATTCCTGACGAGTGCGGGATCGCCAAGAAGAGCAGACCCTGCGGCTTTCTTGCAGACCTTTTTGGCCGGGCAACCCATATTGATATCAATGACTTGTGCGCCTTGATCGACGTTGTACCGAGCAGCTTTTGCCAGAACGTCAGGGTTGTTTCCTACCAGCTGTATCGAGTGCAGTCCTGCCGCTTTAGAGTGCTGTGCGCGTGAGGATGATTTACGTGACGAAGCCAGTGACAGATCGGCGCTCATCATTTCACCAACCGCCACGTCAGCCCCGTACTCAACGGCAAGCTGCCGCATGGGTAAGTCCGTCACACCCGCCATGGGTGCTAAAAAAACTGGAGTCTCTCGTGAAAAGGAACCAAGTTGCATGCGTGCAGCGCTTACGATCGGAAAGTGCCCTAGTGTAAAGAAGCTGGGGTCAGTGTTGAAGTCTGGCGTTTGGGTAGTTTTAGGCGCCTGTCGAATGACTGTGGATCCCAGTAGTCATTAAAGCCAGCAAAAATCCCCTAACTTCGGTAAAAAACTACAGATTAGTCGTCTTTGGGTGAAATCGGTAGACAGCGAACGGGCGCTCGTAGAGACTCAAAGGCTGTTTATTTTTAAGTGGTGTCTTTATGGCCGACATCTTGGTGTTACACGGGCCTAACCTAAATCTGCTCGGTACTCGCGAGCCAGAGATCTACGGGCGTGAAGGTCTAGAGACAATTAACGCGCGGCTCGAAGCGTTAGCTCTCGAGGCTGAGTCTTCATTGAAGGCATTTCAAAGTAATTCTGAGGCCGCACTGATTGATGCGGTTCATGCGGCACGGCTTGAGGAGACGCGCGGAATTATTATAAATCCTGCGGGACTTACCCACACCAGCGTTTCTCTGCGCGATGCGTTGGCTGGGGTCGCTATACCCTTCGTCGAAGTGCATCTGTCTAATGTTTATTCGCGCGAACCCTTTAGACACCATAGTTTTTTTTCTGACCTTGCTGTGGGCGTTATTTCTGGGTTGGGCAGTGCAGGATACGATCACGCACTGCACTTTTTACTGAACCAAAATCAATGAATCGAGTAACAATAAAGTATTGAAAAGGTGACCTTATGGATATTCGTAAAGTAAAAAAATTAATTGAGCTGCTGGAGGCTTCCAGTGTCGACGAGATTGAGATTAAGGAAGGTGAAGAGTCGGTCCGGATCAGTCGCAATAAAGGCATGACAATGGCTGCGCCGATGGCTGCGCCCTTAATGCCAGCACCCATGGCCCCTGCGCCAGCGGCGCAAGTCGCAGCACCTGTAGCCCCAGACGTGGGCTCAGCGAGTAGCGCCAATGCCGTGAAGTCACCCATGGTTGGCACGTTCTATCGCTCGCCAGGGCCTGACGCGGCGGCGTTTGTTGAGGTGGGCCAAAGCGTGCGCGCCGGCGATGTCCTGTGCATTGTCGAGGCAATGAAAATGATGAATCAGATCGAGGCAGACCACGCGGGAACGGTTACGGCCATCCACGCTGAGAATGGAGAGCCGGTTGAATTTGATCAGCCGCTACTCACTGTTGAATAAGCGCCCCCGTCTCGGTTAAGGATAAACGCTCATGTTGAAAAAGGTACTCATTGCAAACCGCGGTGAGATTGCACTGCGCATCTTGCGCGCCTGTCGGGAGTTGGATATTCCGACGGTTGCCGTGCACTCCACTGCAGACAGTCATCTAAAACACGTGCGACTTGCCGACGAGGCCGTGTGTATTGGACCGGCGCAATCCACTCAAAGTTATCTTCAAGCGCCCGCGATCTTAAGCGCTGCCGAAGTTACGGGCGCTGACGGTATACACCCCGGTTATGGTTTTTTGTCGGAGAACGCTGACTTTGCAGAGCAAGTAGAGCGCAGCGGGTTTAAGTTTATCGGCCCCCGGTCCGAGACTATTCGCCTTATGGGCGATAAAGTGTCCGCAAAGCACCAGATGCGCAGGTCAGGGGTTCCCACCGTTCCGGGTTCTGAAGGTGCGTTACCGGATGATCCCGATGAAGTGCTGCGAATTGCGAGAGACATTGGCTATCCGGTGATTGTAAAGGCGGCCGCGGGCGGCGGTGGCCGCGGGATGAGAGTGGTGCACAACGAAGAAGTATTGCTGTCTTCTATTGAGGTTACGCAATCTGAGGCCGCAGCAGCATTTGGCTCGCCCGTCGTGTACATGGAAAAGTTTTTGCAGCGGCCGCGGCACGTCGAAATACAGATTCTTGCGGATGGACAAGGCCACGCGGTGCACTTGGGTGATCGAGATTGCTCGCTGCAACGGCGTCACCAAAAAATTATCGAAGAGGCGCCGGCGCCTGGTATTCCTCAAGCATTACGAGAGGACGTGGGTGCTGCGTGCGTGCAGGCTTGTATTGATATGGGCTATACCGGTGCAGGCACGTTCGAGTTTCTCTATGAGGATGGGCAGTTTTTCTTTATCGAAATGAATACGCGTATTCAAGTGGAGCATCCGGTCACGGAGATGATCACCGGGATTGATATCGTCAAGCAGCAACTCCTTATTGCCGGCGGCCAGCCATTATCGATCACGCAAAACGATGTCAGCTTTAACGGGCATTCGGTGGAGTGTCGAATCAACGCTGAGGACCCACGCACGTTTATGCCATCTCCGGGTGTCATTAAGACATTCCACGCGCCTGGTGGTCACGGCGTTCGCGTCGATTCTCATATTTACAGTGGTTACGCGGTCCCGCCGCACTATGACAGCTTGATTGGTAAGCTCATCACGCACGGAGATACCCGTGAAATTGCGCTCAAGAAAATGCGTCAGGCGCTCGATGAGTTCGTGGTTGAAGGTATTAGAACGAACTCTGCGTTACACCGCGAGTTAGTGGTCGACCCATCATTTGTCGCAGGCGGAGTTAGTATTCACTATCTCGAGAGCAAGCTGGAACACGAGCATTGAGTTCACCTGACTGGCAAGAGTGGGTATTAGAAACTCACTCGCAGCTGGTTGAAGCACTCGAGGCATGGCTGTTTGAACGTGGCGCTTTAGCGGTGACGCTTGAGGATAATGCGAACGAGCCCTTACTTGAGCCAGGGCCGGGTGAAACGCCACTTTGGCAAAATGTGGTGTTGACGGCGTTGTTCACCAGTGATGCTGATCTTTCGTCAATCAGAGCGGTTTTGCCCCGCACCTTGTTGGCTGAAAATTCTAAGAGCGAGCTCTCGCGGCTTGAGGATCGAGAATGGACGCGAGTGTGGATGGACGATTTTGCACCCATTCAAATGGGACCTCGCTTGTGGGTTTGCCCCAGTTGGGCTGAGCCGCCTGATGAAGCGCTGGTTAATGTCATGCTGGACCCCGGGCTTGCCTTTGGCACCGGCACGCATGCCACCACTGCCATGTGCCTCGGTGCGTTAGACGCGGCAATGAGTGGGGGGGAGTCGGTGGTCGACTTTGGTTGCGGGTCGGGTATTTTGGCGATTGCGGCGCTGAAGTTGGGCGCATCCAAAGCCTTGGGTGTTGATAATGACCCGCAGGCATTGGCTGCAAGTCGAGATAACGCTGCGCGAAATAAGATTAGTGCGGATCAATTTGACGCAGTAATGCCTGAGGACGGTAGGCTCTCGGCGTGGTCTAACGTCGCTAACGTAGTGGTCGCTAATATCTTGGCCGGGCCGCTGCTTTCGCTGGCGCAGGAGCTTATTCAGCTGATGGCCCCGGGAGGGCGATTACTGTTGACCGGTGTGTTGGAGGAACAGGCAGCCGAGCTGATCGAGCACTATGCGCATGTGGGTTTGGAAGTGACTGACCGGCGTGACGGTTGGGTCCTGCTTTCTGGTGTAAAGCCGGCCTAACCCTGTGCCAATAATTCTCTGAGGTCGATCAGCGCGGCGTTCGCGCGCGACAGATAACTCGCCATAACCAGCGAGTGATTAGCCCAAACCCCGAAGCCCGACCCGTTGAGAATGACGGGACTCCAGACTGTTTGTTGGGTCGTTTCGAGTTCTCGGATAATCTGACGCAGGCTGACCGCCGCATTTTTTTGCGCGAGAACCTCTGCAAAGTCGACTTCAGCCGCTTTCAAGTAGTGGATCAGCGCAAAGGCTGCGCCGCGTGATTCGAAGTACACATTATCCACTTCATGCCACGGTGTTTTTACAATAAATTCGCTTGTTCCAAGGGTTGACTGTGTCGCGGCTGTATCGCCGGCTAAGTCAGTATTAGCGCGCCGCTGCCCAACGCTTGCGGACAGTCTTTGAGACAAACTGCCGAGACGCTTTTCAACCATACCCAACCAGAAACTCAGATTATCGGCACGCGCGTAGAACTGAGCGCCATCCTCGCCCTGTTTTGGAAGTCGCTTGAGGTAGGCCTCCAAGTACCGGCGCGCGTCGCGATATTGTGACTCAGTAGAGGGGAGTACCCAGCTCGAGTTTTGGAAGTTGATTCGTGGCTCTGCCAATGTGAGATCGACATCTTCTTGGGACTGGGACTGTGAACGACTCAATACTTCGCGTAGGGCCCTTGCCAAGTCGCGAGACTGAATCAAAGCGCCGTATTCCCAGCTCGGCATATTGTCTAAATAAGCTCCCGGCGGCACAACGTCATTACTGATGTATCCCCCATTTTTTTCAAGTAAGAGACGGGTCACCTCCAAAAGAGCCGACGTGGTGGCCGTGCCTGTGACGGGTGTTTGAGAAGGCTGGAGATAGGCGGCTCGATTTTCAACCACATCGAAAGCTGCTGGCGGCCAGCTCCAGTAAAAGCCAAGGCCTATTACAACGAGCGCGTAAGCTGCGAAGACCCCGATGACCGTTCGTTGCCCACCCTTGCTGCGCAATACACGCAGTGAGTCACCTGCTGGGAGAAATCCGCGCACTCTCGTTAACGTCTGCGAAAAACGAGCTCTGAATGTCATTTAATACCGATTCCTTTTGCGACAGTGGCCGTCTTAATGGTGCTTCATCGACGCGTGGTGTTTGGTGACAGGGAATTCATTGCACACCGAGTTATTGTTCTCCAGCGTGAAGCAGATGTCGATGCTTTGTGCGTCGGTGAGAGGCTCACTGAGCTTCATCAGCATGATATGTGTGCCGCCTGGCGCAAGATCAGTGCGTTCACCGGCGTTAAGCGTCAACTGCTGCACGGGCCGCATTGTTGCGCGATCCCTGTCGATCAGTGTTTCATGAACTGACGTGTATTCGGTAACGTCGCTTGTAACGCCCGTGACGACCAAGGTTTCGTTGCTCGTATTTTGCAGTGTGGCGTAGGCCGCGGTCATCAGTTTTCCCGGGGGTGTCGCACGTACCCACGCATTGGTAACCGACAGATCGGCTGCCCAAGTCTGGGGGCTGAGGACCAAAACTGACATTAATAGAAATAGGGCTGGCCTATGCATGGTACGCCTCGCGTCTTGCTGATTGTGTCCAGGTGAAACATGGGGTGGTCATCGCGCATTTTCAATGGCGCTTAACACGATATCTCGGGTTAACAACTGGGGCAGAATAATCGGCTCGCTGCCTTTTCCCCGCGGATACATGACGTAAAGAGGGATGCCGCTTCTACCGTGCGATTTCACAAAAGCTCCGATGTCAGAATCGTAGTCTGTCCAATCGGCAATCATGTAAGGAATGTCAGCACTGACAAATGCCTGCTCTACTTCGGTCGTGAACAGTACAGCGGCCTCGTTAGCAAGACACGTGATGCACCAGTCTGCAGTCACATCCACGAAAATAGGGTCACCGCGGTTCAGATGGTCGTCCAGAGCAGCGGCGGACCAGGCAATTTGTCCGTCAGCAAGCGCGCGCGACGCACTGGTTTGGTCCGATGTGTTTGTTGCAGGGATGGCCAATGCTATTGCACCGAGGAGCAGCATAATAGCGGTGACTTTTCTGATGACGCTCTGGCCGTACAGGTAGGCCGCAAGAGCGACCAATACCAGTCCTGCGAGTGCCATTGCCATGGTGTTAACGCCGCTTTGATTGCCGGCTACCCAAAGAAGCCAAACGGAGGTGAGATAGAGCGGAAACGCGAGTATGTTCTTTGCTGTGTCCATCCAGGCGCCGGGCTTGGGCAGCAACTTGACCATGGCGTTACTGTAGCTCAGCAGTACCATAGGAAAAGCCATACCGGCACCGAGGGCAGCGAAAACAAGCAATGTAATCGCGATTGGCTGCGTCAGGGCGTAGCCCAGTGCGCTGCCCATGAAGGGCGCTGTACAGGGGCTGGCAACAACCACAGCGAGAACACCTGTAAAAAAACTACCTGCGTCACCCTCACGCTCGGTTAGCGACTGACCCATATTCATCATCGACGTACCGAAGTGAATAAGGCCGTTAAGACTCAGCCCCATCACGGTAAATAGATAGGCAAGTGCAATCACAAATCCTGTATTTTGTAACTGAAAGCCCCATCCTATGAGCTTTCCCGTTTGTTGTATGGCGACTAAAACGCTCGCAATCGCAACGAAGCTGAGGACTACCCCGGCGGCGTACACGAGGCTTGCTCGGCGATGCGTTTGTGCATTCCCGCGTGTAAAGCTCAGCGCTTTGAGGGAAAGAATTGGGAACACGCAGGGCATAATATTGAGGATGATCCCGCCTAAAAATGCAAAGATGATGGCGGCTATTAGGCTGGGTTCAGTCTCGTTTGAGTTTGTGTCTGGCGTTGAGTTGCTGGTCAGCGGTTCAAGGGTACCTGGACGAATGTCTCCCGAGTCTGTATGCCAGAGAAACGATTTGGTCTCCGGTGGGTAGCAAAGCCCGGCATCGGCACACCCCTGATAGGTAATCTTGAGCTCAACCAGTTCGGCGCGTTCAGCGAGACTGAGGGTGGCATCGAGTGCGCCGTAGTACACCTCGACATCGCCAAAAAATTCATCCGTCTTTGCCAGCCCCGGTGCAATCGCCAGCTGCGTATCAATCGGTCCTTGTATCGAGCGCGCACGCGCCTTGAACGCGTGACGATACAAGTAGTACTCGGGCGCAATGACCCACTGCAGAAGCACTTGCTGATCACCATCAGCAACCATGTCTAGACGGTAGGCGTCATCGACTGGGAGGAATTGTGTCTGCTGTTGCGTGTAGGCGGACAGGGCGTTTTGCCCCAGCGCCGCCAAGGGTAACCACGCAAGCGTGACAAGAAGCAGTCGACTAACGATTGTTGGTCCTAAGCGTTTCATCCACTTTCCTTATCTGTGATAGCGGAGTCTCGTACCATAGTCGAGTGAGAGCCGTATCTCGTCCGGATTGAGTTCGTCGGGAAAGTAGACTCCCGAGACCTTCGCGTCGAGGAGGCTCGCTCCCTCAAGATTAGTTTCCCTGAAATCAATACCCGACAAATCGCAATTACGAAAATACGCGTTTGAAAAATCCAATCCTCTCGCGTTCATTTTTCGCAGATCACGACCTCGGTAGTCTCCGCCCGACAACTGTGAATTGTCTAACTTAGCGCGCTGCTTGTTAAAACTGTCGACATCTTCATGGCGCAATAGTTGGTAAAGAGGATCAGTTTTAACCTCGGGCTTTAGTTCACGCTTACTCATACCGTGCTCCTGGTGTTCAAACGCTGGGCTTCAAAATGGGCGTCTCTGAGCTTATGGCTGGTCTCAAGGCTCAAGCGCGGGCCTGCTTGGCACACCACCGCGCCGGCCGCTTTAGACGCAAACTCACACGCCTCTAGCATATCGGTTCCTGCCCATAAGGCATAAAAGAAAGCGCCCGCAAACATGTCACCTGCCCCGTTGGTGTTGACGGCGTTAACCGGTTGAGCGGGCACGTGGTGTTGCTGGGTCCCGTCATACAAAAGGGCACCATTGGCGCCTCGGGTAATGACAAAGCTTTGACTGATGGTCTTCAGTTTCTCGACAGCGGTTTGCAAATTGTCCGTTTCCGCCCATTCGAGTGCTTCAATTTCATTGCAAAAAATAAAGTCGACGCCGTCCTCAAGAATGGCATTCATGTTGTCTCTGAAAAACGTCACCATTCCCGGGTCGGAAAAGCTGACAGCGACCTTTCTGCCGTTCGCCTGCGCAACTTGTTTGGTTTTTAGTGCTGCTTGATGACCTGTTGGTGAGGTGACAAGGTAGCCCTCAAGATAAATCCATTGTGCATTTGCAATCGCACGGTCATTGACCTCTGAAACCGACAGCGTCTCCGACACGCCCAAAAAGGTGTTCATACTGCGTTCAGCGTCGGGGGTGATGAGGACTAAACACTTTCCTGTGGTGCCCGATCGGCGCTCTTCGAGGAAGCCATGTGCCACGCCACAGGCGTCGAGGTCTGCAATATAAACATCACCATCTTCATCGTTGGCAACCAAGCAACTCATGTACGTTGGGGCTCCAAATTGCGAGGCTGCAATCACACTGTTGCCGGCACTGCCACCACAGGCATGGTGTGCATGACTGAGACGCGAGGCTAAGTGATGTTTGATCTCTCGCTGACGATTTTCGTCGACCAGCGTCATCGTGCCTTTTTCAATGCCCAACTGGTCTAGATCCTGATCTGAAACGGTCACTTCAGTATCGACTAAGGCGGCGCCTATGGCGTAAACGAATTTTTCTGACACAAATTTTCCAAATAAAGGTAATCCCAGTAAGCCAGTAGTATCGCACGCTAACTTGTCAGGTTCATTAACTTGTCTTGATTGTAATCAGACAGATTCGGTGAGATTTATGTAAACTTGAGACACACAAGAGGTGTTCAGTGCTCCCAAGTTTTCAACAGATGATCGAGGTGCTCGGCAAGGTCTCGCCGCCGGCGATTTCCGTTGTGTCCAAACGCGCAGCGGTGGCCATTGGGCTGAGGGATGGATCTTCGGGTCCTGAGATGTTGATGATTCAGCGCGCGGTGAGAGAGGGCGACCCTTGGTCGGGCCACATGGGCTTTCCTGGTGGACGAAAAGACCCCGGCGATCCCAGCGATGTGAGCTGCGCAAAGCGTGAAACGTGGGAGGAAGTGGGTCTGGATTTAGACACATACGGTGAGCTCATTTGTCAGCTGTCTGATGTCAATACAGGATGGCGTGCTGACCGGCCTGAGATGCTGGTAGCGCCGTTTGTTTTCGTTATAAACCATTGTCCGGAGCTCACGTTAAACCACGAGGTTGACGATACAGTCTGGATTCCCATTCATTTTTTAATGGACGACATCAATCGAGCGCGTCATCAGTGGGAATGGCGCGGTGAGACGCTTGAGTCTGACGCCTTTACTTTTGACCGACGGTTGATCTGGGGGCTGTCTCTGATGATGATCGACGAACTGTTAGAACTTGTTGGTGGGCGTCACAATCGAGCCGCGCACGTCACGCGGGCTTAGCCATCTAGCGCTCGTTGTCCTCGCCGGGCGAGAATCCACGTAAAAAACTGCGTGAGTCTTTTTTTAATGCTTCGAGTTCCGGGTCTTTTTTTGTGGCGTCAATTAATGACTCTAGGGTGGCCCATCCTTTGAGGTAGGCAGTGACGTGACCAATGAGCACGGGGGTCATCTCTGGGCTATGCGCATAGCGTGGCATGCCAGGAACGAGATTGCCCGAGGCGCGAAGCCCCTCCACTCTCAGCCAATAGCCTCCGCAGCTTGACAGCGCATAGTCGCCCACTCGGCCGTAACTCAGGTTAGGTGTTGATGGGTTGAACCCGTCGGCGGGAACCTCTGTGAGTCGTCGTAGGGCGAAAATAAACCGCTGACCCTGTGCAAACTCGGCCACGTCGGGACGGCAATAATCGGCGGTCTTAAGCCAAACACGAGGCGCCGTGGCCCAGTCGGGGCCGGTGAGTGTGACATCAACATCAATGTCGATTGCGTTTCCTTTTACACGTCCGACTGTACCCAGCACCACGAGGTCAGCCGTGGGAGCAACCTCTGAAAAGCTACCCTGCCAAAGACACTCACAGGCGCTTGATAGGGGGCTCAACACCGACATTATAAGAGCGAGTGAGAGTTTCCTGATCTGACGCCCAATGCGCATCGCCTTAGGGGTTACTGCCTTAGCGGTCATTGCTTTAAAAGCAGCCTCGCCGCATCAATAGCAAAGTACGTCAGTATCCCGTCGGCTCCCGCACGCTTAAACGAGAGCAGGCTCTCGAGTATGACCGCATCACGAGACAGCCAGCCTTTTTCGAAGGCGGCTTGATGCATGGCGTACTCGCCTGACACTTGGTAGGCAAAGGTGGGCACTTGAAGCTCAGTTTTGACGCGTCGAACAATATCAAGGTAGGGCATTCCCGGCTTTATCATAACCATGTCCGCGCCTTCACCAAGATCCAGGGCGACCTCGTGTATGGCCTCGTCGCTGTTCGCGGGATCCATCTGATAGGTTTTTTTGTCGCCGCCCTTAAGGTTTGACGCTGACCCAACGGCATCTCGAAATGGGCCGTAGTAAGCCGACGCGTATTTTGCGGCATAAGACAAAATGAGAGTATTGACGTGTCCCTCGGCCTCGAGGGCCTCGCGGATCGCGCCAATACGGCCGTCCATCATGTCGGAGGGTGCAACGACATCGGCACCGGCGCGCGCATGGCTGACGGCTTGCTGGACTAGTGCGTCTTTTGTAATGTCGTTAAGCACATAGCCATCGTCATCAATAATGCCGTCTTGTCCATGTGTGGTGTAGGGGTCGAGCGCCACGTCGGTGATAACCCCGAGGTCTGGCAGCGCAGCCTTGAGTGCTTTAACCGTTCGCTGTACCAGGCCTTCAGGTGAAAAAGCTTCGCTCGCATCGAGCGACTTTTTAGACGCGTCGACGACCGGGAAGAGGGCGACAGCTGGAATGCCTAGCTCAAAGGCTTCGCGGGCGCGCTCGATCAGTAAATCGAGACTCAATCGCTCAACACCGGGCATCGATGCAACTGCCTCTCGCTGCGCCTCGCCCTCAAGTACAAACATCGGGTAGATAAAATCGCTGGGAGCAAGGGCGGATTCAGCCGTCAGTTCACGGGCAAATTGCGTCGCTCGGAGGCGGCGCATTCGAGTTAACGGAAAGGGGCCTCTCGGTGTGCTCATGGGTCATGCTCCCTGGTTCAAGGTGCGGAATGCGCGCCGCGCCGCATCCACCGTATTCGCGATGTCTTCGTCAGTGTGGGCGGACGACATAAAGCCCGCCTCAAAGGAAGCCGGTGCAAGATAAACACCTTCTTGAAGCATCAGATGGAAAAATTGATTAAACCGCGCAACGTTAGCACCAATGACCTGAGGGTATTGGGTGACCTTCTTGTCCTCGGTGAAAAAGAAGCCGAACATGCTTCCGAGGTGGTTGGTGGTAAAGGGGATGCCCGCCTCATCGGCAGCGAGCTGCATGCCTTCACACAGTTGCGTCGTATGGCGGAAAACCTCGTCGTAGAACTCAGGCTGAGAAATAATATCTAGAGTCGCGAGCCCCGACGCCATTGCGACTGGGTTTCCTGACAGCGTTCCCGCTTGATACACCGGACCCAACGGCGAAATATGCGCCATGATTTCTTTTTTGCCACCGAACGCTCCGACGGGCATCCCGCCGCCGATGACTTTACCCAAACAGGTTAGATCAGGGTCTATCCCCAAGTGCCCCTGTGCGCAGTGTGTGCCAAAACGAAAGCCTGTCATCACTTCATCGAAGATGAGAATCGCACCGTACTGCGTGCAGAGCTCACGCATGCCTTCAAGATAGCCAGGCTCGGGCAAGATGCAGTTCATGTTGCCGGTAACCGGTTCGGTAATGACGCAGGCAATGTCTTGGCTGTGTGCTTCAAACGCCACTTTCAGCGCGTCCAGGTCGTTAAATGGCAGAGTGATTGTGTGTTGCGCTAGGACCTCCGGTACGCCTGGCGAGCTGGGTACGCCAAAGGTCAGTGCGCCGGAACCCGCTTTAATCAGTAATGAATCTGAGTGGCCGTGGTAGCACCCTTCGAACTTGATGATCTTGTCCCTGCTTGTGGCACCTCGAGCGAGCCGGATTGCGCTCATGGTGGCCTCTGTGCCGGAGCTGGTCATGCGAACTTGCTCAAGACTTGGAACGAGACTACAGAGTCGCTCGGCGAGTTCGATCTCGATTTCAGTTGGACAACCAAAGCTGAGACCGTCTTGAGCTGTGCTGATCACCGCATCACGAACCTGCGGGTGGTTATGACCCATGATCATCGGGCCCCAAGACAACACGTAGTCGATGTATCGCTTCCCGTCGACGTCAAAGATGTAAGCGCCGTCAGCACGCTCCATAAATCGCGGTGTACCCCCCACGGCTTTAAAGGCTCGGACAGGCGAATTAACACCGCCTGGAATATGTGTTTGTGCGCGTTCGAACAGCGCTTCTGATTTGGTCATTGACCAGCGTCCCCCAACTTCATGTCGTTGTGCAGTAAATTTTCTCGGTATTAGCCTGGTCGCACGTACACCAACAGTACAATCGCAAACAAAAACAACACCGGTATTTCGTTAAAAAAGCGATAAAACACGTGACTTCTATGATCGTCGCCACTGTTAATAAGCTTCACGTATCGCCCGCATTGCACATGGTATATCAGCAAAAATACAACGCCAGCGAGTTTGAGTTGCATCCAGAGGCTAGTGAGGTAGTAGTCCAGTGCGTAACTGAGCCGCCAAAGCCCAAGGATAATGGCAAGCATCATCAGTGGTGTGACGAATTTATAGAGTTTGCGGGCCATTATAGCCAACGTCATCCGCGTGGTGTCGTCCTCCGCCTGTGCGTAGTAGACGAATATCCGCGGGAGGTAAAAAAGACCGGCAAACCATGTCACAACGAAAATGACGTGGAGACCCTGAATCCAAAGCATTGGTGACTCCATACTGGTTTCAAACTGAACAGTAAGTAAACTACGCGCACAATATCAGATCTTAGGCCTGAAATGATTAATGTTGGCATTGTAGGTGCCACCGGCTACGCCGGGGTAGAATTGATTCGATTGCTGCTGGGTCACCCGGCTGTAGCGATTACGCGGTTGACCTCGCGAGCGGAGGCAGGCTCGCGTGTAGACCGTCTGTTCCCGCACTTAAAAGGCTTCATCGATTTGTCGTTCGAGGATCCGGCTCAGGTCGATTTTAACGATTGTGACGTTGTGTTTTTTGCAACACCACATGCGGTCGCGATGAACAGCGTACCGGCGCTTATTGCCCGTGGGAAAAGAGTCATCGACCTCTCCGCTGACTTCAGGCTCACGGACACCCACGTCTGGGAATCCTGGTATGGCGTGAATCACGTGGCCCCCGAGCTTGTGACTGCTGCCGTTTATGGACTGCCTGAGGTGAATCGCGAGGCGATTCGGCAAGCGCAGCTCGTCGCGTGTCCAGGGTGCTATCCAACGGCTGTGCAGCTGGGCTTTTTGCCGTTATTAGAAGCGGGACTCGTTGACGCAGGGAGCTTGGTTGCGTCGTGTGCGTCAGGTACCAGTGGCGCCGGCCGAAGCGCCAAAGTGAATTTACTGTTGACCGAGTCTGCGGAGACAATGAAGTCTTATGGTGTCAGTGGGCATCGACACTTACCAGAGATGGAGCAGGGCCTCGCGCGCATGACTGAGGATCCGGTCTCGCTGACCTTTGTGCCGCACCTAGCACCCATGGTTCGAGGTATTCATGCGACGTTAATTGCAACCCTTACGGATCAAAGCGCAAATTTGCGTGCCGTTTTTAAAGACCGCTACGCTTGCGAACCCTTCATTACCCTGACAGAGGGCGCCTACGAACCTGAGACCCGCCATGTCAAAGGAACCAATCGATGCGAGATAGACGTGACGCGGCCTCCCGGCAATAAAGTAGTGGTTACTGTCGC
>CAYVQI010000005.1:24161-55349 GCA_964454155.1 uncultured Alteromonadaceae bacterium | reverse complement strand
CTCAAGCGCGTTTAGTCTGCTGACAGCACCTCGGACAGTATGGCTAACACAGTGAGCTGCTGATCATGTGTCCCCACAGTAATGCGAACCCACGGCAATAACGCCTCGCTTGACCAGCTTCGCACCAAAATATTATGCCGCTTCAACATGTTAGTGAGCGCCTCACCGCTATACCGCGGATGCGCTGCTAGGACAAAATTAGCGAGTGAGGGCAGCACATCAAAGCCTAGCGATTGAAGACCATTGGTTAGCGCCTCCCTATTGTGTTCAATGGTTGACGACGCTTGAGTAAACCAAGCGATATCGTTAATCGCTGCACCCG
This sequence comes from uncultured Alteromonadaceae bacterium, assembly GCA_964454155.1. Lineage (GTDB taxonomy): Bacteria > Pseudomonadota > Gammaproteobacteria > Pseudomonadales > Halieaceae > Luminiphilus. Next base: position 55,027 of record CAYVQI010000005.1, on the reverse strand, counting down.
CAACGGCTTGAGCATGAGCGTCAATCGGATAGGAATTAAACGAATCCTTCACACGACGCAGACCCTCTATGAGCGACGCGTTGCCGAGCGCATAACCGACCCGGAGCCCCGCAAGCGCATGACTTTTCGAGAAACTTCGGGTGACCAATAGATTGTCATACTCCTTGATGAGTGGAGCAGCGGTCTCTGCACCGAAACCAAAATAGGCCTCATCGACAACCACGAGTCGCTCCAGATTTGATTCCAGCAAGTCCTTCACCGCAGCACGCGACAACGCGCGACCTGTTGGTGCATTTGGATTAGGAAATACTAAGGGCCCTTCCCAGACCGCCATAGACGCAATATCAATCTCAAGACCTGAAGTCATTGGAATACGTTCGACACCGTGACCAAGCAGTTGCCCCCACACCGGGTAAAACGTATACGTCATCTCGGGAATTGCGGGCACGCTGTCGTCATCAGCAAGGAAAGCTGTCCACGCGAATGCGAGCACTTCGTCGGAGCCGTTACCGACAAACACTTGATCCACGTCAAGACCTTCAGAAGCCGCTATTGCGGCCCTCAGAACACGCGAGTTCGGATCGGGATATCGGCGAAGCGCCTCGATACTCAACGCTCGTCCAGCCGAGGCGGCTTTTTCCGAAGGCGCCAGGGCATGCTCATTGGTGTTGAGCTTAATAATGTCAAGTCGCTGGGCTTGCTCCCCCGGGGTGTAGGGCGCGAGGCGCTTGAGCGTGTCAGACCAATGCCGATTCATGAAATCACCCAAAAGCTGACAGTGTATTGGTCTAGCCGACGCATGTCAGCTTACGAGGTCACGAACCTTGGCACTGTCCAGGTGGCGCACATCCAGACCTCGCGTCAAGTAGATGACTTGCTCCGCGATATTGGCGGCGTGATCACCCACTCGCTCTAAGCTTTTCAGAATCCATAGGTATGCCATGGAGGCTCTCAACGTCTCAGGCTGATCCTCGACGAACTCTACCAGCCACTCCCTTGCGTCAAGATAAGCCTCATCAATATCGTCGTCGGTCAAAATCACAGAGAGCGCACCCTCCGTATGAAGTCTTGCAAAGCTGTCTAATGCGGCCTTCAACATTGTGTTGACCCGCATGGCGATGCTCCGAACTTTAATCCCCGTTTCGTCATGAGCCCCTCCCTCTGACAACAAAATGGCTTGCCTGCCTATTTTTACCGCCTCGTCACCAATACGCTCCAGGTCAGTCGTCACCTTAATCACGGCCAAAACGAGCCTGAGGTCGCCTGCTGCTGGCTGACGAAGCGCAAGGATACGTGCACACTGCTCATCGATAGAACGCTCCAACGCATTCACTTCAGTGTCGAGATCAATCGCCTCTTCGGCAAGAAGTGAATCCCCTTCAAGCGTTGCATCAACCGCTTTTTCGATTTGAGATTGAACGAGCCCGCCCATGTTCAACAGTTCGCTCTGGACGCCCTCGAGCTCCCGAGAAAATTGCGCAGAAATATGTCCACGTTGATTACTGTAGTCATTCATTTTTGATATTTCGAGCCTTAACCGTAACGGCCCGTAATGTAGTCCTCCGTCTCACGTTTTGCCGGAAACGTGAAAATCGTTTCTGTTTGACCAAACTCCACTAACTGGCCACCGTGCATAAACGCAGTGCAATCGGAAACTCGAGCTGCCTGCTGCATATTGTGCGTCACGATTATTATGGTGTGCGATTGTTTCAATTCGTAGATCAGTTCTTCAATACGAAAGGTAGATGTCGGATCCAGCGACGACGCAGGCTCATCCAGCAACAGCACCTGCGGCTCTAACGCCAAGGCTCTGGCAATGACAAGGCGCTGCTGTTGGCCCTGCGACAGCTTCAGTGCGGAGTCGTCAAGTCGATCTTTTACTTCGTCCCACAGTGCTGCCGCTCGAAGTGCTTGCTCAACCTGTTCTTCTAGCTCGCGGGTGCTCGCCCCACCACTGAGTTTTAGTCCATAAGCCACATTTTCAAATACCGTTTTCGGAAAGGGATTAGGTCTTTGAAACACCATACCAACGCGTCTGCGAAGCGCCGTGACGTTAGTATCGGGGTTTAATATGTTCAATCCATCCAGTATCACTTCGCCACTGTACTGCACACCGTCAATCAAATCGTTCATCCGGTTCATGCAACGAAGCAGTGTCGATTTGCCACAGCCGCTTGCACCAATAATGGCCGTGACGGCCCGCTCAGGAATATCGACCGATATATCTTTTAAGGCTTTCGGATTATCACGATACCCCAGTGACAGCTGCCGCACAGAGACTGCCACCAGTGAATCCCCCTCTGGAACGGGGGGCCTTACCTCAATTTCGTTCAACTTTTCAAACATGATTACATCGCTCAAAAGGGGTTTTCAAAGGTTTTGCGTTTAAGAATGGCGGTCCTTAAGCTCACCGCGATTAAGTTTAAAACACCAATTAACAGTACGAGGATCAATGCGATGCATGCCACCCAGCCAAGGCCTCCCGGTGGAAGGCGCGCAAACAAAGCGGCATCAAATAGCTGGAAACCGAGATGCATAAATTTCTGCTCAAACTCAATAAATGGCGCGCGACTCGCCAGGGGTAGTGACGGCGAGAACTTGACCGCCCCCACGAGCAGCAGTGGCGACACCTCGCCGGCCGCGCGTGCGGTTGCAAGAATCAGCCCCGAAAAAACACTGGGTAAGGCCGCGGGCATCACGGCATTGAAGACCGTTTCACTCTTTGTGGCGCCCAAAGCAATGCTGGCCTCGCGAAGGTCATTCGGCAGTGCATCAAGACCCTCTGTCACCGCCACGATCACAACGGGCAAGTTGACTAAAGCGAGCGTGAGAGCGGCCCAAAGCAGACCCGGCGTCCCGAATGTCGGGCTAGGCAATCTTTTCGCATAAAAAAGCGCATCAACCTGTCCGCCAAGTCCGTAGACAAAAAATCCAAGTCCGAAGACGCCATAGATAATGGCGGGGACGCCTGCAAGATTGGTGATACTGATACGAATAAGTTTGGTGTACCAGGTATCTCTCGCGTACTCAGTTAAGTAAATGGCGGTTGCGACGCCCAGGGGCGCTACGAATAGCGTCATAACCATCACGAGTGAGAATGTCCCCACGATGGCCGGGAACAACCCTGTCAAACCATTCTCTAAATTTGGCTTGGCGAAGAAAACATCGTTTAATCGATCAAGAACGCCTTCGTCAAGACGCCCAGAAGACAAGAATAGCCAATCGCCAGCGCTGGCTACCAGTAATACAAATAAGCCACTTCCGATGAGCAAAACGGTAGACACCATGCTCGCGGATAGGCCGATCATGGCGAGAGATCTTATTCGCTCGTATCGAGAGCTTGAAAGTCGACGCCGTCTGATCGTCGCATTCGATCCCATTACAGTCCCCTGACGCGCATTCTTACTCGCGCGCGAATAATCTCGGCCACTGTATTCACGATAAAGGTGAGACCAAAAAGCAGCAAACCCATCGCAAATAGTACTTGGTAATGCGAGGATGTTTTAGGTGCTTCCGGCAACTCTAGCGCCAGTGATGCACTAACAGAGCGAAGCCCTTCAAAGATACTGAGATCCATAATTCCAGTGTTGCCCGACAACATGATGAGAATCATCGTCTCACCCGCCGCCCTTCCAAATCCGACCATGATCGCTGCAATCATTCCGGGTAATGCGAGAGGCTGCACAACGTCGCGATAACTCTGCCAAGGTGTGGATCCAAGGGCCAGAGCCCCAGCGGCCATGTTACGTGGCACGGCATGGATCGCCTCCTCGGCAATAGAAAATATCGTTGGGGTAATCGCTAAGCCCAAAACAATCCCAACCAGCAGTGAATTAAAGTACGAAATCGACAGGCCAGTTGACAATAAGTAAGCCTCAAGCGACCCCCCGGGAAGTCGTGCCGCGCCACTCAACCCTGCAGTAGCCCCGAGTGCGATAACAAGTAAAACCAGGGGCAACAGTCTCAGTGGCCAGTCATCTAAGGCGTCATGTCTCACCCAACGCCACCCCAGCCCTCTGACAACAAAGACCCCTAAACCCGCCAGAATCGGGAATAAAGCGATAATGCCAATCAGTGCAGACAAAAACTCACCAAAGCGAGGTGCAAGCCAAAACAAACCAATAGCGCCCAGCACGACTGTTGGAAACGCGGTCAGCATATCGATCGCGGGTCGCACTCGCTGCCGCTGAGCCTCTGACACAAAGCAACCCACGTAAATTGCACAACCCAAACTTAAGGGTGCGGAGAACAGTAAGGCCAGCAACGCCGCCTTAAGCGTTCCAAAAACCAGAGGAACCACCGAAAACTTTGGCTCAGCCGCCTGCGCTGAGGGAAGGGGTAACCACAGATACTCCTCAGACGGATAACCTTCATACTGAATCGGGCTCAAGAGACGACGCCAGTCACCACCAATGTCAGTCGCTCGGAACGCAAACAGCAAGGGGTCGCCAGAGGATGTCAGTGCGCGAATGAGCGACGGCGACTCCCAAACAATCCTATCGATCGCGACATCCACTTGAATACGCAGGTTGGTATCAGGGTTTCGAAAATCAACAACCTGTATTTCGGACAAAGACGTTGCAAGGGCAACCACGGCAAGTCGCGGATGCCCGGCTAAAGCAACAATATCGCTGCCCATTACAACGGTTTTCACGCGCTCTACGGCAGGCACATCATTGATTGATATCGGTTGCGAAAAGTGAAAGTGCTCTAGCGTATTGCCCACCAGGACTGCAAGCCCTCTCTGATGACCAACGAGTTGCGCAATCGAGAAGTCTGAGGGTAATTCGCTGACGTTTAGTCGAACAGCGGTTTGATCATGCACCCATAGCCAAGGGTTGCCTGGGGTGCCTTTGAGTTGCCACCCTCCTTTTGAGACCCAGTAGGTTCGTCGCGTGAGGTCTGCGTCTCGCGACTCAGTTCGCGACACAGGAGTGTCCCTACCCTCGTCAGGCGCATCGATGCGCTCTAGAGTGCTAGCGGCAAAAATAGGAGCCGCCACCACCATCATTTGCACAACCATTCCCAACAACGCAAAGATCACTGTAAAACTCGCGACTCTAATCAGCAGTCCCAGACTTACAGACTTGACATGGCGCCAATTAGTCACAGGCATCAGCGACGTCCTGTGCTGACTGAGCATCAGGTACTTGCGAAATACTAAAGCCTGCATCTCTCAAGAGATCGCGGCCCTTCTCACCCGCAACGTAGGCTACAAATTCACACTCAATCGACCGCGATTCTGAGGTTAAGTCGGTCATCACGTACAGGTAAAGCGTTCGCTTTAGCGGATACTCGGCGTCATCGGGGTACAAAATGCGCCCATCCGGCTGTTCAATCCCTAATATTTTGACGTCGTTGGAGGTATAGCTCGTCGCCGCGTAGCCAATGCCACCCGGAACCCTTGCTACTGTGTTGACGACGCCCGCTCCGCCCGGCAATTCATTGACAAAAATACCGGGGTCTCCGTCGCACAGGGCGACACGTCGAAAATATTGATACGTACCGCTCGTCGCGGTTCTGCCAAAGACCTGCAGTTTCCAATTCGCCAGTGTGCTGTCTTCTCGCAGATCTCGCCAAAAGACGGGACGCATGGAGCTCCCACAGGTGCCCGGCATACCAAAAATCTGCCCGACCTCTGCCATCGACACGCTTTCTAACGAATTTTGCTGATGCACGATCAATACCACAGCATCTTGTGCCAGCGAAATTTCAATCGGGGGTCTCTGCTGTCTTCCGGCAAAAGCGCCGCGCTCGTCGGCATTCATTCGACGGCTCATCGTCCCGATCGTTGCCGTCCCCAGTAGCAGTGCCGGGGGCGTCGCAGCTGAGCCCACAGCCTGAACCTCAATCAAGATTGTCGGATTAAGAACGTAAAATTGTTCGGCCCAAGCGGTGACAAGTTTAGCCAGTGTGTCTGAACCCACGATGATCAAACTACGATCACGCTCATCATCAGGCTGCGCCCACACAAACGATGAGCTAACGAGCACCGAAACGGCAAAAAACCGTTTAAAGAGTCGCTTCATTGGCGCTGAATAGTATTGAAAAAACGGAGCCCTCTCCTGGAACACTCTCTATGGTGAGTTCCGCGTTGTGTGACAGCGCCACGTGTTTCACGATTGCAAGCCCCAAGCCCGTGCCGCCTGTGCTCTGACTTCGGCTCTTATCAATACGGTAAAAACGCTCGGTCAGGCGTGGAATGTGATGCTCCTCAATCCCCTCTCCTCGATCAACAACCCTAAGAACGGGTCTGTGGTTACGCACAGACCACTCTACTGTGACCTCCGATTCTGAGTCACTGTACTTCAAGGCGTTAACGATGAGATTGCTCACCGCACTGTGCAACTCGATCACGTCGCCAAAAATGAGGTCCTCATGACTCAAGCTTAGACTGATGAGCCGGTCGGGCCATGCGGCCCTTAAGCCGTCTGCAATTTCCACGATCAAATTACCCACGTGGACGGGCGAGGTTTTATCTGTGTTTTCTATGGATTCAATTCGTGACAACCATAATAAATCCTTAAGCAGCACCTCCATACGACCGACTTGCATGTCCATTTGGGACAGTGGTCGTTCTATTTGCGTGACCACGTCATCACCCAATAATCCAAGATTTTCCACGTAACCTTTTAATACCGTCAAAGGTGTTCTTAGCTCGTGCGAGACGTTCCCTACAAAATCCCGGCGCATCATCTCGAGCTTGTATTGCTCAGTGATGTCTTTGATAAAGATCAATCGGTCGCCCGAACCAAAGATCGACACCTCAACCTGCAGACACTTATCCTGCTCAGGGGTTGGGGGCATTCGCAGTGGTGACGTGTACTCTCCACGGGTGAGGTATTCACTCAGCTCTGGTGCGCGCATAAGATTCAACAGCGGGCGGCCAACGTCGTGCACCAAGGTAATGCTCAATAGCGACTCCGCGGAGTCGTTAACCCAGACTATATTGCCTCTAGGGTCCGTAATCAGTGCAGCGTCTCGCAGCGATTTCAGCGACGCTTGGAGGTATTCCAGTGAGGATGCTAGGCGACCCTGCGCCTCTTTACTCTGGCGTTGCAGGCGGTAGACGTGGTCGAAAAGTCGCCCCCAAACCCCTTTAGCCTCGGGAGGGTCACTCTTGGAATTAGACAACCACCGTTCCATCCGAAAAAGCTGGATGCTCCAAAACAGCAGGATGAGCGCCAACACAACGCTGACCCCAACCGCGATATTTCCAAGAAAGATTCCGAACAACGCGCCCAGACAACTAATAACAACAAGTCTTGTTAGGGCACGCCACCAGTGGCGCGAGAGACTCACTCCGCGACCATGCCCTTTGCCGAGAACCTGTACCCCGTTCCCCTAACCGTCTGCACCAAGTCGCTGTAATCTACTACCCCGCCCTCTAGAGCCTTTCGCAAACGACGGATATGAACATCGACCGTGCGCTCTTCCACGTAAACATTAGCGCCCCAAACATGATCTAAAAGCTGATTTCGGGTGTAGGCGCGCTCTGGATGAGACATAAAAAACTGTAATAAATTGAATTCGGTGGGGCCCATTTCAATGGGCGCGTTCGCAACAAAAATTCGTCGACTATCCACATCAAGAACCAGCTGGTCGACTTCAAGCCGACCTCGTTGATCCCCAGCCTCGCTCCGACGCAGTAGGGCCTTAATGCGAGCGATAAGCTCTCGAGGTGCAAAGGGCTTGATGACGTAGTCATCTGCTCCCACATCCAAGCCTTGGACAATATTTTCTTCAGCCGCCTTCGCGGTGAGCATAATGACCGGAATCTCTGCGGTCGTGTCGCTGCGCTTTAACCGCCTTAGCAGCTCAAGGCCGCTCCCTCCGGGGAGCATCCAATCCAGCAGCACAATCGATGGGCGCTCATCGACAATAATCCGGTGGGCGTCCTGAATGTTTTCAGCTTCTAAACACTCAAAATCAGAGATCTCCAGCGCCATACGGAGCATGTCGCGAATCGAAAACTCGTCATCAACAATCAGTACCTTCTGTGCCGCCATTACGTGCCACCCTCTCCGTCCCGCCCATTAAATAAGAATAAAGTGACAAGGATATGACGCCCTTACCACCAATCGAGCCAGCCTTTGCGTTCAAACTCAGTTTGGCAGGAGGCCAACTGATTGTTGTAGCGTGTTGCCCTGCGATCCACTTTTTTAGCAACCTCAACCAGCCACGGTTTTGAGCGATAACTCGCACGTTTATAACCGCCATGGCCCTCGTGATATGCAAGATACAGCCGGAAAGCGTCGTCTTTCGAAATACCATTCACCTGATGCGTCGTGTGATTATACCAACCCACAAAATCAATCGCGTCGTCAAAGTCATCTCTATCAGCACCATGATTTCCGGACTTACGTTTGTACCAGTCCCAGGTGCTGGTTTTGGCCTGCGAGTACCCGTAAGCGTCACTGGCTCTCGGCCCGGGAATAAACCCCCAAATCTGTTTACGTGGTGGCTTAGCGCCTGCAACAAAACGCGATTCCTGATGCATAAACGCCATCATGATCGAAACCGGAACCCCCCACCGCTTACGTGAGTCGACAGCATCGTCATACCATCCTCCTTTTTCACGGAAAATATCGCAGACATTGTCCAGTTTATCGGGCGGCGCGCTGGCGCAACCCGTCACGGTGATAATGGCGAAAAGTAATTGCACATATCGAAGTCTGATCAGCTTCACACACCTGCCTCCGACACTATTTCAACAAACTCCATCTCATCAATAATCTTCAACCCGAGTGACCGCGCCTTGCTGAGCTTAGAGCCCGCACCGGGACCTGCGAGCAACACGTCGGTATTCTTACTCACCGATCCCGCCGTCTGTCCCCCTAAACGCCTGACCAAAGCGCCAGCGGCGTCGCGCGACATAGACTCCAACTTGCCCGTGACCACCCACGTTTGGCCCGCCAGGACGGTCTTAGCATTAGTCGGCTGTTGCGTATCTACCCAGTCCATACCAACGCGCAACAATCGATCAATGAGTCGTCGATTCGATTCAATAGAAAAATAGCGCCGAATATGGGCTGCAACCACTGGACCTACATCGGATACATCTTCCAGCGCGTTCTGCGACGCGGATGCAATCGCATCGAGCGATCCAAAATGCGTCGCCAGACCACGCGCCGTCGCCTCTCCCACTTCTCGAATGCCCAGCGCGTAAAGGAACCGGTGCAAGTCTGTGACCTTACTCTTGTCAATCGCATCAATGGCTTTTTGCGCGGATTTGACGCCCATTCGATCCAATGCCGCCACCTGCTCCACGGTCAGCTCGTAAAGGTCAGCGACCGATTTCACCAAACCTGTATCGAACAATTGATGGAGTAGCTTCTCCCCCACACCATCAATATCTAAGGCCTTTCGAGAAACAAAGTGCTCAAGCGCTGCTTTTTGCTGAGCCGGGCAGCCCGTTCGGTTATCGCAGCGGATCGCCGCTTCGTCAAGATCGCGCACAAGCGGCGTAGAGCAATCCGGGCACCGACTTGGAAAGATGACTATTTCAGGGTTTCCGACACGTCTGTCGACTAAGGAACGAACAATTTGAGGGATCACATCGCCCGCGCGACGGACAATGACCTCATCACCCAGTCGAATGTCGAGGCGAGCCATTTCGTCAACATTGTGCAGCGTGGCATTACTGACCGTAACGCCCCCTACAAACACGGGCTTGAGACGAGCAACGGGTGTAATCGTACCGGTCCTTCCTACTTGATAGTCGATGCCCAAGAGCGTCGTCACCTCCTCTTGCGCTGGAAATTTTCGAGCAATCGCCCATCGCGGTGCACGCGCAACAAACCCCAAACGTTGCTGTTGCGAGAAGTCATCGACCTTCACAACGACACCGTCAATATCGACATCCATCGCATCGCGCTGAGCTAAAATGCGTTCAACGTAGTCCTCGGCTGCAGCCCATCCCTCGACGCGTTCAATAAGCCCCGAGGTTTTAAACCCCGCATCACACAGATATGCCAACGTGTGGCTGTGGGTGGCCGGAAGCTCAGCCTCCTCGACGTAACCCACTGAATAAGCCATAAAAACCAGTGGTCGAGTGGCGGTCACTCTGGAGTCAAGTTGCCGCAAACTGCCTGCCGCCGCATTTCTCGGATTCTGAAATACGGTGTCTCCTCGTTGGGCTTGCTGGGCATTTAAGGTGGTGAATGCGTCGCGTGGAATCACTACTTCGCCACGAACCTCAAGGACCTTTGGATATGACGAACTGCGTAAGCGCAAGGGAACCGTGTCAATCGTGCGCGCATTGTGCGTAATGTCCTCGCCCGATGACCCATCGCCCCGTGTGGCAGCGCGCACGAGAATGCCGTCTTCGTACAAAAGGCTCATGGCAACACCATCAAGCTTTGGCTCACAGCAAAACGTCAACGATTGAACCCCAAGCTTTGCCGCGTTCCGCTCCTCAAACGCGGCCAAATCTCCGCCGCTAAAGGCGTTGTCTAAGCTAAGCATTGGTAACTTATGGCGCACGCTAACAAACTCGCCCAAGGGCGTATCGCCCACGCGCTGGGTCGGCGACGAGGCTGAAAAAAACTCAGGGTGCAGTGCCTCGAGGTCACGCAGTCGCCGCAGCGCGGCATCATATTCCGCGTCACTGGCCAACGGATCATCGTCGCGATGATACGCCAATGACCACACATCGAGCCGCTCTCTAAGCTCCATGATCTCCATCTCAGCGGTGCTCACCTCAGCTTCTCAGCTCGTGATTTATTTTCGTATTCTCTAATCGATTGACGGAGACTTTCGACATATTGCTTGGTCATTACGCTACGTGTTTCATCGTAAACATCGCCACCCAAACTGTGCGCAACGGTGTGAGCTGTTTCCAGCATCAAGTCAAATGCCCTCACCATCTCCTCAGGACCTGGCAGCGTCAGAAAAAACATCAAGCCTTTTGTGTGCAGTGTGGTCATCCCCTCAAGATCAAAGACACCCGGCTGCATCATATTTGCCACGCTGAATTGAATCGTGGGTTTGCCGCCTTGTGCTTGACTCAAGTGAAAAAAGTCCATGTCTCCGAAGCGAAGACCGCAGCCTAGAAGCACCCTGAGCACGTCATCACCCGCAAAGCCTTGCTCAGCGCGAGCCATCACGTTAAGCGAATACACGGTCGTGTCTTCGTGGCGCGGCAGTGCTGCTGGCTGACCTTGAGCCGCTGGAATTGCCTCAATTTCGTCGAGCCAATCTAGGGTGCCCGGGTCGACAAGGGTGTCGGCTTTATTCTCTTTTGTTTCGTCCAGCGATTCATCAATGCGAGGGAGCCTGTCAGCCGTGAGCTTTGCCTTCTCAGCGACCGCCCAGGGACTCTCGGGGCTGACGGGCGCCGACACGCCTGTGCTCGATGACGCATCGTCCACATACTCGCCGAACGTCGGTTCCTGTCGCCCCACCGGCCGAGCACCGCCATTGGGAAGCTCTCTCGAGCTTCTGTCATGATAGTCCGGCACAGGCGATTCCTCTCTGACAACCCGCGCATTCATCTTATAGCCGTTGCGCTGTTTGCGCCGAAAGCTCACAACGAGCGCCGCGCATAAGGCAAGAATAATAAATACAGCGACGAACGCTTCTGTGGTCAACGCTTGGAAGATATCAGGCATCACCTCTTTCCTTAGCTCGCGGCGAGTCGTGCAGCTTCCTCGATGTCAACAGTGACTAATCTCGAGACACCAGGCTCATGCATGGTAACGCCCATCAATTGCTCAGCTGCTTCCATAGTGATTTTGTTGTGCGTGATGAAGACAAACTGCACCTTCTTCGACATTTCTGACACGAGACGCGCGTAACGCCCAACGTTTGCGTCATCTAACGGTGCATCCACCTCATCAAGCATACAAAACGGCGCCGGATTAAGCTGGAAAATAGAGAAGACGAGGGCGATGGCTGTCATCGCTTTTTCGCCGCCAGACAGCAGATGAATGGTGCTATTTTTCTTGCCCGGTGGTCGGGCCATAATAGAAACGCCTGTGTCCAAGAGGTCATCACCCGTCATCTCAAGAAAGGCTGTCCCGCCACCAAACACTTTGGGGAACAGCTCACTAAAGCCTGCATTGACGGTGTCGAAAGTATCCTTGAAGCGGCTACGCGTTTCCTTATCAATCTTTTTAATGGCATTTTGCAGTGTCTCGAGCGCCGTCCGCAGGTCGTTATCTTGCGCGTCCAGGTATTCTTTTCGCTCTTTTGCGCGCGTTGTTTCATCAATCGCTGCGAGGTTTATCGGCCCAAGCCGGTGAATTTTGGCGCCAATACGTTCGACACGGACCAACCATTCTGTCTCGTCAGCATCCTCCGGCAAGTGTACTTCAACAGCGGCCACATCTGCCTCAAGCTCAGCCAGTGCCCTATCAATCTGCTCAAGACGAACGCCGGTCTCAGCAAGTTTGAGACGAACGCCCTCACTGCGCGTCTGCACGCCCGCAACAGACTGCTCCGCCGTCATTCGGGCCTGTTCTTTGTTGCGCAAGGTCGTTTCGAGCTCCGACAACCCCTGTCGAGCCTGAGTCAGCTGCACCTCAACACCCAAGCGCTTTTCAAGAAGCTGACTCAATAATTGCTGTGCTTCAAGGTCGGGGTTTTCGTCAGTGGGCATCTCGCCACGAATTGCGGCCTCTCGCTCCTCGTAGCTTAGAACTTGTTGTCTGGCACGCTCAATGGACTGACGCAACGCCTCTTGCTGCGTGAGTAACTCGCGATTTCTAACCTCGCTACGATTGAGCGTAACATCCGCCTGCTGTTTCGCCTGACGACTCTGCCGTACGTGCTCGCGCGCAGTTTCTCGCGCCGACTCCAGCTCGCTTCTGACCGACTCATCAGACTCCACTTGCATTTTTGCGCGACCGAGCATTTGGGTCGCTTGTGTAATCACCACCTGCTCTTCTGCGCCGCGCACTTCTAAATCTGCCAGATCTTGGCGCAACTGCGCCTCTCGAGCTCGTCGTTGTTCCCGTTGTGCTAAGAGTGCGCGCTTTTGAGCGTCCAAACGACTCGCGTCGTTCTGCGCTACTTGCATTGATTCCTGCGCTGCATCAATTGACTGCTCAATTTCAGAACGCAATGCTTGGTGCTCTGAAATCGCCACATCCGTGCTACTGAGCTCCGCGGTCACACGCTCAAACGCCTCAACAACGCCACTTAAACGTGCTTGCCTCGCAATAATGCCCTGCTCTGCATCGGCCTCGGATCGAGTGCGAATCCAATACTTGGACACCCACAGTCCGTCCTTTGACACAATTGACGCGCCATCAGACAAAGTCGGACGCTGCGCGAGAGCGATACGCCAATCCTCAACGACTTGCACCTCAGCGAGCACGTGTTGGACGGCCTCTGGAACGTCTACATAATGCGCCAGCATGGACGACTCAGTTGAGCGACTCGCGTTTGAAAGATCAACCAACCGCAGGCCGGGCGACGGCTCAGCATCCAGTGCATCAAACGAGGCCAGCTCCGCGCGAAACGCCGAGAGCCAATCGCCCAGAACGAGATCAGCCGCTGCCTCGTAGCCCGCATCGACAGAAATGACATCCAATACAACACCGTGTTTTTCAACGCCTTGCACCTGAAGCCAATCGGTCACTGACTGACCACCGTTCTCTTCGCGTGCGTCAGACTGCAACGCCTCCAGCGATGCGCGCTGCCCGCTCAGCGTCTGTACTTGTCGGCGCAGTTCGTCCTGCTGCTGACGCAGCGCCTCGAGCTTGGTGCGAGATTCGCTCAACGCATTTTTTAATTCGTCTAAATTTTCTCTGACACGGGTGACGCTCACTTGCGCGGCCTGCAGCGCGTCACTCATTGAGTCCACATCCTGGTCGTCGTCAGCCCGACTCAGCTGCTCAAGCTCAGCCTCAATACGCGACAAGCGCTCAGTTAACGTCACTAAATTACGTTCCGCGTTAGCCTGGCGCCCCTGCTGAACCTCCACCTGCTGACGAGGCACTGCGGCACGTTGCGTGAAACTCTCCCAGTCGCCGTCCGCAGTGGCCGCAATTTTTTCAGCTTCTTGAAGCGAGATGTCTACGCGCGCTACTTCCTCACGCTCGCGCGCCAGTGTCGGCTCAATGGCCGTCAGCGCTTCGGAAAGTTCCCTCAGGCGCTGAGTGTCAGAGTCCATCAGTCCGCGTTCGCGCTGTTTTCCTTGCAAGGTTTGTTCGAGGTCCTTGGCCAACGTCTCCCGACGCTGCTTCGCAAAGTTAATCGACTGCTCTATCTGGCTAACTTCGCTGCCGAGCGAATAAAAACTCCCTTGAAGCTCGCCCGTTGAGGTGTTCGCTTCGGTGATGCTTTGCCTCAGCAACTCGATGTCAGCCACAGACGCCGACACCTCGGATTGATAGCGCTCTTTTTCAGTCGCAAATTCGTCAATCTCACGCTGCGCACGACTTTCAACACCCGCTTGAACCTGGCGTTGCAGCACCAGCAACTGCGCCTTCAGCTCTCGCTCTTCCGTTTTATATGAGGCATAACGCTCGGCCGCCTGTGCCTGACGCTTCAAGTGTCCTAAATTACGTTCAAGCTCTTCTCGTAAGTCTGTGAGACGATCAAGATTATCCAGCGTCCGCTGCATGCGGTTTTCCGTTTCGCGCCGACGCTCTTTGTATTTTGAAATGCCTGCGGCTTCTTCAATGTAAACGCGAAGGTCCTCTGGGCGGGACTCTATGAGACGAGAAATCATCCCCTGTTCAATAATCGCGTAACTGCGAGGTCCGAGACCTGTGCCTAAAAACAGATCGGTGATATCACGTCGGCGGCACTTGTTACCGTTCAGGAAGTAGTCTGAAGTACCCTCGCGTGTAACCAATCGTCGCACCGAAATTTCACTGTACGCCGCATACTCGCCGCCGACCTTGCCGGTCGAATTATCGAACAGAAGCTCAATGGAGGCCTGTCCGACGGGCTGCCTATGTGTGGTTCCATTAAAAATAACGTCGGACATGGACTCGCCGCGAAGCGTCTTGGCTGAGCTTTCACCCATGACCCAGCGGACGGCGTCGATAATATTAGATTTTCCACAGCCATTGGGCCCCACCACCGCACACATGTTGCTCGGCAGTGTGACTTTGGTCGGGTCTACAAACGATTTGAACCCGGCAAGCGAAATAGACTTTAAGCGCATCAGCCCTCAAATTACGGCGCAGAAATCGCGGCCGTCTTCCCATCAAAAACACTAGATGTAGTGTACCTAGAAAGATCTTCCAACACTATATACAAATAGGAGTTATTGCGCGTTATCTCGTAAAGTCATGACAACGCTCGAAGTATCCATCAGAGAAATGTCCCTGACTGCGGCTGTGAGTAGAGCGTTTGAAAGACCAGGCTGTCCAGTTTTAGACAACTGAACTTCCAGGTCCACACGCTGCAGTGACGATAGCGCCTGTCCTGCCATACTGTTTGCGTCAGACAGACTCACGGATACCGGCCAGTTCACGACCTCTTGCTTGGACACCGCTGTTGGCATTCGCACCTGACTACCTGCGGGCCGCGCGATCACGAACAGCGTCAGCCCCCGGTAAGCCTCGGGCGCCAAGCCCTCTTCCAACTCGACCGTGACACCCAGTTTCACTGAGCTTGCGGCGAATTCTGAAGATTGCGGTGCCCCACTGGCTTGCACCGATTCAGCTGAGCGGCGTTCGGCTTCTACAATTGCCGATCGCATTAGCTCAAACGCCTCTGATCCCGGAGCTTCGAGATCACGCAGCACCCTCATGTATCCAACGGCTTCAAGGTATTGGCCCGCGCCAAAAGAGCCCATAGCCAGGGTTGCCAAGGCCGATTTTTGTCTTGGATCTGAAGCAAGGGCCTGTTCCGCCCGCTGTTGCGCCCTCGGCGTCAGGACTTGCCCGTTAGCAACAAACTCTGCCTGAGCCGCGCGCCCTAGTACGTCTGGCGCATTGGGCGCCTCTGCTAAAATAGCCTCAAAATTTTCCAGCGCGTCTTCCGCATTACCGGTTGCGATGTAGTATTCGCCAAGTAACGAGTGGTAATCCAAATTTTTCGGACGCTGTGAAGATCGAGCCTCGATACGCGTAATAAGCGTCGTCACCTCATCCGGTGCGGCTGATTCCAAGTTGGCGATAGCCCGCGCAATTTGCACGTCTTCATAGGCACCCAGTCGGTCATACAAGGGCACCGTAAAAGCGACAAGCAGGCAGGCAAGTGCGACTTGATAACCCCAACGATGACTCGCGCCACGAACCACGAGAGTGTCTACTTTTTGATCTTTATCATCCCAAGCTCTCAGTTGAGCATCGTTTAACAGCGAGGCGTCATCGGTTTCCGCCTGGCGCACAGACAACCAATCATCCACTGACTCCCCTTCGACACGTCGCGTCCAAAACCGAGGAAGAACCAGTAAGAACAGGACTGCAAGCCCACAAAGCCCTACTGTAATCAGCATTAAGTCACTCACTGCTGTCCCTCGTCGTGAAACTTTTGGCGCAGTGCCTCGGCACGTGCCGTCTGAACAGGCGACATCGCACTGGCGCGATCCCTCCGAATCTGTAACAGCACGACCGCCACCGCCATTAACAATAAAATCAGTGGGGCCGACCACAACCACAGGGTATTGCGGTCTAGTCCGGGACGGTATCGAACAAACTCGCCATAGCGATCAACCAGAAAATCGATAATTTCGCTATCGGTAGCCCCGGTTTCGAGCTTTTCGTGGACGATCGCCCGCAAATCTCGAGAAATCGGCGCATTAGAATCGGCGATATTTTGGTTTTGACACTTAGGGCATCGAAGTTCCTGACTCAAGGCTTTGTAACGCGCCTCAAGCGCAGGCGAACTAAACTCATACGTCTCAATAACACCCCATGCTGCCGCTGAGCAGAGAGCAACGGTCAGTAATAACCAGCGAAATAATGTCATGAGCCACCCTCGAAGAAGGGTGCCAGCTGTTCGGTCCAAACTCGCTCATCGACCACACCCACGTGCCGATGTTGCACGGTTCCTGCAGCATCAATAACATAGGTTTCCGGCGCACCGTACACACCTAAATCAAAACCAAAATCACCGTTAATATCCACAACTGTTTCAGTGTAGGGATTACCCAACTCCTCAAGCCATGTGAGCGCTTTCGTCGGATCATCTTTGTAGTTTAGGCCGTAGATCGTCACCCCACTCGCCGCTAAATCGAGGAGGTAGGGGTGCTCCACGCGGCAAGAGAAACACCATGTTGCCCAAACATTAAGCAGCGCAGGCTGACCCCGCCATTGACCGGCGCTTCGACGGTACGCACCTCCCAACACCTGCAGATCAAAATCGGGCAAGGGTTGGCCCACACGAGCCGAGGGCAAAGCCGTAGGATCGAGAGCTAAGCCGCGCACGAGCAAGAGCACCAAGGCGGCGAAGGCAGCTAACGGTAGAAAACGTTTAAGTAGCAAGTCCGAGGGTCTCCTGCGGCACCGTTCTGGAGCGACCGCGACGGTAACGACGGTCCAAGGCAGTGGTCAGACCACCCAGCCCAATCATTAAGGCACCGAACCAAATCCAGCGAATCATCGGCTTGTGTTGCACACGAACCGACCAAGCACCATCCCCCAACGGCTCACCCAGCGCGAGGTACAAATCGCGCATCACGCCCGCATCAATGGCCGCTTCGGTCATAATTTGACCGCTGGCCACGTAACGCCGCTTTTCGGGCATCATTGTTGTGAACCTTTCCCCGTCAAGATAGACGGAAAAAACACCTCGGTCGGCGCTGTAATTGGGGCCCTCGATCACGGTTACTTCTTCAAGAGTAAACCGATAGTTATTCAGCGAGACACTGTCCCCCGCTTCCATTCGCAAATCTCGTTCGGCACTGAACTGCGTGACAAAAACGGCGCCGGTTAGGGTAAGAGCAAACCCGAAATGCGCGGTAAACATGCCAACATAAGAGGGTGTAAGACGCGTCATAAAAGTTCGCACACTCGTCACACCCCGTGTCCTTTGTTGAAGATCACGAATAAGTCCCGAGATGACCCAGCCTGACAGCAGCACAGCCAAGCACGCCCAGACGTTGAGTCGCCCGATACCAAGGTAAGGCACCACCATCGCGACAATCACACAGACCAACGCCGGAAAACCAAGCTCGCTGATCCAACGCGTCGACGCGTCACGCTTCCATCGCGATATCGGTCCCACGGCCATAAAGGGCGCAACTAAGGCCATGGCTGGCACGAAAACCGCGTTGAAGTACGGGGGGCCAACGGAGTACTTGCCCTGCCCCAGCGCGTCCATTAATAGTGGGAACAACGTTCCGAGTAAAACAACAATCGCCGAGACCGCGAAAATGAGGTTGTTGACCAACAGTAGGGACTCGCGGGACTCAAGCTCATAGCTAATCGGGCTCGCCACCGTGGGCGCTCTGAATGCAAACAGCGTCAGCGACCCCCCCACCACCAAGACTAAAAACACCAAGATGAAGAGTCCCCGTTCGGGGTCTGCGGCAAACGCGTGAACGGAAGTCAGCACGCCTGAACGCACCAAAAACGTACCGAGTAGAGACAACGAAAAGGCGGAGATCGCCAAAAGAACGGTCCACGACCTAAACAGCCCACGTTTTTCGGTCACCGCCAAACTGTGGATAAGCGCTGTCCCCACCAGCCAAGGCATGAAGGATGCATTTTCAACCGGATCCCAAAACCACCAGCCACCCCAACCTAATTCGTAATACGCCCACCAACTGCCCAGCATGATCCCCAGCGTTAGAAACGCCCAAGCAACATTGGTCCAGGGACGTGACCACCGTGCCCAAGATGCGTCCAAACGCCCACCGAGTAGTGCCGCCACGGCAAACGCAAACGGAACCGCCAAACCCACGTAACCCATGTAGAGCAGTGGTGGATGAATAATGAGCCCTGGATCCTGTAGCAATGGGTTTAGATCATTGCCCTCGGCAGCGACGCCTGGAAGTAATCGTTCAAAAGGATTCGATGTAAAGAGGGAAAACGCGATAAAACCAACACCGATCACTCCAAGGATGCTGAGCACGCGCGCCAGCACCACCAGCGGCAGTCCGCGACTGGCAAGCGATACTGCCAACGCCCAAGCACCTAGGATCCAGACCCAGAGCAAGAGTGAGCCCTCGTGGTTACCCCACACCGCAGAAAACTTATAGATCTGGGGTAGCAACGAGTTCGAGTTGCTCGCCACGACCTTGACCGAAAAATCATCTTGTAAAAAAACCACCACCAGACACACAAAAGCGATCGTCAAAAACACAAACAGACCGGCTGCAAGACTGGGCGCCATGTTCATCGCCCACCGCTGACCCTGCCATGCGCCGACCATGGGTACGACGGCAAGGAGTGACGCAAGGCAAAGCGCAATAATTAGTGCCAGTTGTCCGGCTTCAGGTATCACGGTTGCACCTCCGTAGCGCGAGCATTCTCAAGCGCCTCAGCAACTTCAGGGGGCATGTAGTTTTCATCGTGCTTTGCAAGCACTTCCGTCGCTGTCACGGTCCCATCTGGGCCCAAAAATCCGGTGGCAACAACCCCCTCACCCTCAGCGAATAAGTCAGGGAGAATGCCGTCGTACGATACCGTGATCACGTGGGCATAGTCCGTCACCGCAAAGCGGGTTTCCAAACGGTCGCTCGCCCGTTTGACACTGCCCTCGACCACCATCCCGCCGACACGAATCTGACGATCCATCGGCGCCTCACCCGCCGCAAGCTGTGACGGGGAGTAGAATAGATTAATGTTGCCGCTCAGTGCATAGGCGATGAGACCAATCGTGGCGCTGGATAACACCACGACGACCAAAGCCAAAATAAGTCGCTGTTTTCGCTTGGGGTGCATGGCTAGGAAGCATCCTTTTCATGAGCCTGTTTACGATCGAACTCTCGCTGGATCGTGCCCTGCATGGATCGGGTATTAATCACTGGGCGCACCATCATCACGAGAATCACGACGAACGTAATCGCGTAAGCGGCCCACACAAAACCGCCGTGCCCCCCCATTGTTAACGCTTCGGAAAACGAATCAAACTGCATGGCTAGGTCGTTATCCTTTTGATCAACCAATTTGACTGCGAATATTCAGACGTCAGTGACTGTTTGAGATTAAGCATCAGGAGCAGTGCGAACAGCGCGTAGAACGCCACGATCATGCCCAGCAACGGATACAGCATCGACGCATCAATAGCTGAGCTGCCCGTAAATTTAATCGATGCCGGCTGATGCAGCGAATACCACCAATCAACAGACTTGTAGATAATGGGAATATTGACGGTTCCAACCAAACTCAATATCGCGCAGGCGCGCGCGGCGATTGTTTTATTGTCATAGGCCTGAAACAGTGCGATGACACCCACGTACAAGAAAAATAAAATGAGCATCGATGTCACACGAGCATCCCACACCCACCAGGCCCCCCAAGTGGGCTTGCCCCAAATAGCACCGGTGATCAGCGCCACCGCAGTAAACGCCGCACCAATCGGTGCAGCCGCCCTCATTGCAAGATCGGCCAGTTTAATCCGCCAAACCAGGCTCACTAAACCCGCAAACGCCATAATGTAATAACCGGCCAGTGACACAACCGCAGCAGGCACATGAATATAAATAATTCGGTAAGAATCTCCCTGCTTATAGTCCGTTGGCGCGAACAACAAACCCCAAGCACTGCCGACGATCAATGCAACCGCGGTCAAGGGCAGTAACCAGGGAATCACCCGATCACAAAATCGGTAAACCCAAGGGGGGGATCCTAATTGATGAATAATGCGCCACATGAAATTAGTATATCCGTTTAACGTCAAAAATGGGGGGCATCAAAGCTCTAAAGACACTCTCAGCCCAGCGGCAATCGCCAGTGGTGCCAGCAGCAGTCCTCCAGTCACACCGGCGCCGAGAAAGGCCAGCGCAACCGCGGGGTCACCTGAGTGCAGCGCCTCGTCGAGTGCACGTGTGCCCGCAATGAGCACCGGTATATACAACGGCAAAATCAGCAGGGCGAGCAATATGCCACCCCTGCGTACGCCGACGGTGAGTGCGGCGCCGACCGCACCCAGCAGTAACATAATGGCAGTCCCCATCAATAAACTTGCCACCAAAACGGGCGCGGCTGACACAGGCAAACCCAACATCATTCCAAATAGTGGCGCGGCGAGACTCAGCACGAGTCCGCCCGTCATCCACGCGGCCAGGAGTTGGGGTATGACCGACAACGCAAGCGGCGTGCTGGCCATCGCCAATTGCTCCAGACTGCCGTCTTCAAAATCGTCGACGAATAACCGCATGCAAATCATGAGATTCGCCAGTAAAGCCACAACCCACAAAATACCGGGAGCTAACAACGCCAGTCGCTCAGGATCCGGCCCCAACCCCAGGGGAAATAAAATGACGACCAGCAAAAAGAAGAGCAGCGGATTTACGATCTCGCTGGGAGAGGCAAACTGCAAACGGACATGTCGAGCGGTTTGGCCTCTTAAATATTGAAGAATATCGATGCCCGATTGATCAGCCACCGCAGTAGTGCTCCAAATTCAACACTTTAAGCTCATCACCGAGAGCAGCCGACTGGTGACTCGTGAATACGACTGCGCCACCCTTGCAAGCGTGCTCCAAAAAACGCGCTTCCAAAGCTTTGACACCCTGCACATCGAGTGCGGTAAAGGGCTCGTCAAGCAGCCAAAGGCGGGGCGAGGGTAGGAAAAGCCTCGCGAGGGCCACTCGTCGCTTTTGGCCTGCCGACAGACGAGCTGTCTGAACATCGGCGTGACCAAGAACCCCTACAGCTTCAAGCGCTGTATCGATCGCCAAGTCGCTTGGCACATTCAACCCAGACGGGTGTGTCATCAAGTTTTGTCTTGGCGTCAACGCGCCTTTTAATGCGGCAGAATGACCGCTGTAGAGTACATCCTCGCACCGTTCCAGCCGCCCAAAAACTTCGATACGCGCAAGCCGAGCAAAGGCCCGAAGTAGCGAAGTTTTTCCAACACCATTTCCTCCCGCAAGCTGCCAAATATCGCCCTGACTCACCGATAGACTCACATTACTGAGCAAGGTCCGCACCCCCTTTTGAACAGAGAGCTCATGGGCCATTAGCAAGGGTTCAGTCACAATGACACCGTTTTGATAATCGGTAGGATCGCGTCACTCATTGCTTCTCGCTCGACGCTTAAGGTCTCAAAATCAAACAACTCGCGGTCGGCAAGTTGCGATGGCGCAACATTGCGGATTGACTTGAATATCGTCTCTGTCCGTCCTGGGTACTGCCGCTCCCAATCACGAAGCATGCGTTTCACTTCAGCACGCTGCAAGTTCTCCTGAGAACCACATAAGTTACACGGAATAATCGGATACGCCTCGTACGATGCGTAGGCTTCAATGTCGGTCTCTTTGCAGTACGCCAACGGACGGATAACCACATTCTTCCGGTCATCACTGAGCAACTTCGGAGGCATGGCCTTGAGCTTGCCGCCAAAGAACATATTGAGGAAGAGTGTTTCCACAATGTCATCACGATGGTGCCCCAGTGCGATTTTATGCGCACCAATGCTCTCCGCAAAACCATACAATGTGCCTCGGCGCAGCCTACTGCAAAGCCCACAGGTGGTTTTACCTTCGGGAATCACCGAGCGCACAACACTGTAGGTATCCCGCTCCAGAACATAATAGGCGACGCCCATTGACTCGAGGTATTCAGGAAGAATCTCTTCAGGAAAATCAGGCTGCTTCTGGTCTAGGTTGACTGCAATAATTTCAAACTCAATCGGCGCGCTGCGCTGCAACTGCAAAAGAATATCGAGCATTGTGTAGGAGTCTTTGCCGCCCGAGAGACACACCATGACGCGATCGCCCTCTTCGATCATGTTGTAGTCTGCGATCGCTTGTCCCACTAATCGGCGCAAGCGTTTTCGCACCTTATTGTGGCTATAGGACAACTTGCGGTTGTCAGCGGCAAGGGGCTGATGCTCACGGGGTGCGGCGTCTACTGCCAATTTGGAGGTTTGACTCATGCTCTGATCACAAATCTAAAACGCGGATGATAGTTCTAGGCGGTTGCCGAAGCAAAATTACTGACCTGAATAAACATAATACCTGCGTAAAACGCACTTGCAGTTTGCTCATGAGAGGATGAAAATCCGCGTCGCACTGTTCCCAACACCCGAATTATCAGGAGATACCCATGAAGACACCCGTTACGGTCACTGTCACAGGCGCAGCTGGTCAAATTGGTTACGCGCTACTTTTCCGCATTGCCTCAGGCGCGATGTTGGGCGACGACCAACCAGTAAGGCTCAATCTTTTGGATATCACCCCTGCCCTCGATGCGCTAGAGGGTGTGCGAATGGAACTCGACGACTGCGCCTTTCCTTTACTTGCGGGTATAACGTGCAGCGATGATCCCAACGTCGCCTTCGCCGACACCGATTACGCGCTCTTAGTGGGCGCACGACCGCGCGGCCCAGGCATGGAAAGAAAAGACCTCTTAGAAGCGAACGCCGCAATTTTTTCAGCGCAGGGTCAGGCCATGAACGCGGTGGCGAGTCGCAATATTAAAGTATTGGTGGTGGGCAATCCTGCGAACACAAATGCGCTAATCGCAATGCATAATGCGCCCGATATCGCAGGCACTCAGTTCACGGCGATGACGCGACTCGACCACAACCGAGCGATCACGCAGATTGCACAGAAGACTGGGACACGAACGACAGACGTGACCCACATGACTATTTGGGGCAACCACTCGGCAACGCAGTACCCCGACCTTTACAACACACGCATCGACGGTAAGTCCGCGATCGACTTAGTGGATCAGACCTGGTTCGAAGACACGTTCATCCCTACCGTGCAACAGCGCGGCGCTGCGATTATTAAGGCGCGAGGGGCGTCGTCAGCCGCATCGGCCGCAAACGCCGCCATTGATCACATGCGCACCTGGGCGTTGGGAACTGCTGAAAATGATTGGACGTCTATGGGTGTACTTTCTACCGGCGCGTATGGCGTGCCAGAAGGTTTGATTTACTCGTTTCCGTGCGTCTGTAAAGACGGCGTCTACCACGTCGTTGAGGGCGTTGAAATCAACGAATTCAGTCGCGCAAGAATGGAGGCGACCGCCCAAGAGCTCAGTGAGGAACGCGACGCGGTTCGTCACCTACTCGGGTAAAGTCCAAGGTGTCCGGGAGTGCACGTTAGAGCTCCCGGAGCACCTTCAGTGGAGGTGCAGACACCACCCGACGACAGGCAAAGGTTCCCAGTCCACCAATGATGATCGCCCCCAAACCAATACCCATGGGCCACAAAATCCACTGCACTTGGTAGTCAAGTTCTAGCATTTGCGTTTGAAGCGCCCAGCCCGCAGCTTCCGATCCCAAAATCGCCAACACCCCGGCGAGCGCCCCCATTGCAGTAAACTCGATGGCAACTGCGCCCAAGAGCGTCCCACGACCGGCACCCAGCGCCCTCAAAATAGCGCTTTCATGAAGACGCTCATCGACGCTGGCGCTCACACCGGCAATCAACACTAAGGCCCCTGCGACGAGGATGACAATTAATACTAGCTCAATGGCCTGACTGACTTGATCGATAATCGTTTTGATTTCAGCGATCGCCACATCCAGTTCTATGATGGTCAGCGTCGGTATGAGATCGAGCAGCTCTCCCACGCGGCGCTTCTCGTCGGGTTCCAGGTAAAAGCTGGTGAACAACATGTTGGGGAACTTCAGTAGTAATTGATCCGGGAAGATCACGAAGAAGTTGGGCTGCATTGACTCCCAATTGACCTTACGAATGCTGGCCACCTCGACTGAGAACTCGTCAGCCGCAATGCGAATGGTGAGCTGATCACCCACCCTCGCGCCGATACCTTGTGCAAACCTGTCCTCCAAAGACACCAGTGCAGCATCCGTGCCTGCGCTCCACCACGCGCCTTCGACAATCTCGTTTCCCTCAGGTGCAGTATCGGTCGATGTAAAATTAGCCTCGCGCTGGCGCGCCCCACCCTCTGCAGAATCGCGATCAGGTAAGGGCGCATCATTAACCGCCATAACCCGTCCTCTTGCGGCGGGATACAACTCACCCACTTCGATCTCTCTTTCGCTAAAAAATGTCAGCAGTCGCGCCTCATCAGAGGGCGACACGTTAAGCACGAAGTGATTGGGCGTACCCTCTGGAATCTGCAACCGCCACTGGTCAAGGAGGCTTGTTCGCACCGCGGTTAACACCAACAACAGCATAATTGCGATACCGAATATGACGACTTGAAACGCACTGGAGTTCCCTCTGCGCTGCATGCCGGCCAGTGCAAGCCGCCAGACGCTGCCTGCGTTACTTCCAATCTGACGCGTTCCACCGAGTAAACCATGGGCCACGAAAAAACCCAGACCGACCGTGATCGCAACGGCGCCGAGTAACGCTGCGGTTAATTGCAGGTCGCTGCTGTACCACAGCATCAAGAGTCCGAGCGAGGCCGCACCCAACAGCAAATCGAGTGCACGCGTCGAATTGGCAATGGTCGTCTCTCGACGAATGACGCGCAATGGTGAGACGCCACCGAGTCGCGCAAGCGGCGGCCAGGCAAAAAACCCGACGCAAACCAGTGCTGTGACAGCACCCGTTAGGTAAGGCGTGACGCCAATGCGATTGATTTCACCGGGCAGCTGATCCGCCAGGGCGTTGAACATTGCGCTTTGTGCCAGCCAACCGATGCCGCTTCCCAATGCAATAGAAAGGAGGCCAAGCCAGGTGAGGCTCAACGCGTAGAGCTGCTGGATGGTGCGTTTGGTGGCGCCGAGACTTTTCATGACGGCCACTTGATCGGTATGACGCTCGCCGAATCGTCGAGCAGCCACTAAAATCGCCGCAGCCGCCAGCATTACGCCCAAGCTACCTGCGAGCAGCAGAAATCCTCTGGCCCGCTCCAGTGTCGCGCCAATACCCGGCTGTGACTCGTCCACACTCAGTAGTCGCTGTCCTTGGGTGAGCTGCGGATCAACCCAGTCTCGAAACGCTTCAAGCTGATTTGACGAGCCGGCAACAAGTAAGCGATAGGTTACGCGGCTTCCCGGTTGCACAATACCGGTGGCGTCCAAATCCGCTGAATTCATGACCAGCCTTGGCCCGTAACCAAAAAATCCACTCGTTGAGTCGGGCTCGCTGAGCAAGGTTCCGGCTACGGTCAACGTGGCGTCACCCACATAGACGGCGTCTCCGGCAGCAACCCGCAACTGTTGGACCAAGCGCGGCGCAAGAAACACACTGCCAGGCGCCGGGATCCGACTCGACAGCTGCGGTGAGCCGACGTCTACCGAGAGTGACCCTCTAAGCGGATAGTCGCCCCCCACCGCTTTAACCGACGCCAAAAACATTTCATCGTTGTCTGAAATCACCATGGATGAAAATGTGACAGTCTCGCCCTGCTGCAAGCCCTCGGTGTCGACCTTCGTACGCCATTCCAAGGGGACAGGCTTGGCGCTCGAAACCACTAAATCCGCGGCTAAAAAACTGGCTGACTCACGTTCCAAATTAAACTGCAGGCGATTGACAAAACCGCTGATGGCAACGACCACCGTGACCGCCAGCAATAGCGCGCTAAAAAGAACACCGAGCTCACCGCCTCGCCAGTCACGAAGCAGCAACCTAAAAGAAGCGGCAACGGGTGATTTCATAAAGCCTCTTCTAAGTGCCCGGCGGTCATAGTGAATTTCCGCTGGCAGCGATCTGCCAAACCGTTGTCATGGGTCACCAAGACGAGAGTGGTCCCCTCCTCTTCGTTGAGCCCAAACAAGAGTTCAATCACGTTAGCGCCCGTTGCGGTGTCGAGATTGCCCGTCGGCTCATCGGCGAACAAAATGACGGGCTGCGAAGCGAAGGCGCGCGCTATGGCAACACGTTGTTGCTCACCACCGGAAAGTGTTCTGGGGTAATGATGCAAGCGCTCACCCAGACCCACGCGGGAAAGAAACTCCTCAGACTTTTCACGCGCATGCTCAATGCCTGCAAGCTCGAGCGGCAGCATCACGTTCTCGAGCGCCGTCAGTGCGGGCAGTAACTGGAAACTTTGAAACACAAAACCCACCTTCTGACTGCGCAGTGTTGCCCGCTGATCCTCGTCCAAATTCACAATATTGATGCCATCGAGTGAAATCATGCCCCCACTCGGCGTATCAAGACCCGCAAGCAGCCCCAACAACGTCGACTTTCCAGATCCCGACGCACCGACAATGGCGGCCGTCTCACCCTGCTTGATTTCCAGCTCGATCCCTCGCAGGATTTCAAGTTCGGACTCCGCCGTGCTGACTCGTTTACTTAACTGGGATGTTTTGATCATGCGTTACTACCTCTGGCATCACTTACGAAATCGTCTTGGCGTTGGATTGGTACTGTTGCTTCTAACCAGTGCAAGCCACTCGATTGAAGGAACAGCCCCAAAGGTTCTGGTGCTTGGTGACAGTCTGAGCGCGGCCTACGGGATGAACATGGAGCAGGGTTGGGTTCACTTGCTGGCACAAAAACTCAAAGCACGTGCATCCCAGTCAACCGTCGTCAACGCCAGCATTTCAGGTGACACGACCGGCGGGGGTGCACGAAGACTACCCGCACTGCTCAAGGAACACGAGCCGACGCTCGTGATTATAGAGCTTGGTGGCAACGACGGTCTCCGCGCCTACCCCATTAAGCAAATGCGTACACATTTAACCGAGATGACCCGCGCCTCCAAAAATGCCAACGCAAAAGTTCTTCTGCTCGCAGCCGAAGCGCCTCCGAATTTAGGACGTCGCTACACCACGATGTTCAGAGACAGCTATGCACAGGTCGCACAGCAAGACGACGTCGCCGTGTTGCCATTTATTGTCGAGCATATCTTTCTATCTGAGCAGCTAATGCAGCGCGACGGGACTCACCCTAATGCCGAAGCACAACCGCTACTTCTGGACGTGGTCTGGCCAACACTGATCGCATTACTCGGAGACTTATCCAATGAATGATGCCCGACCGATCCGTGATGCGGTTGAAACCGTCATTTTTGGCACCGAAACTCGGGGCGGAAACGTATTCGACATTGCGCTTCTCCTCACAATTCTCGCAAGCGTTGCTGTGGTCATGTTCGACTCAATGGATGCATATCACGCAACCTATGGTGATTTATTTCGAGTGTTAGAGCTCGGTTTTACCCTTGTTTTTGCCATTGAGTATCTGACCCGTCTCTGGTGCACACGCAACCCCATGGCCTATGCCATTAGCTTTTGGGGTGTCGTCGATCTATTGGCCATATTGCCGACCTTTCTCACCCTGTTCGTCCCTGAGGCGTCGTCGCTGATCGTTATCCGGCTGCTGCGTGTCTTGCGCGTCTTTCGGATTCTTCATCTCTTTGAACTGCACGAGGAATACATCGAGATCATTGGCGTGCTTCGAGCCACCTCTCGCTCGATTTTGGTGTTTTTCTCACTGGTCATGGTCACTGTTGTGGTCTTCGGGTGCCTTCTCTACGTGATAGATGGTCCTGAACATGGTTTTGTCAGCATCCCAATGAGTATTTACTGGGCCGTCGTGACGATTACGACCGTGGGTTACGGCGACGTGGTTCCTGGGACACCCATGGGACGATTTATCGCATCAATTGGTATTTTGGTGGGTTATTCTATTCTTGCCGTGCCG
The DNA here is from genome assembly GCA_964454155.1 of uncultured Alteromonadaceae bacterium. Classification (GTDB taxonomy): domain Bacteria; phylum Pseudomonadota; class Gammaproteobacteria; order Pseudomonadales; family Halieaceae; genus Luminiphilus. The sequence continues at coordinate 26,433 of CAYVQI010000005.1, read as the reverse complement.
ACGGCCATCATAACCAGTAAACTGTGGGAGAGATTGGGGTCCCGACGAGCCTCACAAGTCCTTGCGTGGAATTGCCATGTCTGTGCGGGCGCTGACCATGCGCTTGATGCACGCTTTTGCAAGCACTGTGGCGCTGAAATGGAAATCCCCGACGAACTGAGAGAGCAGAAACCGATACTCCCGTGACTGAGCAGCCGATCGACATTTTTTCACATCGCAAATACTGGGCGGAATGCTTTGGGCCTGCTCCGTGGCTCCCGATGTCGCGGGCGGAAATGGATCAGCTGGGCTGGGACAGTTGCGACATCATCATCATTACGGGCGATGCCTACATCGATCACCCAAGCTTTGGCATGGCCGTTATCGGTCGGGTACTCGAAGCCCAGGGTTTTCGCGTAGGCATCATTTCACAGCCCGATTGGCGAAGCGCTGACGCCTTTAAAGCGCTCGGCAAACCGAACCTGTTCTTCGGCGTCGCCGCGGGCAACATGGACTCGATGATCAATCACTACACCGCCGACCGCAAACGGCGTAATGACGACGCCTACACCGCGGGCGATATTGCGGGAAAACGACCAGATCGCGCGGTGACGGTTTACAGTCAGCGAGCCAGAGAGGCCTACAGAGACGTACCTTTGGTCATTGGTGGCATCGAAGCCAGCCTCAGACGCATGGCGCACTACGACTATTGGAGTGACAAGGTAAAAAGGTCCGTGCTGGTTGACAGCAAAGCCGACATTTTACTTTACGGCAACGCTGAGCGCGCGATCGTCGATCTCGCACATGGATTGGCTCAAGGAAAGACAATAGACGACCTTAAAGGTCTACGTGGCACGGCGTTCATAACGTCGGAGGCGCTGCCTGGGTACCGTGTTATTGACTCCACCTCAGTGGATGAACCGGGCAAGGTGGACAAGCTACTGAACCCGTATCAAGGCATGGAACCGGAGGTCTGCGACTCTGAAGCTGAAAACGCCGTCTCAAAGGATGTGCTGGAGGCGCAACCCGTGTCACTCATGGCAAGCAGCAATCCCACCGCCGATGTAATTCGCTTGCCCAGCTTTGACGCGGTGAAAGATGATCCAGTCCTGTATGCCCATACCGCTCGGGTGATGCATAAGGAAACTAACCCTCACAATGCCCTGGCACTTATACAGGCGCACGGGGAACGACACGTTTGGTTTAATCCGCCACCCATTCCGCTCTCTACACCCGAGCTCGACTGGGTGTTTGAGCAGCCTTACCAGCGCCGCCCTCACCCGGCATACGGTGACCATAAAATACCGGCGCTCGAGATGATTCAGCACTCGGTCAACATTATGCGCGGGTGCTTTGGAGGCTGTACTTTTTGTTCGATTACCGAACACGAAGGCAGGATCATTCAAAACCGTTCCGAAGACTCTATCGTGCGCGAGATTGAAAAAATCCGGGACACGAGCCCTAGCTTTACCGGTGTTATTTCCGACCTTGGAGGCCCCACAGCGAACATGTGGCGTCTGGCCTGTAAGAGTGAGGAGATTGAAGCCAAATGCCGCAAGCTCAGTTGCGTTTTCCCCGGTATCTGTAAAAACCTGAATACTGATCAAACCCCTTTGGTGGACCTCTATCGCCGAGCCAGAACAATTCCCGGGGTCAAGAAAGTACTGATCGCATCAGGTCTTCGGTACGACCTCGCCGTCGAGACGCCCGAGTACGTGAAGGAACTCGTCACGCACCACGTGGGCGGCTACCTCAAAATTGCGCCCGAGCACACCGAAGACGGTCCGCTTGATCAAATGATGAAACCGGGCATTGGGACTTACGATCGGTTTAAGCAGTTGTTTGATAAGTATTCGAAAGCTGCGGGAAAAAAGCAGTACCTCATTCCCTACTTTATTGCGGCGCACCCGGGAACGACGGACAACGACATGGTCAATCTCGCGCTCTGGCTGAAACAAAATAAGTTCAGAGCCGATCAAGTTCAGACGTTTTATCCGTCGCCCATGGCGCTCGCCACTGCGATGTATCACAGCGAAAAAAACCCGCTCAAAAAAGTTAGTCGTGACAGCAAAAGCGTCCCTTCAGTGCGCAGTATCAAGCAGCGAAGACTTCACAAAGCGTTTTTACGCTACCACGATCCTGACAACTGGCCTGCCTTGCGCGAGGCCCTGAAAAAAATTGGCCGCAGAGACCTGATTGGTAACGGTCCGATGCACCTCGTGCCCAGCCGACAACCTCCAAAGCGCCATCGCTTGGTGACAACCCGCGGAACGACGGCGTTTCGGACCAAGCA